>JAGWYG010000038.1 GCA_018969485.1 Chloroflexota bacterium
TGCCTGAGGCGACCGCCATGCCTGAGGCGACCGCCATGCCTGAGGCGACCGCCATGCCTGAGGCGACCGCCATGCCTGAGGCGACCGCCATGCCTGAGGCGACCGCCATGCCTGAGGCGACCGCCGGCTACCGCGAGTTTCGCATCGTTCCCGAACAGACCACTGCGTCCTATGCGGTGCAGGAGATCTTTCTCCGACAGAATCTGCCCTTTCGCGCGATTGGCGTGACCCAGGAGATCGAGGGGAGCTTCCGGTTCACCACAGACGGCCAGCCGACCGGCGAGGTCACCGAGATCACGGTGAACCTGGCGAGCCTGACCAGCGATGATCCGCGGCGCGACAACCGCATCCGCAACGAATGGCTCGAGTCGGCGCGCTTCCCGATCGCGCGGTTCGTCTCGACTGGTGCCACCGGGTTGCCCGAGCAGTACACCGACGGCGAGCAGGTTCAGTTCGATCTGGTCGGCGACCTGACGATTCGCGATGTCACCCGGCCGGTGACCTTCGCGGTGACTGGCGTACTCGCCGGCGACACCGTCACCGGCACGGCCGTGGGGACGGTCGCGATGTCGGACTTTGGCTTCGAGCCGCCGTCGATCGGGGGCTTCGTCGAGGTCGAGGATACCGTCGAGGTGACGCTGGAGTTCACTGCCGTGGAATCGTGAAGCCAGCAGCGTTCGCAGCCGACGGTGACGCGCCGTGTCCGCGGCGGCCGCTGCGCGCCATCGTCAGCCGAAACTGCGCAGGCGGGCGACGATCGGCGGCACGCGCGCCAGCACATACTGCACATCATCGGCGCTGGTGGAGCGGCCGACGCTGAGCCGCAGCGAACCCAGCGCCCGGCGTTCGTCGAGCCCGAGCGCCAGCAGGACATGCGACGCCTCGAGCGAGCCGGCCGAGCACGCCGCGCCGCTCGAGGCCGCGATGCCGGCCTGGTCGAGCAGGAGCAGCATACTCTCGCCCTCGATGGCGGCGAATCCCAGGTTGACGTTGTTGGGCAGCCGCCGGGTCGCATGGCCGTTCAGCCAACTGTCGGGGATGCGCTCCAGCAAACCCGTGATCAGTTGGTCGCGCAGCAGCCGGCAGTGCGCTGCGGTCGCCTCACGGCGCTGCTCTGCCAGTTGCAGCGCCAGCGCCATGCCCACCGCTGCCGCGACCGGCTCGGTGCCGGCACGCCGCCGCCGCTCCTGGCCACCGCCATCGACCAGCGGCTCGAGGGGCGTGCCGCGCCGCACATAGAGTGCACCGATGCCGGGCGGGCCATGGAACTTGTGCGCGGCGATGGTCAGCGCGTCGACGCCCAGCGCATCGACATTGATCGGCACGGCGCCCACCGCCTGGACGGCGTCGCTGTGCATCAGCACGCCGCGGGCGCGGCAGTGTGCCGCGATCTCGGCGATCGGCTGGATGGTGCCGATCTCGTTGTTCGCCAGCATTACCGACACCAGCAGCGTGTCGTCGCGCAGCGCCGCAGCCACCGCCGCCGGATCGACCAGCCCGTCGTGATCGACCGGCACGGTCGTCACGCTGCAGCCTTCGCGCTCGAGCGCTGCTGCCGCATGCAGCACCGCGTGATGCTCGATCGCGCTGACGACCAGGTGTGCGCCACGGCCGGCGCGCCGTAGCGCCCGCACGATCCCTTTCAGCGCCAGGTTGTCGCTCTCCGAGCCGCTCGCCGTGAAGATGATCTCGCGGGGCGTCGCGCCGAGCACCGTGGCCACCGCCTCGCGCGCACGATCCAGCGCTGCCAGCGCCTGGCGGCCGGCGCGGTGAATGCTCGAGGGATTGGCTGCGCCCGCCTCCAACTGCGCAACCATCGCCGCCAGCACGGCGGGGTCGATCGGCGTCGTCGCCGCGTGGTCGAGGTAGACGGAACGTTCGCTGGTCATGGTGTGATGCTTTCCCGTGGCTCAATCATCATGGGGCGCCCGCGCCCGGGCCCGTGCGTACGCCACGCGCCGAACCCTGCCGGCGCGTGGCGCCCACCGCCCTCAGCGACTCACGCGCCGCTCGCCGCCGGCCGCACAAACGCCGCCGACTGCGCCACCGTCGCCGCCCGCTCCATCAGTTCGATCGACTCGCTGGCGCGCCAGCACGCCGCATAATGCCCCGGCTCGTACTCGACGAACGGTGGCTCCTCCTGCTTGCAGCGCTCGAATGCGATCGGGCAGCGCGTGTGGAAGTGGCAGCCCGACGGCGGATTGATCGGACTCGGGACGTCACCCTCAAGGATGATGCGGCGGCGCTGGCGCTCGACCACCGGGTCCGGGATCGGCACCGCCGACAGCAGCGCCTGGGTGTACGGATGGCGCGGCACGCTGTAGAGCTTGCGCCCCTCGGCCAACTCCACCACCTTGCCCAGATACATCACCGCCACCCGGTCGCTGATGTGCTTCACTACCGCCAGACCGTGCGCGATGAACAGGTACGTCAGCCCCAGCCGATCCTGCAGATCCTCCAGCAGATTGATCACCTGCGCCTGGATCGACACGTCCAGCGCCGAGACCGGCTCGTCGCACACCACGAACTCCGGCTCGACCGCCAGCGCGCGGGCGATGCCGATGCGCTGCCGCTGACCGCCCGAGAACTCGTGCGGGTAGCGGTTGACGAAGTATGGGTTCAGCCCCACGAGCGACAGCAATTCCTGGACACGCTCGCGGATCGCCGCCTTGCCCTGCCGCAACCCATGGACTGCGATCGGCTCGCCGATGATGTCGCCCACCGTCATGCGCGGATTGAGCGACGCATACGGGTCCTGGAAGATCATCTGCACCTTGCGGCGCATCCGGCGCAGTGCCTCGCCGTTGAGCCTGGTCAGATCGTGGACCGTGCCGCTGTCGCTGTCGCGAAACAGCACCTCGCCGTCGGTCGGCCGGTGCAGTTGCAGGATCGCCCGGCCGGTCGTCGACTTGCCGCAGCCACTCTCACCCACCAGGCCGAGCGTCTCGCCCTTGCGGATTGAGAAGTTGAGCCCATCGACCGCCTTCACCGCACCGACGGTGCGCTTGAGGATGATGCCCTTCGTCACCGGGAAGTGCATCTTGAGGTTCTGCACCTGGATCAGGGCATCGCCGCCCGAACGTGTCTCCGCTGTCATCAGTGCTCCTCTGTCGCTTCGCCGCACGCGGTGCGGTCAATTCGCCACGAATCGGTCGGGCTGCGGCTCACGCCGACACCGGATCACCAGCGGTGACCGGCGTCTCCAGCGTGATATCGAACAGACACGCCGCCCGATGGTCGGGCGCCACGTCGCGCAGCGGCGGCACCTGTGCGTCGCACTGGCCCGCCTGGAAGTAGTCGCAGCGCGGGCTGAACGGGCAGATCTGCGGCAGGTTGATCAGATCTGGCGGGAGACCGCGAATAGGGTTGAGTTTACGCCCCTGTTCGTCGTCGAGCCGCGGGATCGAGCGCAGCAGACCGATGGTATACGGCATGCGCGGCTGCGCGAAGATCTCGCTGGTCGGCCCTTCCTCGACGATCCGACCGGCATACATCACCTGGACGCGATCGGCCATCCCGGCGACGACGCCGAGGTCGTGGGTGATGATGATCACCGCCGTGCCGAGCTCGTGCTGCAGTCGTTTGATCAACTCCAGGATCTGGGCCTGGATCGTGACGTCGAGCGCCGTCGTCGGCTCGTCGGCGATCAGCAGTTCGGGATTGCACGACAGCCCCATCGCGATCATCACGCGCTGGCGCATGCCGCCCGAGAACTGGTGCGGATAATCATCCAGCCGCCGGTCGGCGCTGGGAATGCCGACCATCTGCAGCAGTTCGACCGCCCGCCGCCGTGCCTCGCGGTTCGACAGCTTCATGTGCAATTCCAGCGACTCGGTGATCTGGCGCCCGATCGTCAGCACCGGATTGAGCGATGTCATCGGGTCCTGGAAGATCATTGCGATCCGGTTGCCACGAATGTGGCGCATGTCGGGCTCGGATAGCTGCAGCAGGTCCTCGCCGTCGAACATCACGCGGCCGCCCGCGATCTTGCCGGGCGGGTTCGGGATCAAGCGCATCAGCGACATCGCCGTCACGCTCTTGCCGGAACCGCTCTCGCCGACGATGCCGAGCGTCTCGCCACGATCAACGTGGAACGTGACATCGTTCACCGCGCGCACGATTCCGTCCTGCGTCTTGAATTGCACCTCGAGGTGCTCAACACTGAGTAGCGGCGAAGTGGCCATGCGTGCTCCTTCTCGTCTCGGACACCTATGTCACGTCATCGGCGAAATGGCAGGCCGACCAGTGCCCCGGCGCGCGTTGCTCGAACGCCGGCTCGACGGTGCGGCAGATCTCGCGCGCCATCCAGCAGCGCGGGTGAAAGCGGCAGCCACCCGGTGGGTTGATCGGGCTCGGGACATCGCCCTGCAGGATGATCCGCTCACGGCGGTGTTCGGGATTGGCGACCGGGATGGCCGAGATCAGCGCGCGGGTGTACGGGTGGCGCGGTCGGCGGAACAGTTCGCGCCGTTCGGCGATCTCGACCAGTTTGCCCAGGTACATCACGCCGACGCGGTTGCTGATGTGCTCGACGACGCTCAGGTTGTGGGCGATGAACAGATAGGTCAGCCCGAATTCGGCCTGCAACGCGCGCAGCAGGTTGAGCACCTGCGACTGGATCGAGACATCAAGCGCCGAGACCGGCTCATCACACACGATCAGCCTGGGGTTGAGCACCAGCGCGCGGGCGATGCCGATGCGCTGCCGCTGGCCACCCGAAAACTCGTGGGGGAAACGCGCCATGCTCGATGGATGCAGGCCGACCTTGCCGAGCACCTCGCGCACCATATCGACCCGCGTCGCACGCGTGCCGATGCGGTGGATCTCGAGCCCCTCGGCGATGCTCTCGCCGATGGTGATGCGCGGATCCAGCGAGGCGTAGGGATCCTGGAAGACGATCTGCATGTCGCGGCGCAACGCCTTGATGGTGCGCGCCGGAGCCCGCAGCACATCGGTGCCGTCGAAGGTGACCGACCCGGCCGTCGCCGGCTCGAGGCGCAGCAGTACGCGCCCGGTGGTCGTCTTGCCGCAGCCGCTCTCGCCCACCAGGCCGAGGGTCTCGCCGCGCCGGATGTCGAAACTCACGCCGTCGACTGCCTTGACCTGTGCGACGGTGCGGCGCAGCACGCCGCCACGCACCGGGAAGTGCTTGACGAGATCGCGAACCTCGATGAGGGGCCGTTCAGTGCTCATGGGCAGCATCATGGAGCCAGCAGCGAACCTTGCGATCCGCGGCGAGGCTGATCATCGGCGGCGCTTCGTCACAGCGCGGCATGCGCCGGGCACAGCGGTCGGCGAAGCGACAACCGACCGGAGGTGAGATCAGGCTCGGCACCGTGCCAGGGATGGCGGCGAGCTCGTCGCGGACATCGCCGGGCATCGGAATGGATGCCAGCAGTCCCTGGGTGTACGGGTGCTGGGGATCGCGAAACAGGGTGCGGACGTCGGCGGTCTCGACGATCTGGCCGGCGTACATCACTGCGATGCGGTCGGCCATCTCGGCGACGACGCCGAGATCATGCGTGATGAGGATGATGGCGGTCTGGATCTGCTCGCGCAGCCCGCGCATCAGATCGAGGATCTGGGCCTGGATGGTCACGTCGAGCGCGGTCGTCGGCTCGTCGGCGATCAGCAGCTCCGGATCGCATGCCAGCGCCATCGCGATCATCACGCGCTGGCACTGGCCGCCCGACAGCTCGTGGGGGTACTGGGCCATGCGGCGCTCGGGATCGGGCAGGCCGACCAGCGCCATCAGCTCGCGGCAGCGGACATGCGCCGCCTCGCGCGTCAGCGAGCGATGGATCTGCAGCGCCTCGATGATCTGTTCGCCGACGCGAAAGACCGGATTGAGGCAGGTGGTGGGTTGCTGGAAGACCATCGAGATGCGATTGCCGCGAATCTGCCGCATCGCCTCATCATCGAGCCCGGCCAGGTCGCGGCCATCGAAGTGTACCGATCCCTCGACGATGCGCCCCGGATAGGCGATCAGACGCATGATCGAGAGCGACGTCACGCTCTTGCCCGAGCCGCTCTCGCCGACCAGTCCCAGCGTCTCGCCGCGGCGCAGCTCGAGGTCGACGCCGTCGACCGCCTGGACGACGCCCTCTTCGGTGAAGAAATGGGTCTTCAGCCCGCGCACCTCCAGCAGCGGTGGTGCGGCGGCATCACGTGGTGTCGCGCTGGTCATCAGTGCCACCCATCGGTGCTGCTGCGGCCGGCCGGCGCATCGGCGCACCGCCGCAGGAGCATCATCACCATCATATCAGCCATCGGTCCGGCGTGTGCGCAGCCCATCACCCGGTCGCCCCTGCACCGCCGAGCACCGAGCGCGGATCAAACGCATCGCGGATGCCATCGCCGACGAAGTTGACCGCCAATGCCGCGATCACCAGCGGGATGCCGGGGACCAGCGGCATCCAGGGGTGATTGAGCATGTTGCTCTCGGCGATCGCCAGAATATTGCCCCAGGTTGGCGTGGGATCCTGCACGCCGTAGCCGAGGAAGCTGAGTGCCGACTCGAGCACCAGCACGCCATTGATCGCCAGCGTGTAGTCGACGATCAGCGGTGGCAGCGAGTTGGGCAGCACGTGCCGCATGATGATGCGCCGGTTCGAGGCGCCCAGCGCCCGCGCCGATTCGATGAACGGCTGCTCGCGTACCGACAGCACCATGCCCCGCATCAGCCGCGCGGTGCCCGTCCAGGACAACACCGCGAGCGCCAGTACGATCAGGGCCAGCGATGCCGCCTCGTCGCCGGGGACGCCGGTGCCGTACTGGATCAGTGCGATGAATGCCCCGGGGATCGGGATCAGGTCGGGGCTCTGCAGCAGCAGCGAGGTGAGGATGAGCAGGATGGTGAGGAAGGGAAACGTCGAGATGAACTCGAGCGAGCGGGTGATCAGCGTGTCGACCCACCCCAGATAGTAGCCGGCCAGCAGCCCCATGATGGCGCCGATCACCGATGTGAGCGTCGCCACCAGCACGGCCAGCATCAGCGAGATGCGCGCCGAGTACAGCACGCGGGTGAACAGATCACGACCGATGTGATCGGTGCCGAGTATGTGCAGCGCACCCGTCGCCGGGTTGCGCGACATCGGCGCCAGAAACTGGGCGTTCAGATCGATCGCGTCGCGGGGGAATGGCGCGATCCACGGCGCCAGCAACGAGGCGCCGAACAGCACGACCAGCAGGATCAGGCTCGAGACCGCCATCCGGTGGCGCAGGAAGCGCCGACGGACGATCGACCACTGACTCTCGACTGGCCGTTCCACTGGTTGCTCTACGGCAATCACCTGCGTCGTCATGCCCGTTCCATTCGGTCGGTCGCTCCGCATATAGCTGGCCCGGGCGCGGAGCGATGATTGCGCGACATGCGTGCCGGGCGCTGGTGGCCATCGCCCGGCATGCGACAGCGGTCAGTTCAGCCGGATGCGCGGATCGACGATGGTGTACAGCACATCCGACAGCAGATAGCCGATCATCGTCAGGACGATCGTCACATAGAGCACGGCCATCGCGACGGTGTAGTCGAAGCGCCCCAGCGCATCGATCAGCAGCCGCCCCATGCCCGGCCAGTTGAAGATCGTCTCGGTGATGATCGCTCCGGCGAATAATCCCGGCAATGTGCCGGCCAGCAAGGTGATGAAGGGGATGAGCGCATTGCGCAGGGCGTGCTTCAGGATGACGATACGCTCGCGTACGCCCTTCGCCCGCGCCGTGCGCACGTAGTCCTGCTTCATCACATCGAGCATGCTGGCACGCACAAAACGGCTCCAGCCCGCGACGCTGGTGAACACCAGAATGCCACATGGCATGATGAAGTGCAACACGTAGTCGAGTGGGCTCTCTTTTGTGATGGTGCCGAGCAGCGGAACGACATAATCACGTGCCGCTGAGGCATCGCCCGGGGGTAAATATGGCAATCCTGCACCCTTCGCTCCGATGGCGAAGATCAGGATGGCCATGATGCCGACGAAGAATGTCGGCAGCGAGGCGCCAAGAAACGCCATGGTCGTCATCGTATAATCGAAGCGCGAATACTGGCGCACCGCCGAGTACACGCCGATCGGCACGCCGATCAGGATCGAGAGCAGCGTCGACATCCCCATCAGTGCGATCGTATAGGGCAGTCGGCTCTCGATCAGCACCGTGATCGGCCGATCGCGCAGGATCGCCTGAGACAGGCCAAAATCGCCGAACAGGATGCCACGGCTATCCCGCCGCGGCGGGCCATCGACCAGATCCTGCAGCGTCAGCGGGGCGGCACACCCCTCTTCGATGATCTCGGTGGTGCCATCGGGGTAGCGCAACCGCACCTTGCCGGGCGTCTTGCAGCCGATCACCCAGTCGGCGAGGTAGGTCTGGCCACCGATCACCAGCGGGCCGTCGGGCACGCCGATCAGCCAGCGCGAGAACCGGATGTGCAGATCGAGGTCGAGCTCGAATCGCGCCTTGATCCGGGCGACGTCCTCCGGCGTCACGCGCGTCCGGCCGCTGTTGTTCATCTCGCGCAGGAACGTGAGCGGGCCGCCCGGTGCGATGTTCAGCAACGCATACGAGACGACCGACGAGAGCAGGATGACGATGATCATCTGGGCGATGCGCCGGATCAGAAATGCTGCCATGGTGGGCTCCCGCGCGTCTGCGCAGCGCTCGGATGGATCACGTGCCACACCGGGGATCGGCGGACGAGCGGCGCAGGCACCTGGCTCTGGGCAGATGCCTGCGAACGCCGCCGGAGGTCAGCGGACGAACAGATTGAAGTCGACGTGCTCCCAGGTGGCGCTGGCGACCACGGTCGCCTGAACCTTGCCCTCGGCCGCTGCCTTCAGTACCGTCTCGACTTCGGCGCCCGCGCCGAGCGTGGTGGCATCGAGGATGTCGACGTCGCCGGTCAGCAACTGCGAGACGGCCTGCTGGCTGTCGGCGATGAACTTGATGGTGATCTCCTTCACCGCCGGCTCACCCTTGACGTAGTTCGGGTTTGCCTTGAGGACCATGCGCTGGCCCTTTTCCCAGCTGTCGATCACGTACGGCCCAATGCTCAGGGGCTTCTCGGCGATCTCCGGCAGGGTGGCCCACTCGGCGGCCGGCACGTCGGCCAACTTGCGGCCGTCCGACAGCACCAGATGCGACGGATAGACGCCGATGCCGATGGCGAAGTACTCGGGCCACTGCGCGCCCGGCAGATAGGTGATGCTGTACGCCGTGTCGCTGGTGAAGTTCACGTTCTGGAACGAATTGCACACCACCAGGCTGGTCGCCCCCGAGTCGGGGTTGCAGTCGATGGCGTAGGCCAGTTCCATGTCGGCCTGCTTCAGCGGCTCGCCGTCCTGCCACGTGATGCCGTCGATCCACGAGAAATTGGTGGTGAGCTGGTTCATCTTCAGCGTGCCACTCTCGTAGACCACCGTCTCACCGGTCGACGTGGTGACTTCGACGCCCGGTGCGAGATCGACGGCCTCGCCGGCGGTGCTCCACACCTTGTCGCCCGCCTTGACTTCGACTTCGGTGTTGGTGGCCTCACCGTTGTCGATGGTCGGCAGGCTCTTGAGCAGCACCGGCTGGTAGTCGTAGCTGTACGACGTGGCGCTCTGGCCGAGGAACTCGCCGACCATCGCGGTGACGGCGGCGCTCTCGACCAGGCCGAACAGCGAGGCCGGCTCCTGGGTGAAGCCCATCACCACGCTGGTGCCGCCGTCCTTCAGCTTCCACTCTGCCGCGTTCGCCGTGACGTATTCGGTCGAGTCGGGGCGGAAGTTCTCGAGGTTGTTGCTCGCCGCCGCAGCCTCGAGGCGGTTGAACAACGGCAGGCTCACCATGTCCTTGGTGAACTCCTGCTGGACGATGGCGTACTGCTTGATGCGCTCTTCGCGATTCAACGTGTTGTTGGCAGCGATGATCGCCTTGCTGGCCGCCTCGTTGCACCAGCCCATCGAGTTCTGGCCTTCCCAGTTATTCGATGGGAATGGGATCTGGTTGCAGGCATACAGCGACACGCCACCCGGATCGATCTGGCCGACCCAGGCGAATGCGCCGAGCTCGAAGTCGCGCCGCGACAGGCCGGTGGTGTCGCCGAACCACCACGAGGCGGGCGCGTGCTTGCGGCTGATCTGGATGCCACAGTTGTTGAGCAACTGCTGCTCGAGCACCGAGGCCCAGGTCTGGCGGAACTGGGCGTTGGTGGTGGTGAACTCGAGGAACAGCGGCGAACCCGCATCGTTGGCGCGCACTGCGCCCGGCTCGCCCAGCCAGCCGGCTTCGGTCAGCAGCGCATTGCCCTTCTCGGGGTCGAACGGATAGGTGGTGAGCGATTCCTGCGGTGCGAGCGCCCAGTGGCCCTGCGGCAGGAAGGTGTCCATCAGCAGCGTCTGCTGCTGCTCGTCGGACAGGAAGCCGTACACCGACTTGATCAGCTCGGGGCGGTTGGTGCAGTAGGCGATCGCCTGGCGCACGCGCAGGTCGCCGAGGATCGGGTGCGGCGTGGTGAACGAGGTGTCGGTCGGCTGCGCCGGCTCGGCGGTGGCCGCCGGGGCGGCGGTCTCGACGACGACGACAGTCTCGCGGATTGGGGCGGCGGTCTCGACGACGACGACAGTCTCGCGGATGACCTGCGGCTCGGCCGGGGCGGCGCCGCCACACGCGGCGAGCACCGGGACCAGCAGCGCGAGCAGCAACGGAACGGCGCTGCGCTTGATCGTCTGCTCTCTCATGGACTCTGCTCCTTGTGATGTCTGGTGTGTGACGCCATACCGCTGGCGCTGCTGCCACCGATGACCGGATGCGCCCGGATCGTGTGCAATGGCCCAGGTCATGCGATCTCTCAGAGCACGATCGCACTGGTGTGCCGCTGTGCGACGATTCCTGGCGCCCGTCACGCCGCCTGACCCCCACACCGCGGGCCGGACGACGCGTTCCGGCAGCGTTGCTACAGCCCGGCGCGCGTGTCTCCGAATGTATCACGGTGCGGCGCTGCGTGTCAAGATTGCGATCGTGGCAGCAGCCCGACGTGGGCACCCCCGCGCACCGCCCGACTTGCACATTTTGCCGGGCTGTGGTACAGTACGGCTGCGGGCGATTAGCTCAGTTGGCTAGAGCGCATCCTTCACACGGATGAGGTCAGTGGTTCGAGTCCACTATCGCCCACCACCCCCACCCCGGCTGCCGAAGGCTCGCCAACGCCCACAGGATCGTTCGCAGCGCCCGCGTGCGCTGTCGGTCATGGTGCGACGCCATCGTCCGGCGAACGCTCGCGGCTCGCCTGTTCCGAGAATCCCAGCGGGTAGCGGCGCAGCAGTTTGGCAATGTTGCGCTGGCCGACCTCCTCAAGCGGGGTGTCGAGCGCATCGGCGGCGAGCGCGATATACCACAGGACGTCGCCGAGTTCGTCGAGGACGCGCTGGCGGTCGAGCGGGTGGCCATGGAACTGGTGCTTCTTGAGCAACTCGGCGACTTCGCCGGTCTCGCCGGCCAGGCCGAGGATCGCGTTGAGCAGGCGCGCCTCGGCGCCGACTGCGGCGGCGGTGCGCAATGCAGCCCGCTGATATTCGTTCAGATCCATGCACATGCCTCATCGTTCACGCTGTCGGCTGATGACTGGCGTATCATACCCGGAAACCGTGGTGCTGCATCACCGTGTCCGGCCGGGCGAATGCATGCGCCAGGCTACCGTCGGCGATCTGGCGACGCCCGGGCGCGTGGCTCCGTGCGTGCGCACTGGTGCAGGTCGATCCCGTCGCGATCACCGGAGGCGAATGCATGCGCCAGGCTGCCGTCGGCGATCTGGCGACGTCCGGGCGCGCGGCTCCGTGCGTGCGCACTGGTGCAGGTCGATCCCGTCGCGATCACCGGAGAGGAGTTCCTGATGCACGATCTGATCATCATCGGCGGTGGCGCGGCAGCCCTGGCGGCTGCGACGTATGCGCTCGGCAAGCGGCTGGATGTTGTGATGGTGTACGAGCATCTCGGCGGCAAGTCGGGTTGGCGCCAGAACCTGACCGGCCAGGAGCAGCCCGAGGATCTGCCCGGCGAGGAAGCGGCGCGTCTGCTGGAGCGGCGCGTGTCGGGTGCGCCGGCGCGCCTGCGGCGCGACCGCGTGGTGGCGGTGCAGCGGGTGGCCGGCGGCTTTGCGGTCGACTGCGAGCAGCATGGGCGGATGCAGGCGCGCACACTGATCGTGGCGACTGGCGCGCGCCCGACGCCGCTGCTGGTGCCGGGCGCCGCCGAGCTGCTCGGCCAGGGCCTGGGGTATTCGGTCACGACGCACGCCCACATGCTGGCGGGCAAGCGCGCGGCGGTGCTCGGCGCGACGGCGCGGGCGCTGCGCGGCGCCGCCGAGCTGGCCCAGCACGCCGCCCAGGTCTATCTGATCGTGCCCACCATCACCGACATGGCGGCGCCGATGGCGCGCGCGCTGGCCGATCGCGCCAATGTCGAAGTCCTGCCGGGCTATCGCGTCGCCGAGGTGATCGGGTCGGCCAGCGTCGAGGCGCTGGTGGTGACGCGTGACGGCGCGATGCGGCGGCTCGTCGTCGACGCGGCGTTCGTCGACATCGGCCTGATGCCCAACAGCAGCATCGTCGCCGCGCTGGTCGAGACCGATGGCGCGGGGTTCATCCGGGTTGATCAGCATACCGCGACCAGCGTGCCGGGCATCTTTGCTGCGGGCGATGTCGCCACGACGTTTGGCGAGCAGGTGCTGATCGCGATCGGCGACGGTGCGCGCGCCGGACTGGCCGCCTACGACTACCTGCTGGCGCAGGTGCCGGCGGCCGCCGCGGGCGCCGATTGAATCCGCCAGCGCTCACGGGAGCGCATCGTGAACCAGCACGCCGCCGCTGAATGTCGCCCGCACGGAGGCGCCCGCAAGCTGTTCGCGGTGTGCCTCGTCCAGCGGGCAGTCGATCACGGCGACGTCGGCGAGCATGCCGTGGCGCAGCGCGCCATAGTGCGCCTCGGCAAACGCGACCAGCGCGCCGCCGAGCGTGTAGCGGCGCAGCGCGCTGGCCACGCTGATAGTCTGCTCGGGGGCGATGAGCGTCCCGGCATGGCTGCGCCGCGTGGTCGCGGCGGACAGCCCCTGCAGCGGGTGAAAGTCGGGTAGCACCGGGTTGTCGGAGCCATCGCTCACGATCACACCGGCGCGCTCGAGCGTGGCCCATGGGTGTGCCCACGTGCGCTGCGCTGCGCCGAGGCGGCTGACGTCGCCAGCCTCCCAGTAGGTGAACGGCGACTGCGCCGCTGCCACGATGCCGGCGGCGGCCATGCGTTCGGCGAGCCCGGCCCGCAGCACTTCGACGTGCTCGATGCGGTGGCGGTGATCATGGCGCGGCTGCGCCCGTAGTGCCGCCTCGTACGCCGCGATCGCCAGCGCGACGGTCTCGTCGCCGATGGCGTGGATGGCGACCTGCCAGCCGGCGCGATGGGCAGCGGCGACCTGCGCCAGCAGCCGGTCGGGCTCGATGGTCGGGCCGCCGCGCTGGCCGGGCGCATCGCCGTAGTCCGCGCTGAGCCACGCGGTGCCGGCGCCGAGCGTGCCGTCGGCGAAGATCTTGATGGCACCGAGATGCAGCCGGCCGTCGGCGTAGTGCCGTGGCAACTGTCCGGCCAGCGCCGCGTCGGCCACTGCGCCGGAGAGCAGCGCATAGACGCGCAGCGCCAGGCCCTGCTCGAGCGCCTGGACCATGCGGGTCAGATCGGCGGTGCCGGCGATGTGCCCCAGCGCGGCCTCGCCGATGGCGGTGATGCCGCGACGATGGTATTCGGCTGCCGCCAGCCGCAGCCCGCCGGCCCAGTCGATCGCCTCGGCCGGCAGCGCCGCCGCCAGCAGGCCCAGCGCCGACTCCTCGAGCACGCCGGTCGGCTGGCCGGCGTGCCTGACGATGCGCCCACCCGCCGGATCGGCGGTGTCGGCGGTGATGCCGAGTTGTCGCAATGCCAGGCTGTTCACCAGCGCCAGGTGCAGGCAGGCGCGGTAGATCACCAGCGGGCGGTGTGGCACCGCCGCGTCGAGCTCGGCGAGCGTCGGATGCCGCTGTTCGGCCAGCCGCCCCTGGTCGTGCCCGACGGCCACCAGCCAGCCCGTCCCGCGCGGCGCTGCCTGCCGCACGGCCTGGAGCACGGCGTCGACCGTGTCGGTGTGCCACAGCGACAGCCGGCTGCGGGCGCGCACGTACGCCAGCAGGTGCTGGTGCGAATCGACGAAGCCCGGGATCACCGACCAGCCGGGCGGCAGGTCGATCACGCGGGTGTGTGGCCCGACCGTCGCCGCCAGCGCATCGGCAGAACCGACGGCGAGCACGTGTGCGCCGCGCAGCGCCAGCGCGCCGTGCGGCACGGGCCGGCTCACCACCGGGTAGACCGTCGCGCCGCGCAGCAGGATCGTCGCATCGCCCATGGCGTCCTCCCGGGTTCGTCGCTCACTGGCGATATCATACGGTATCTGCCGCGGGGTGCGCGCGACGGTGCGGACGCGCGGCGGCATGTCCGGTGCCGGGCGCGCCACAGCGGCAGGGCGCGCGCCGGAGCATGCCTGCTGCTGCGGCCGTCGGCAGCAGCGCCCGCGGCTCGGCGAGCTGTGATGGCGTCGCCGGTGATCTGCGCCAGCGGCGTGGCGCCCATCCGCCTGCCCGGCGGGTGCTGGCCGCCCGGCCGGCCGCGGCGCCCGGCGGGCAGGTCAGCATGTTGCGCGCGGCTGCGTGCGATGCGCCCCACCTCCACGCACAGCGGGCATTGTCACCCGGCGCGGTTGCTGCTATAATCGCGTCATGGCCCGCGCTTTGCCGTAGAGTGGATATGAACGATCTATTGACACCGTCACTGGCCGCAGGTTCGGCCGAGCAGATCTTCGTCGCCGTCCATGTGCTGGTCGCCTTCGCCGGAGCCTACCTGGGCTTCCTGTACCGTCCGGCGCTCTCGGCTGCGCGCGCGGCGGCGCTACGCACCCTGGGCTACGTGCTGCTCGGGCTCGGCGGGCTGGGCGTGATCGTCGGCGGCGTGCGGTTTGCAACGCCGCTGCCCCCGATCCTCGCCACGATCATCACCATCCTCGACGTCATCGCCATCGCCGGCTCGCTGTACTACGCGCTGCGCGTCCTGCCCGGCGCCGAGCAGGCCGCCGCGCCGCGCGGCCGACCGGTGCGCGGCGCCCAGGCTGCATCCGCGGTGCGCGCCCCGGACGGTGCGGCACCCACCAGCGCGGCGGCAGCCCGCCCGGACGCGTCTGCCAGCGGGCGGCGCGATGCGCGGCGCGCCCAGAAGCGCCGCAAGCGCTGATCAGCGGCGGATGACGGCGCGCGGCCGCTCGCCACGCCAACCTGACAGCGGGATCTCGGCGAGCCACTCGCCAGGTGCCAGCGTGGCGCTCCCCAGCACGCGGTCGGCGACGACGATGTCGACGATCAGCGGCGCTGCTGTCGGTCGGCCGCGCAGCGTGACGCAGGCGATCGGCGGCCGGCCGGGGATGATCGCCGTGAGCACGGCGTGGCGCGGTCTCAGCCAGCGGAAGACGCGCAACAGCATCGGAACCTGCCCCCTTCATGCGACGAAAGTGGCCCCAGCGTGACCCACGATGACTACAGCCGGGCGCTCGACGCGCTGTACCGCTCGGTCGATGCCAGCCATCGGCTCAGCCCCGGGCTCAATCTGCAGCGCACGCGCGCGCTGCTGGCGGCGCTCGGCGCGCCGCAGCAGCACGTCCGCTGCGTGATCGTCGCCGGGACCAAAGGCAAGGGGTCGACAGCAGCGATGATCGAGCGCATCGCCCGCGCCGCCGGCATGCGCACCGGGCTGTGGACCTCGCCGCACCTGCACACCTACCGCGAGCGCATCCAGGTCGACGGGCAGCCGATCGCCGCGGCGCAGCTGATCGCCGACATCGATGCGGTCATGCCGCTGGTGGACGATGTCGCCCGTGCGACCGGCGGCGTGCCGGCGACGTTCGCCATCGGTTTCGCGCTGGCGCTGCAGCACTTCGCCCGGTCCGGCGTCGGGCTGGCGGTGATCGAGGTGGGGCTGGGTGGCACCTACGACAGCGCCGCGGTGCTCGAGCCAGAGTGCGCCGTGATCGCCTCGATCAGCTATGACCATATGGAGATCCTGGGCGATACGCTCGACGCGATCGCACGCCAGAAGGCCGGCATCATGCGCCGTGGCCGGCCCGCGGTGACGGTGCTGCAGCTCCCCGAGGCGCTGGCGGCGCTGATCGACGAGGCGCGGCGCATCGGCGCGCCGCTGACGCTGGTCGCCGATCCCGCCAGCGATCGTGCGCTGCCGCATGATCTGCCGCCGACCGTGCGCGTCGTGGCGCCAGATCCGCTGGTCGACGCGCCGCTGGGGCTGGCCGGGCGCTTCCAGCGCGAGAATGCCGGGCTGGCGCTGGCGGCGGTGCGCCAGTTGCAGGCGCTGGGCTGGCACATCGCCGATGCCGCGCTGGGCGCCGGGCTGGCGGCCTGCCGCTGGCCGGCGCGCTTCGAGCTGGTGCCCGGCACGCCGCCGATCCTGATCGATGGGGCGCACAACGGCGACTCGCTGCAGCGGCTGTTCGCGGCGCTGGCCGATGCCTTCCCCGGCGTGGCGCCGGTGGTGGTCTTCGGCACCTCGCGCGGCAAGGATCTGCCGCGCATGCTGCCGGTGCTGGTGCGCCATGCCGCGGCGATCGTGCTCACCAGCTCGCAGCACCATCGCGCACTGGCCGAGCTGCACGACCTCGAGGCGCAGGTGTGTGCGGCCGCGTCGCACGGAGCGCTGCCGGTCGTGTGTGTGCCCGATCCTGCCGACGCGCTGGCACGCGCGCGCGCCTGGCCCGATGCGGCGCTGGTGTGTGTCACCGGCTCGCTGTTCCTCGCCGCCGCCGCCCGCGAGGTGCTCGGCCTGCCGCATGATGCCGACCCGGCGTGACCGCGCCGCCATCGGTCAGCGGCTCAGGCTGACGAGCATCACCGCCAGCACGACGACCTCGGCCAGTTCGCACAGCGCGCCGTAGGTATCGCCGGTCAATCCGCCCAGTTCGGCGACCCAGCGGCGGCCGAGCCATTCGGTGAGCAGCCAGGCGGCCGCCAGCGCACCCAGCCCGTGCGGCCCGGCGAGCGCGGCCGCCACCGCCGCGCAGCTGGTCGCGACGATGAGCGCCGGCGTGCCGACGTGGTCGCGGAAGTTCCGGCCGAGCCCGCCCTGCTGCGCCGCCGGAAACCGGACGATGCTCCACAGGTCGGCCCAGCGGCCGATCACCGGCGCCAGCAGCAGCGCCAGCCACCAGTCGGGGTGTGGCTGGGCCAGCAGGGCGATCTTCAGCGCGATGACGGTGATCAGCGCCAGCGCGCCCATCGTGCCGATGCGGCTGTCGCGCATGATCTCGAGCTTGCGCTCGCGCGAACGCCAGCTGAGGACGCCGTCGAAGGTATCGGCCAGCCCATCGAGGTGCAGCCCGGCGGTGAGCACCGCCCATGCGACCACCACTGCCACCGCGCGCACGCCGTCGCCCCACAGGGCGCCGGCGGCGCTGCCGGTGGCGACCAGCACCCCGCCGATGAGCAGGCCGACCAGCGGGAAGCACGGGATGGCGCCGGCGATGCTGCGTTCGCTCATCGGCGGTAGCCCCGGCACCGGAATGGCGGTCAGGAAGCGGACGGCCTCGCCCAGTGGCCACAGGGGGCCCCAGCGGTTTGGCGGCGGCGGCGTCGATTTGGCCATCACCATGCTCCCATCACTCAGATATCGCCACGCGTCATGGTGCGGCCGCCGGCGCGCGGCACTTCGTTCACCTGGCGCACGATCGGCCCGGCGGGATACAGGTCGATGATGGTCAGGCTACCCAGGTCGATGCGCCAGCGCCATGGTTCGTGCGGCGGCATGCCGCTCACGATGCACAGCACCAGCTGGATCGGCGTGGCATGGCTCGTCACCAGCACCCGCCCGCCCGCCCATGTCGCCGTCACCGCGCGCCAGGCGTCCAGGACGCGCTGGTGCACCTCGGCCAGGCTCTCGCCGCCGGCGGCGCGGCCGCGCCACGGATCGGCGAAGCGCCGCTGCGCCGCATCGCCATGCTGCGCGAGCACCTCGCGCCAGGTCAGCCCTTCCCAGCAGCCGTGGTCGGCTTCGGCCCAGCCGGCGTCCTGGTGCAGCGCCGCCGGGCGCGCCTGCACCACCTGCTGTGCCAGCGCCAGCGCCCGCAGGCGCGGCGAGCTCACGACCGCATCGAACGGCTGCGGCTGCAGGCGCTGCGCCAGCCGCGCCGTCTGTGTCGTGCCCCAGGGCGTGAGCGGGCTCTCGCCACCGCCGAGGTAGCGGCGCTCGCGGTTGGCCAGCGTCTGGCCGTGGCGCGCCAGCCAGATGCTCGTGCGGCGGGCGTTCACGACTGCGTGCGCGTCGCCAGCTGGTGCCGGTGCAGCCGGGCGTAGTAGCCGTTGCGCTGCAGCAGCGCCTCGTGCGTGCCGTCCTCCACGATCTTGCCGCGATGCATGACGATGATCCGGTCGGCGTTGCGGATCGTGCTGAGGCGGTGTGCGATCACCACCGAGGTGCGCGTTCGCAGGATGCGCGCCAGTGCCTCCTGGATCAGCGCCTCGGTGGCCGTATCGATGCTGCTGGTCGCCTCATCGAGCACCAGCACGCCCTCGGGGCTGAGCGCCAGCGCGCGCGCCAGCGCCAGGAGCTGCCGCTGCCCCACCGAGATGTTCGCACCACCCGGCAGCAGCGGGTAGTCGTAGCCGCCGGGCAGCTGCTCGATGAACGGCGCCGCATTTGCCAGCGCCGCGGCGCGCCGCACATCGGCGTCGCTCACATCGTCGCGGTAGAGCCGGATGTTGAAGGCGATGCTGCCCGGCAGGCACACCGGGTCCTGCGGCACCACCGCCACCGCCCGCCGCAGGCTGTGCAATCCCAGACGCCGGATGTCGATGCCATCGAGCAGGATCGTGCCCTGCTGCGGATCATAAAACCGCGCCAGCAGGCCGACCAGGCTCGACTTGCCGGCGCCGGTCGCGCCGACGACCGCCACGTTCTGTCCGGCGGGGATCTGCAGCGACACATCGCGCAGCACCGGCTCGGTCGGCACGTAGGCAAAGCTCACGTGGCGCAGCTCGAGCGCCCCGCGCACCCGCGGCAGCGTCTGGGGCACCTCGGGCTCGCGCACCGTCGGTTCGCTCATCAGCATGCGCTGCACGCGCTCGGCAGCCCCCAGCGCGATCTGCACGGCGTTGTACTGCTCGCCGAGGCGCAGCACCGGCTGGAATGCGCGCTCGGTGTACTGAATGAACGCCACGAGCGTCCCCAGCGTCGCCCAGCCGGCCAGCACGCCCTCGCCGCCGCCGTACAGCACCAGCGCCAGCCCGACCGCCGCGAGGATCTCCTGCGTCGCGAGAAAATAGGCGCTATGTTTGCGCAACAGCAGCAGGGCGCGCCGGTAGGCCCAGTTGAACCCGTCGAACAGACGGGCTGCCTCGCGCTGATAGCCGAAGAGCTGCACCACCGTCATGCCGTGCAGGTGCTCGTTGAGAAATGCGCTGGTTCGCGCCAGCGCCGTGCGCTCGCCGGTCGACGAATCGCGGATGCGCACGCGGAAGTAGCGTGTCACCAGCGCCAGCATCGGCAGCACCGCCAGCGCGAGCGCCGCCAACTGCCAGTTGGTCGCGAACATCACCACCACGATCGCGATCAGCGTCATCGCCTCGACCAGGATCGTCACCGAACTGGTCGAGAGCACCGAGTTGATCGTATCGATGTCGCTGGTGAGCCTGGTCACCAGATCACCCACCGGCGTACGGCCGAAGAAGTCCTGGGACTGACGCATGATGTGGCTGAACATGCGCTGGCGCAGGTCGGCCAGGGCGCGCTGCCCGGCCTGCTGCAGGAAGTAGGTGTAGGCGTACTGCATGGCGAACATCGCCAGCGCGGCGCCGCCGTAGAGCAGCGCCAGCGGCAGGACGCCCGACGCGTCGCCGGCGGCGATCGGGCCGTCGATGGCGACCTGCATCAGGTAGGGTGGTACGACGTTCAGCGCGGCGGTGCCGAGCAGCAGCACCAGCGAGATCGCCAGCGGGCGCCAGTGTGGCCGCATCGTCGTCGCCAGCAGCCAGATCAGCGCGGCATCCTGCGCGCGCACTTCGCGCTGCGCGCCCGTGTCACTCTGCGCGCTCATCGCTCCAGATCCTCCGGCAGGTGGGCCAGTTCATGCTCGCCGGCAGCCTCTTCAGCCTGCTGCAACTCGCGCCGATACATCGCGGCATACACGCCGTCGCGCGCCAGCAGCGCGTGATGGCTGCCGTGCTCGACGATCTGCCCCTGCCCGATCACGACGATCAGGTCGGCATCGCGCACCGAGGCGATGCGCTGGCTCACGATCAGGCAGGTGCGCCCGGCGCGGGCGGCGCGCAGCTCGCCGAGAATCTCGGCGGTGGTGTGGGTGTCGACGCTCGCCAGCGCGTCGTCGAGCACCAGGATGCGCGGATCGCGCACCAGCGCCCGCGCGATGGCGGTGCGCTGCTTCTGGCCGCCCGACAGCGTGGCGCCACGCTCGCCGACGACCGTCGCCAGACCGTGCGGCAGCTGCGCCAGGTCGTTGGTCAGCCGGGCTGCGCGCGCGGCGTCGTGGATGCGCTCGTCGGGCAGCCCGTCGCTGCCCAGGGTGATGTTGCGCCGCAGCTCCATGCTGAACAGCAGGGTCTCCTGCGGCACCATCACCACCTGGCGCCGCAGCGCGGCCAGCGCGATGTCGCGGATGTCGATGCCGTCCAGCGTGATCCGCCCGGCGTCCGGGTCGATCACGCGGCCGAGCAGGCTGAGCAGGGTGCTCTTGCCGGCGCCGGTCGCGCCGACGATGCCGAGCGTCGTGCCGGCGGGTATGTCGAGCGTCACGTCGCGCAGGATCCAGCGGCCATCCGCCGACGCCCGCACGCCGACGCCCTCGAGACGCAGCGCGCCGCTGATGGCCGGCGCGATGGCCTGCCCGTGGTCGGCGATCTGCGGCATGCGCCGCAACACCTCGCCGATGCGACCGGCTGCGGCGCTGCCCTGCTGCAGGCGCTCGAACGCCTGGCTGAGCGACTGCGCCGCACCGCTCAGCAGGCTGAGGTAGACGATGAACTGGACGTACTGGCCGATGCTCAGCTGGCCGGCGATGATCATCGCGCCGCCGACGCCGACGACCAGCGCCGCCGCCAGCCGGACGACCAGGCTCGGCAGCGGCGAGATTGCGCTCGAGCGCAGCACGAACTCCATGTTGCGCTGGACGAACACGTCGTTGTGCTGCTGGAATTGTGCGACGGCCTGCTGCTCCTGCGCGTAGGCGGCCAGCATGCGCTGCGCGGTCAGATGCTCCTGCGCGTAGGCCGAGAGCTGCGCCAGCGCCTGCTGTACCCGGTCGAAGGCGTTCTCGACGACGGGCCCCAGCCAGATCTGCACGCCGATGGTGAGCAGGAGCATCACGACGACCAGCCCGGCGAGCGGTGGGCTGGCGAGCGCCATCAGGCCGCAGCCGATCGCCAGCAGGAACAGCGCGTGGATCGACATCTGGAACCCGGCGCTGTAGAATCGCCAGATGTAGATGAAATCATTCGACGCCCGCGATAACAGGTCGCCGGTGCCGAATTGTGCCAGCGTGCCGCGATCAAGGAGCAGGATGCGCGCGAACAGGTCCTGGCTCATCTGATAGCTCACGCCCGCCGCGATCTCGCCGGTGAGCATGCGCAGCAGGTACCGGAAGACTGCCAGCACGATGGTCAGGCCGATGATCCCCAGCGCATAGCCGATCAGGACCTCGCTGCTGATCCCCGCGATCACCTGGTCGACGGCGAGCCCGAGCAGCGCCGGGCTGAAGGCGCTGGCGGCCGCGCCGATCAGCGCGTAGAGCGTACCGATCACCAGGTGCCGGCGATACGGCTGCATGTACGGCAACAGAAAGCGCAATCCGGCGTGCTGCACGGCATCCCCCTCCATCGCGCGATCAGCTCGCGCGTGCCCTCACTTCAAGAATGCCCGGTATCCCGGGTTCTCGGTTTCATCGACATAATAATAGCCCAATTGACTGAGTGACACGCCGAAGCGAAGCAAATCCTCGGCGGGCACCTGGATCCCGGCGAGCACGCGACCGTTCGCGCTGCCGTGATTGCGGTAGTGGAACAGGCTGATGTTCCAGGTCTCATCGAGGGCCTCGAGGAACTGGAGCAGGGCGCCGGGGCGTTCGGGAAACTCAAACGACAGCAGGCGCTCATCGGCGATCTCGGGCGCGCGGCCGCCGACCAGATGGCGCAGATGCACCACTGCCAGCTCGTTCTGGGTCAGGTCGAGCACCGGATAGCCGTGGCCGCGCAGCGAGTTGATCAGGCTGGCGCGCTGGTTGGCGTTGTCGAGCTGGATGCCGACGTACACCACCGCATCATCGCGGGGTGCGAAGCGATAGTTGAACTCGGTGATGCTCCGGTTGCCGACCGCGCGGCAGAACGCCTTGAACGCACCCGGCCGCTCGGGGATGGTCACCGCCAGCAGCGCCTCGCGCCGTTCGCCGATCTCGGCGCGTTCGGCAATGTGTTTCAGCCGGTCGAAGTTCAGGTTCGCGCCGCACGTCAACGCCACCAGATCGGCGTTGCGCACGCCGCGCCGCTCCGCGTAGGCCTTCATCCCGGCCACCGCCAGCGCGCCGGCCGGCTCCATCACGGCGCGGGTATCCTCGAACACATCCTTGATCGCCGCGCAGACGTCGTCGGTCGAGACCTGGATGTAGTCGTCGACGTACCGGCGGGCCAGGACGAAGGTATGGACGCCGACGCGGCGCACGGCGACGCCGTCGACGAAGATGCCGACCTGGCTGAGGGTGATGCGTTCGCCCATGCGGACGCTGCGCACCATCGCGTCGGAGTCGTCGGGCTCGACGCCGACGATGCGTACCTCGGGCATGATGCTCTTGAGAAATACGGCGATGCCGGCGATCAGGCCGCCGCCGCCGATCGGCACGAAGACGGTGAATGGCCGTGCCGTCATCTGGCGGCTCAGCTCCAGGCCGATGGTCCCCTGACCGGCGATGACGTGCGGGTCGTCGTACGGATGCACGAAGGTGAGCCCCTCGGTCGCCTGGATCTCGTACGCCCGCGCCTCGGCATCGCTGTAGCTGTCGCCATGCAGCACGATCTCGGCGCCGCGCTCGCGCACTGCGCGCACCTTGATCGACGGGGTCGTCGCCGGCATGACGATCACCGAGCGGAGGTTCAGCCGCTGTGCGGCGAAGGCGACGCCCTGGGCGTGGTTGCCGGCCGATGCGGTGATCACGCCGCGCTCGCGCTCCTCGGCGGTGAGATGCGCCATCTTGTTGTACGCGCCGCGAATCTTGAACGAGAAGATCGGCTGCAGGTCCTCGCGTTTCAGGAAGACCCGCGAATGCAATCGGGCGGAGAGCCGCGGTGCGGCTTGCAACGGCGTCTCGCTGGCCACGTCGTACACCCGGCTGGTCAGGATCCGCTGCAGGTAGTTCTGGTCCACAACTCGACTCTTTCACACGCGGCAGGGCGTCTGCCAGTCAGAACTCATAATCGATCGACCAGGTCGCCGTCTGGCCGGGCGCGAGCGTCTGCTCGAGGAATGGCTCCCACGAGAAGGTCCGGCCGTTGCCCCAGATCGGGAAGGTGGTCGGCGTGTAGCTGCAGAAGGCGGTGATGATGCCGATGAGTGGATGGCGCTGCGCGATGACGAGCGGTGCGGCATGCCGCATCGCCAGCGCGGCATAGCTGCCGTCCGGCACGGGCGCGCCGCGTCGCGCGATCCAGCCGGCGTCGTCGAGCAGGTACTCGGCGTCGGCGGGAATGTCGACGGCGATGTTGAGCTTGCACAGTTGGGGGCCATCGGGCTGCGGGAAGAACGGATGCGGGAACCAGCGCAGCGGTGTGAGGCCGCGGCCGTGGCTGGTGATGCGGGTCGCCGAACGCACGGTGCGGCCGGACAACGACACGTGCCGCGCGAGCTCAAGCTGGTATGGCCCCAGCAGATGGCTGGTATCGAAGTGCCAGGCGCCGGCCGTGCGCCGGACCTGCCAGGCGCAGGGCGCCACGATCGTGCGCTCGCCCAGGTCGCACTGGCCGATGCCGGGGATCAGGCTGGCGCCATCGGCGTCGAGCGGCTGCAGATTGAACGCTTCGGGCAGGCCCTGGCCATCGAACCAGTTGAAGCTCTCCGGCCAGGTCGGCCCGCTGAGCAGCGCGCCGTGGCGCCGATCATGCACCTGGAAGATGTAGCCGCCCGTGCAGTAGCGCACGCCGAAGCGCGCGGCGTCGGCCACCGGATCAAGGATCTCGACTGCCAACTGGTCATTCTCGAGGGTGAACATCCGCTACCTCACCTCTGCACACCGCAGATTCAACGGTCATGCCACGTCGGT
This sequence comes from Chloroflexota bacterium, assembly GCA_018969485.1. Classification (GTDB taxonomy): domain Bacteria; phylum Chloroflexota; class Chloroflexia; order Chloroflexales; family Roseiflexaceae; genus CAIQIY01. The sequence continues at coordinate 24,359 of JAGWYG010000038.1, forward strand.
CGTCCGGCCGGTGCGCGCCGCGTGGATCGCCGCGGCGACCACCCGCATGGCCGCCAGGCCACGCCCGCCATTGGTCACCGGCGGGACGCCGCGCAGGATGGCGTCGGACAGGTGCTCGATCTGTGGGGTGTAGACCAGCACCGGCTCGAGCGCGATGGCCTCCTCGGTGGCGCCACGCTGGAGCCGCAGGTCGCCGGCGAAGTCGCGGCCCCACCAGGCGCGGCTCAGCAGCCGGCCGGTGGTGCCCTGGATCTCGAGCTCGTTCTGCAGGCAGGTGAAGTTGGCCATCACGGTGCCGTGCGCACCGGAGGCGAAGCGTAGCAGCAGCGTGGCCGAATCCTCGGCGGCGTAGGCGTAGCGCCGCCGCTCGAGCAGCGCCGTGACCTGCGCGACGGGGCCGAGCAGGCGCGTGATGGCGTCGATGGCGTGGACGCCCATGTCCATCAGCGGGCCGCCGCCGGCTTCGGTGGTGTCGTCCTGGCGCCATGCGCCGCCCGGCGGGTAATCGAACGATGCGGTGATGCGGGCGTTGAGCACCTCGCCGATGGCGCCGTCGGCGATCAGGGCGCCGGCACGCACGATCGGCGGGGCCCATTCCATGCAGTGCGCGACGGCGAGCATCACGCCGGCGTCGGCGGCGGCGGCGATCATCGCTTCGCATGCTGCCACGCTCGGCGCCATGGGCTTCTCGACGACGACGTGCAGCCCGCGCTGCGCCGCGGCGATGGCCTGCGGGGCGTGCTGGTGGTTGGGCAGCACCAGAAAGACGGCGTCGACCTCCGCCCGGTCGATCGCCTCGATGGAGGTGTACCAGCGTGGCGCGCCACAGCGCGCGGCTGCCGCCGCCGCCCGCGCCGGATCGCGGCTCACCACTGCCGCCAGCATGGCGTTGCTCCCGGTCGTGATGCCCCGCGCGATCCAATCGAGCGCAAATGCACTCGTCCCGACTACTGCCCACCGAACGCTCGCCATGGTCGCTCCTCCGCTGCCCGTCGCTGTCGGCGTATTGTAACACCACCGCGGCAGGTGCCCTCGCTCGAAGGTACGCTTGGGCGGGAGACGGGCTCACACGAAGGCACGAAGACACGAAGGGGACGGGGACGGGAGGCGGGCTCACACGAAGGCACGAAGACACGAAGGGGGCGGGAGGCGGGCTCACACGAAGGCACGAAGGATGGGGGGCAAGGTCCCATCCTGCGTCTCTCTCCTCTCTCCTCTCTCCTCTCTCCTCTCTCCTCATCTCACGGCTAGTGGGCCGGCGCGTCGGCGGCCAGCACCGTGGCGGCCGTCGCGGCGAAGCTGAGCGTCACCAGGCTATCAGGCGCCGGCACGGCCAGCCCGGGACGGTTCAGCACATCGACGCAGCAGGCTTGCCCGGCGATGCGCAGCGTCACGCGCAGCAGCGTGCCGAGAAACTCGGTCGTCACCACGCGGCCCGTCAGGCGCGGCACATCCGGCGCCAGCCCGTCATCGAACGCCAGCGCCTCGGGGCGCAGCGCCAGCACGACCGCCGCGCCCGCCGGATGCGCCAGCGGCGCGCCCAGCGCCAGCGGCTGGTCGCCGAGCTGCACCACGCCCTGTGACGGATCGATCACCCGCGCGTCGAGCAGATTCAGCGTACCCACGAACGACGCGACGAAGCGCGTCGCCGGGCGATGGTAGATCTCCTCCGGGGTGCCGATCTGCTCGACATGGCCGCGGTGCATCACCACGATGCGGTCGGACAGCGACAGCGCCTCTTCCTGGTCGTGGGTCACGTAGATCGTGGTGATGCCGAAGCGCCGCTGCAGCGCGCGGATCTCCTGCCGCAGCGCCACGCGGATCTGCGCATCGAGCGCCGACAGCGGCTCATCGAGCAGGAGCAGCCGCGGACGCAGCGCCAGCGCCCGCGCCAGCGCGACGCGCTGCTGCTGACCACCCGACAGCTGCGTCGGGTAGCGCCGCTCGTAGCCCCCCAGCTGCACCAGCTCGAGCATCTCGCCGATGCGCGCGCTTCGCTGCGCCGGCGGCATGCGCGCCACGCGCAGGCCAAACCCGACGTTCTCGGCGACTGTCATGTTGGGAAACAGCGCATACGACTGGAACACCATGCCGATGTTGCGCCGGTTCGCCGGCACGTCGTCGATGCGCTCACCCGCCAGATGCACCTCGCCCTGGTCGGCGCGCTCGAACCCGGCGATGATGCGCAGCGTCGTCGTCTTGCCACAGCCACTTGGCCCGAGGAACGAGACCAACTCGCCCTCGTCGATCGCCAGCGAGCACCCGGCGACGGCGTTGACCTTGCCGTAGCGCCTGGTGATCCCGCTCAGTTTGAGGTACGTCATGCGCCCCCCGTGCGCCCGACGCCGCCCGCGCGACGCCCGAGCAGCTGGATGATCACGATTGAGCCCCAGGTGAGCAGCAGGCTGATCACCGTCAGCGCCGAAGGTTCGTAGACCTTGCTGCTGGCGAGCAGGCTCATGTAGGGGCCGAATGCGGGCTGTGCCAGCAGCGCCGCGATGGTGAACTCGCCCATCACGATGGCGAAGGTGATGAAGCCGCCGCTGATCAGCGAGGGAACGATGTTCGGCATGATGATCCTGGTCATGATCAGCCATGCGCCGGCGCCGAGACTCTGCGCCGCCTCGGCGAGCTGGCGGACCGCGATCACCCGCATGCCGGTGTCGATCGAGCGGTACATGTAGGGCAGCGACAGCACGATGTAGCCGGCGACGAGCAGCACATGCAGTCCGAGATGGCTGTCGGTCAGCGGCGTGCGTACGTAGGTGCGCGCCAGGCCGAACACCAGCACCACCGGTGGGATGACGAAGGGCAGCACGACGATGACGTCGATGACGGTGCGCAGCCGTGGTGCGGCGACGTGGATGATGTACGCCGTCGGGATGAGCAGCAGCGTGCTGGCAACGATGGTGACCACGGCGGTCTGCAGCGAAAACATGAAGCTCGCGGCGAATGCCGGCGACGCGAGGACGTTCTGATAGGCCTGCAGGCTCAGTTCGCCACGCCGCGCCTGCAGCGAGAACTGCAGCGTCGCGGCCAGGGGCACGACAAAGTACAGTGCGCCGGCGCCGAGCCACAGCCACGCCCAGATGCCGCGCCTCATCGCGTCCACCGCGCGGCCACGGCGCTCAGGGCGCTCGACGCGCCGATCGCCAGGGTCATCACGACGATCATGCCCAGCGCGAGCGCGTTGCCCAGCCCGGGGTTGGCGAGCGCATCGCTGCTGATCTGTGCGCCGATCAGGATCGTCACCACGCTGGTCTGGCTACCGCCGCCGGTGAGCGCGAACGCGGTGGCGTGGGCGCCGAAGGCATTGCCAAACAGCAGGGCGGTGGTGGCGAGGATCGATGGCATGAGGATCGGCAACGCCACGCGCCACCAGTAGGTCGCCGCGCTCGCGCCGAGGCTGGTCGCCGCCTCGCGCCATTCGCGGCGCAGCCCGGCGATCGCCGGCGCCATCACCAGCGTCATCAGCGGGATCTGGAAGTACAGGTAGGTCAGGCACAGGCCCCAGAAGCCATACAGGCTGAAACTCGGGTAGATCGCGATGCCGATGCCGCGCAGCCACTGCGTCACGACGCCGAGCTGGCCGAGCGTCGCGATGAAGGCGAATGCCAGCGGGACGCCGGCGAAGTTCGATGCGACGCCGCAGAAGGTGGTCATCGCGTCGCGCAGCGCTGGCGGCAGCGCGTCGCTCACCGTGGCATAGGCCAGCATCAGGCCCAGCATGCCGCCGCCCACTGCGGTGACCGCACTGAGCTGCATCGTATAGACGAACGACGCCATGATGAATGGCTGACCCAGCTGCATCAGGTTCGCCAGCGTGAGATTGCGCTGCCGATCGAGCACGCTCTCGACGATGATCGAGGTCGCCGGCCAGAACAGGAATGCCGCGAGGAACAGCAGGAACGGCGCCAGCGCGATGGCCACCCGGCCGCGCCCGCGCATGATCGACCGCACGTGTTGCATGATGCTCCGATTTTCCTCATGAGCGCGCGCGGGGCGCTGCCGCTCGATCGCCAGGCGGTGCCCGCAGCCCGTGGTGGCCGCGGGCACCGTCGCGAGATCACTGCACCGTCGCGCCCACGACCGTCGGCCAGCCGGCCTTGATCGCATCGAACGCCGCGTTGATCTGGGCGCCCGTCGGGATGCCCACCGGCGCGGTGGTCTGGGGCAGCGCCGCAAGCAACTCGGCGGGGATCACGCCACGCTGCTTCATGTCGTCGATACGCGCCGGGCTGGCGTAGCCCTTGAGCCACAGCAACTGGCCCTCATCGGAGTAGAGGAACTCGAGCCACAGGCGCGCGGCATGCGGATGCGGCGCGTACGCGCTGATCGCCTGCACGTACACGCCGGCCAGCGAGCCGCTCTTCGGCACGACCACCGCAATTTCGGGATTGCCGGCGGTCTGGTCGCGATTCGACAGCGCGTTGTAGTCCCAGCGCAGCGCGATCGGCGTCTCGCCCTTGGCGATGGTCGCCGGCTTGGCGATCACCGGCACGAAATTGCCGGCGTCGTTCAGCTGCTTGAAGAACTGCAGCCCCGGCGTCGCATCGTCGAGCGAGCCACCATTACCCAGCGCCGCCGCCCAGACGGCGTTGATCGCCTGGCCCGAGCCGGTCGGGTCGCCGGCGAGCGCCACCTGGCCGCGGTACTCCGGCTTGAGCAGGTCGGCCCAGTCCTGCGGCACATTGCTCACGACCTGGGTATTGACCTCGAACGCCATGACGCCGTAGTAATCGGCCAGCCAGAACCCGTCGGGGTCCTTCAGGCTCGCGGGGATGCTGTCCCACGTCGCCACCTTGTACGGCTGCAGCAGGCCCTCGGCCTTGGACTGGTCGCCCCAGGTGAAGCCGACGTCGATCACGTCGGGCGCCTGCGGGCCACGGCTGCCGGCATTCGCCTTGATCGCCTCGATCTCCTGCGCCGAGCTGGCGTCGGGGCTGAGGTCGTTGTGCTTGAGGAAGGGGTACTTGGCGAAGAACGCCTGCTTGACTTCGCCGTAGTTGGCCCAGTCATTGGGCAGTGCGACGGTCGAGAGCTCGCCTTCCTGGCGCGCCGCCTCGATCAGTGCGTCGAGCCCGCCCGCTGCGGCGAGATCGATTGGCCCGGCAGCCGGCGGAGCCGGCAACGCCGCCGGCGCCGCTGCGGTCGGCTCGGCGGCCGGTGCAGCCGTCGGCTCGGCGGCCGGTGCAGCCGTCGGCTCGGCGGCGGGGGTCGCGGCACCACACGCGGCGAGCAGCGCGCCGGCACCACCGGCGAGCATCAGGCGCAGCATGTGGCGGCGGTTGATCATGGATGACGACATGGTAGCGTTACTCCTCGATCGCTTCGGCACAATGCGCGGCGGCGGCCTCCTGCCACCGCTGCATGCCCGATGGTAGCGGTCGAAGATTAACGTTCTGTGCACTGCGTGCTAACGCCAGGTGATCGTGTGATGATGGATCGGGTGGACGGCGCTGCAGGGCATGCCCCTCCGGCGCCCGCACGCTGTGCCGGGTCGGTGCGCATCGGCCCCGGCTGATCAGCCGATGAGCCGCGGTCGCGCCAGCCGCATCGGCATGAAACCTCACGTCATGATGATGCTCACCAGGAACCGCACCAAGGCGAGTATTGCCATCATAGATGTTATAGGGGATGTCTTCTGTGAAATGCCCTTCAATACGCCATAGAAGTCGTCTAAAGACAGTATATTGCAGAAATATACGAAATTACGGCGTTGTCTGAGAGCAAATACAACTCTAAAATGTGCCAATACACTGCTCTGCATATAAAAAATCCGAAATATATGAACAAAATGCCTTCAATGTGTATGATTACCCTGAATGTGTTTGTCATCATCATGATGCGTATTGTGAATACTGATATTGCTTTCTCATCATGATCGCGCATGTACTCACAGCATAGCAGCGATGCGCCCGATCGGCGATCATCATCGGCGATCATGGGTGGTCGGAGGGGCCTGCGGCCGGGCGTGGCGGCGGCGCTGACGCC
>JAGWYG010000150.1 GCA_018969485.1 Chloroflexota bacterium
CCGAGGTCGGCGCAGATATCTTCGAGCGGCTGATCGCGGTTGCGTCGGGCCGGCCCAGCCTGAGCGAGGCGCAGGGCATCGGCGAGGACGAGTTCAATCCGTGGATTCTTGGCGCGACGATGTAGGCATCGCGGGCATCAGAGGCGCTGGCAGGGCGGGTGATACAGCGCGCAGCGCCGCCGGAGGCCTCGCCATCGCGGCGTCTGGCGGCAGCGTCGGCCGGTGCGCTGCCGGTGGATGCCCGGCGCGACGATGCAGGCAGCGCGGCCATCAGGCGCTGGCAGGGCGGGTGATGCAGCGCGCAACGCCGCCGGAGGCCGGCCGGGTGCTGTCGGGCGCGACGATCGCCGAGGTCGGCGCAGACATCTTCGAGCGGCTGATCGCGGTGGCGTCGGGCCAGCCTGGCCTGAGCGAGGCGCAGGGCATCGGCGAGGATGAGTTCAATCCGCGGATTCTTGGCGCGACGATGGAGGCAGCGCGGGTGATGTAGCGCGCAGCGCCGCCGGAGGCCCCGCCATCGCGGCGTCTGGCGGCAGTGTCGGCCGGTGCGCTGCCGGTGGATGCCCGGCGCGACGATGGAGGCAGCGTCGGCCGGTGCGCTGCCCGGCGCAGGACGCCGAAACGGCTCTCACCGCATGGTGAGAGCCGTTCGCTCGGGGTCGGGCATCGCCACGGTGGAGTCAGTTGGCCCCGCCGACGGCGACGCCCACACGCTTATGACTCATGGGCATCACCTCCTTTGCGCCTGTTCGGCAATTCTTCAATGAACCCAACACAACTATAGCGGAGCCGCAGGCAGTTGTCAAGAGGGAATCTGCCGTCGGGAACGCGGAGTTGTGCCGATTCTGGCGAACTCGTGGCCCGCCCACGCGGCCGGCACCGCCATCCTGCACACCGACGGCTGGCGCCGGTCCGGCCAGTGAGCGACGCACGTCCGGGGCAGCTGCGCGACGGAAGCACACCGGCAGCCCACGCCCGGCGGCCCGGCGGCTCGGCGGCGCCGCAGTTGCCAACCGGCGGCACTTCTGGTATACTCTGGCGCGTTGGCCCTCATCGTCTAGCGGCCTAGGACGCCACCCTTTCAAGGTGGAGATCGCGGGTTCGAATCCCGCTGGGGGTACCAGGTGGCCCGCACGCCGTGCGGAGTTGGGCGATGCGGCCCGGATGGGGTGGGGGTTCCCTGTCCGGGCCGCTGTCGCGATGTACCAGCCACCGCCACGCTGACCGAACGAGGAGCGGCTCACATGGAGTGTCGCCCGCCGTTATACGTCGCCTTCACGATGGACTGCCACCCGGTTCCACGCAAAGCCGGCGCCATCGGCATGCCCCGCACGTGGGAAGTCAGCAGTCGATCGATCGAGAACTACGTCCGGCAGCTGCGCGGCGCCGGCTTTCCTGCGACGCTATTCCTCGATCCATGGGCTGCCGAAGAACACGCCCCACTGCTCGGGGAGCTGCGCAACGAGGGTGTCGAGTTCGGCTGCATGGTCCATCCACCCAACCTGCTGACGGTTCATCGCTCCCGACCGCTGGGTGCCTACGCCGCGCACGACCAGCGGGCGCTCATCGAGCACGCTACCGAGCGGATCGCCGCCGCGCTGCGCGTCCGCCCGCGCTCATTCCGTGGCGGCTGGTACTCGGCCAGCGATGCGACCTATCAGGTGCTCCACGAGCTTGGCTACCGCCAGGGTTCGCTGTCGCGCCCCGGGTTTGACATGCCGCTCCACAGCGCCCGCTGGCGTGGCCGGCCGCTCGATGCCCACCTCGTCGACGTCGTGGTGCCGCAGCGCGCCGCAGGCGACACATTCTTCGAACTGCCGCTCAGCTGCGATCCGCAGCGCTCGGCCGCCGAGCGCATGCCGATCGATCTGACCATCGACAACGGCACGTTTGAGGCGCTGCTGGAACCGGTGATCACCCGACGCCTGGCGGCGATGGGGACTACCGCCGATTTCCGGGCGCTATGCCTCACGACCGCCAGCAATGTTCCGTTTGGCGCCCGCGACGACAAGCATACCCGCGAGCTCGACCGCGTGCTCGACCACTTGGCGGCGCTCGCGTCCTCGTATGCGGTGATGCCCGTCACGATCGCGGCGGCGCACGAGCACTACCGCCGCCGGCCGGCCGGCGTGCCGGCGCCGCCAGCCGTGCCAATCGTCAGCTGAGGCAGCATCGTGCACAACCACCGACGCCTGGCTCCGCCGCGGCTGCTGCCATCACAGCCGCTGGCGCGGCTGATGACCTGGCTCCAGTTGATCGTGCGCCGCATCGCAAGCCGGCTGGGGCTGTGCCTCGCCGTCTGGGCAGGCATCACGCTCACCGTCGGCATTGTCGTCGCCATCCCGATCTATGCCGAGACGACCGGCTACCGCATCCTGCTCGGCGCGCTGGCGCAGGAGAACAGCAGCGATACCCTGCCGCCATTTGCGATGGTGTACAAGTACGGTGGCGCTCGCGATCCGGCAGTCACCTGGCAGCAATACCAGCGTGCCGATCATCTGGCCGGCGATGTGCAGCGCGCCGGCATTCGCCTGCCGTCGCCTCCTGCAGTGCGCTACGCGGCGACGGAGAAGCTGCGCGTGCGGTTTCCCGACGGACAGGGCAAGGAGATCCTGTTCGCCCGGCTGGGGTTCCAGTCCGGGCTCGAATCCCAGATTCGCTACGTCCAGGGCGCCGCGCCCCAGCCATACGCCGGCACCGGAGCGCTCGACGTCATCGTCAGCGAGACGACCGCATCCAAGCACACGCTGCTGGTCGATGACCGCTACCTGCTCCAGGCCACCAGCGCCCGGGTGCCGATCAACCTGACGGTGCGCATCGCCGGCATCTGGCGGCCGCTCAACCCGGCGGACCCCTACTGGTTCAACCCGCCCTCGACGCTCAGCGACGTCGTGCTGGCGCCCGAGGCATCCATCGCGCAGGTGCTGGATGTCGCCGACGTGCCGCTGGTGAGTTTTGCGGCGTGGTACAGCGCCATCGATGGGGCGGCTGTGCGCAGCGGCGATGTTGCGCCACTGACCGCGCAGATCGAAGAGCTCACCGCGAATGTCGCACAGCTCCTGCCGAACATCCGCCTCGACCGATCCCCGCTCGAGGCGCTGGAGCGGCACCGCGAGCAGGTGCGCATCCTGATGGTCACGCTCGCGCTGTCGAGCGTGCCGCTGCTGGCCCTGATCGGTTACTTCACCATCCAGATCAGCGGCATGCTGGTGGCGCGACAGCAGGCCGAAGTGGCAGTGCTGCGCAGCCGCGGCAGTTCGCGCGGGCAGGTGCTGCGCCTCGCCGTCGGCGAGGCGCTGGTCGTCGGCAGCATCGCCTGGGCCTGCGGCGTGCCGCTTGGGCTGCTCATCGCGCTGGCGATGACCTGGACCCAGTCATTTCTGAGTTTTGCCGTACTGCCCGGGCCGCTGCCCACCTTGCTGCCGCAGAGCTGGATGCATGGGCTGCTGACGGCGCTGGTGGTCATTCCGGCGATGCTGCTGCCGGCAACAGCCGCCGCACAGCGTACCATCCTCGCCTTTCGCCAGGAACGCGGCCGGAACGCGGCTGCCCCGTGGTGGCAGCGCGCCCTGCTCGATGTCTGGCTGCTGATCCCGGCGGTCTATGGCTACGAACAGCTGCGGCAGAATGGCACCATCGGCATCCCGGGCGTCGCGACATCGACCGATGACCCGTTCCGCAACCCGCTGCTGCTGCTGGCGCCGGCGCTGGCGGCCTGCGCCCTGGCGCTGCTCGCGGTACGCCTCCTGCCACGGCTGCTGGCGCTCGGCGCGTGGCTCGCCGAACGGCTGCCCGGCGTGGCGCTGGTCACGGCACTGCGCGCCCTGGCGCGTGGGCCTGCGACGTACCGCGATCCGGTCCTGCTCATCGGCCTGACGCTGAGCCTGGCGATCTTCACCGCCGCCATGGCACGGACCCTCGACACGCACAGCGCCGATCGGGCGCGCTACCGCGCCGGCGCCGACGTGCGCCTCGCGCCGGTCGATGCCGGTGCGACCACCGCGAGCATCGCGGGCGACGCCGAGCCGGAGTTGATCCGCCTCGCGGCGGGTGAACAGGGGGGTACCACCTTCGATAGCGGCGGCGAGGTGGTGAGCCAGGCGAGCGCGGCGTACATGTTCATCCCGATGGAGGAGTTCGTCGCGGCGCCGGGCGTCGCGGCGGCGACCAGGGTGGCCGCCAGCCGGGCTCCCTTCACCGCCGCTGCCGGCGGCCGCAGCGAGGTGATCTTCTACGGCGTCGACCGCATCAGCCTGCCGCCAGTGATCGCGCCGATGTGGCGCGACGACTACGCCAGCGAATCGCTCGGCGCCCTGATGAATCGCCTCGGCGAGCGGCAGGACGCAGCGCTGGTCTCGGCGACCTTCGCCGAGGAGCAGGGATTGCGCGTCGGCGATCGCTTCACCCTCGAGCTGTCGGACGTCGCTGCGCGCCAGTCGGTGAGCTTCGTCGTCGCGGGAACGCTGCGCTACATGCCGACGTTGTATGACGAGGGTGATCCTTTTGTGCTCGGCAATCTTCAGTACAGCTTCGATCAGCAGGGCGCCCAGTATCCCTACGAGGTCTGGCTCGATCTGGCGCCGGACGCGCCGGCGAATACCGGGGACGTGCTGGCCCTGTCCTATGGGCTGCGCCGGCTCAATGCGACCGCTGATGCGCTGCTGCGGCTCGATGTGCTGCGCCCCGAGCGGCAGGGGCTGTTTGGCTTGCTCTCGGTCGGCTTTCTGGCCACGAGCGTGGTGAGTACGATCGGCTTCCTGGCGGCGATGGTGCTCGCGTTTCAACGACGCGTCGTCGAGCTTGGCGTCTTGCGGGCCATCGGCCTCAGTCATCGCCAGCTCGTCGGGCTGCTGGCGATCGAACAGACCCTGGTGATCGGCGCTGGCGCGCTGATCGGATCGCTGATCGGGACGTTCGTCAGCGAACGGTACATCCCGTTTCTGCAGGTGCGCCTCGGCAGCTTCCCGCTGACGCCGCCGTTTCGCGTCATCATTCCGTGGGAACAGGTCGGGCTGGTGTATGCGGTGGCTGGCGGCCTGCTCATTGGCACGGTGCTGGTCATCTTTGTGCTGCTGCGCCGTATGCGCATCTTCGAGGCGGTGAAGCTCGGCGAGGCGGTCTAGGCGGGGGACGGGCTCACACGAAGACACGAAGGCACGAAGACACGAAGGCACGAAGGCACGAAGGGACGGGAGACAGGGGACGGGCTCACACGAAGACACGAAGGCACGAAGGGACGGGGGACAGGGGACGGATCACACGAAGACACGAAGGCACGAAGGGACGGGAGACAGGGGACGGATCACACGAAGACACGAAGGCACGAAGGGACGGGAGACAGGGGACGGATCACACGAAGACA
>JAGWYG010000039.1 GCA_018969485.1 Chloroflexota bacterium
ACCCAGCGCCACCCGCACACCCAGCGCCACCCGCACACCCAGCGCCACCCGCACACCCAGCGCCACCCGCACACCCAGCGCCACCCGCACGCCCAGTCCCACCCGCACACCCAGCGCGACCCGCACGCCCAGTCCCACCCGCACGCCCAGTCCCACCCGCACGCCCAGCGCCACGCCATACCCCGATGAGATTGTGTTGCCAGCAGCACAACCGGTCCGCATTCACGAGATCTTTCCGGCTCCAGCAGCCGGGCAGCGTGAGTGGATCAAGGTCCAGGCAGGTGAACAACGCATCCAGTTGACCGGCTGGCAGATCGACGATGGTACCGGCGGAGGGGCAGCGCACACGATCGCCGATTCGACGACCATCGAGCCTTTCGAGATCGCCATGATCGAGTTGCCGCAATCGCTGTTGAATAATGATGGTGACCGAGTCATGCTCATTGATCCGGCGGGAACCATCATCGATCTGGCGGAGTACCGCAGCACCCGGCCGGGTAGCAGCGTATGTCTCGGCGATGATGGATGGACCGCCACATGTCAGACGGATCAGGCGACTGCAACGGTGTCGGCAGCAGTGGCGGAACCTGCCGCTCCGGATGCAGCACACAGCACCACGGCCAGCGCGCTTGCGACGGAGCAGCCTACGCCGCGCCGACCGCGCTGGCAGTCAATGTTGCCCGACAGCGGGTTGCTCTACACGTTGCCAGTCACGCCGACGCACGCAACGGCTACGCCAGCGCCGACGCACGCCACAGCCACGCCAGCGCCGACGCACGCCACAGCCACGCCAGCGCCGACGCGGGTAGATGCCAGTGCCGGGATGGGCAGCATGCTCGGTGGTGGCATCATCTGCATCGGGGTATTCATCTGCGGGTACGGACTGATGAGACGATGAGCGAGGAGCTCGGCACAGCGCGTGCTGGCTGCCAGGGCCGGTCACCGGCAGCCGGCGCAGCGGCGCCAGCAGCATCAGCAGCACCAGCGCCGCCGGTGTGAGCGCCCTGCCCGTTGTACTATAATGGCAGCAGCGGATTTTGTACGGAGAAACGCCATGAGTCCAGCAACGCACCTGAACGTACCATCGCGCGACGAGGCGCTTGCCGCAGCTCACCGCCGCCTCGCCAGCCTGTGGCGGAGCGGTGAGCACGTCTGGAGCATCCACGAAGAAGTCGATGCATCCGGCACCACGTGGCGCATGGACATCGTGCGCCAGGGCAGCGCCGGCGCGTGGGTCTGCCAGCGGTACCGGTACGATGCCGAGGCGGATACGGTGTACTACATCGGTGAGCGCGCGCTCTCGTCCGACGAATTCCACAACGCGCGCAGGAGCGGCCGGCGCATTCGCTGAACCCGAGTTGCCTGGCGCCATCAATCGCATCGGTAGGCCCCAGGTCCTCGGTGCAATCCGACACGCATCGTGCCGATGCGGGCAGCCACCGTGACGGCAGTTGCGGCGCTGCCTGCCGCCACCGCACCCGACTGACCATGGCCCATCCCGCCAGTCCGTCGTGTCACATCACTCAGCAGGGGGAAGAGCATGAATCCGCAGCATCCTCGTGCGCGACGCAAACCAGGCGATGCAGGCCCGACCGAAAAAATGCGTGAGTACCTCGAAGTCATCTACTACCTTTCGGCACGACAAGAGCCTGTGATCGCCGCACGACTCGCCGAATGGATGCATGTGAGCGCCCCGACCGTGACCAACATCGTCGCCCGCCTGGTCGCACTCGAACTGATCGATCGCGATCCGCGTGGCGAGATACGTCTCACCGCCGAGGGATACACGCTCGCCGAGACCATGGTCCGACGGCACCGGATTCTCGAGCGCTTTCTGGTCGACGTGATGGGATTGCCCTGGGAGCACATCCACGAGGAGGCAGTCCGGCTGGAGCATGCGCTTTCCCCCGCGCTCGAGGAGCGTATCGCGGCCCTGGTCGCAACGGCGACCACCTGCCCGCATGGTAATCCGATCCCTGGCCGTTCGACGGGCTATCCCGGCGTGCTGCGGCTGAGCGAAGCTCCCGTCGGGAGCACCGTTGCCGTCAGACGCATCGCCGAGGAAGCAGAAGAGGATACTGAGGTGCTGCGGCACTTCCAATCGCATGCACTTGTGCCTGGCGCGACGGTGCAGATCCTGCAGGCGTCATCAGTGGGGATCACGCTGCAGCGCGAGCAGTCCTCGATCACGCTGTCTCCGCAGGCGGCAGCGTATCTGTGGGGTGATGTGATCACACCCGCTCCGTGAGCCCGCTGGCAGCAGGTCGGCATCACGACCTGCCACACATCGCTCACGCCGGGCATCTGTATTACAGGCACACCGTCTGCCCGCGAGTGATGGCACCGTCGGCTCGCACCACACCCATGAATCCTGCGCTGACGGCAGCCATGCGGCATCCGGCGGGAGGCGTCCATCACCACGAGCGACGCCGTGTGTGGCTGCCAGCATACGCCCTCGGCCCTGGGACGCATCATTGCCCCGCGCCCGATCCGGCCGGGTTCCGGTCGCTCCATGCGCGCATGCCCCAGCCCGGCAGGCCGCCGAGCGCGCCGAAAACGCGGCGGCGGTCGCCCCATGCGCGCATGCCCCAGCCAGATCGGGCGCGGCTGACGTATGCTGCCCGCCACGCCCGATCCGGCGCATCGATCACACGGTAGCCGCCGGCGATCGCCGGGAGCGCACACCACCGCCGGTACACCGCGAGGCACCACGCGGTGTACCGGCGGCTCACCGCTACGCCGCTCATGCCGGCTTTGCCGCCAGCGTCCGCTGGATCTGATCGATGTGCGCCAGGCCGTGTCCCGAGTAGATCTGCAGCATGCGGCCGAGGCTGATCGCGCCGCGGGCACCGACGCCCTCGCGCTCCAGATCGGCGGGCGGCAGCGCGCGGAAAAACGCGGCCCAGCGCGACTGCACGCCACGAAGCAGCGCCAGTGATCCGGTCAGATCCGGCCCCGCCGCCGCCGGAAGCGCTGCCCATGCGTCGACATCGTAACCCGGCAACGCCGGGCGCTCCTGGGTCGCGATCATCAGGCAGCGCACGTAGGCGATGGCATGCGAATCTGCCAGATGGTGGACATTCTGGGCGACGCTCCACTCGCCCGCCAGATAGGGCGTCGTCAGGTCATCGCGGTCCAACCCCGCGGTGATCGCCGCAAGCTGATCGGTGAGCGCTTCGAGCGCCGTGACGTACTGGTCTCGTTCCTCAGAATTCATACGAGTGGGCCTCCTCCTGCCGGATGACTGCTGCCAACCGGTGCTACGCGCCGATCGCCCCGCGGGATGGGTCTGCCGCGCGCAGCGGCATGCCGCCAGCCCACGCCACGCAGCCTGGTGCGCCGAAGGCGAAGCCATGACGCTCGCTGGCACCCGCGCCCGGTGCCACGCGATCCGCGAGTGTGATGCGCCTGGCGACGGGCAGCCGACAGCATCGCCCCACCGGGGCCTGCCGGTCACCATTCGCACTCCCTCATGAAGAGTGCTAAAATCACCTTGACAAACAGCACGTGCTCAGGTATACTCCGAGTGTTAGCGCTCGACACACGAGAGTGCTAGCACTGTAGCAGGCAAGACAGCAACCGGCGAAGGCACTCGAGGGAGGCACGGCAACTATGGCAGCGGAGCTTCGTATCCGACCACTGGCGGACCGCGTCGTGATCAAGCCAGCGGAGCGCGAGGAGCGGACGAAGGGCGGTATTTACCTGCCCGACACGGCCAGCAAAGAGCGGCCGATGGAAGGCACCGTCGTCGCCGTCGGTGATGGCCGCGTCGATGACAGCGGCAAGCGCATCCCGATGAACGTGAAGGCTGGCGACCGGGTACTCTTCGCGAAGTACAGCGGCACCGAGTACAAGGTCGACGACGTCGAATACCTGGTGATGGCCGAGAAGGACATTCTGGGCGTCATCGAGAGCTGAGTCAACGAGTTCGCGAGCGCAGGGCAATCGGACTGATCAGGAGGATCAACACACCCATGGCGAAGCAGCTGTATTTCCACGAGGAAGCGCGACGCGCGCTCAAGCGTGGTGTCGACATCGTCGCTGACGCAGTGAAGACGACCCTCGGACCACGGGGGCGCAACGTGGCGATCGACAAGAAGTTCGGCGCGCCGACCGTGACCCACGACGGCGTCACGGTGGCGAAGGAGATCGAGCTCAAGGATCCGTTCGAGAACATGGGCGCGCGCCTGCTGGTCGAGGTCGCCACCAAGACCAACGACATCGCGGGTGACGGCACGACGACCGCGACCGTTCTGGCGCAGTCGATCGTCAACGAGGGCATGCGCGTCGTGGCGGCGGGTGCCAACCCGATGCTGATCAAGCGCGGCCTGGACAAGGGCGTCGAGGCGCTGATCGCCGAGCTCAAGAGCCTGGCGACCCCGGTACGCGACCGCGCCGACATCGCGCACGTCGCGTCGATCTCGGCGGCCGATCCCGGCATCGGCGAGCTGATCGCCGAAGTGATGGAGACGGTCGGCAAGGATGGCGTGATCACGGTCGAGGAATCCAAGGGTATTGCCTTCGAGAAGGAATACACCGAGGGCATGCAGATCGATCGCGGCTACATCTCGCCGTACTTCGTCACGGCACCGGACCGGATGGAGTCCAGCCTCGATGATCCGTACATCCTGATCACCGACAAGAAGATCAGCAGCATCCAGGAGATCCTGCCGGTCCTCGAGAAGACGCTGCAGCTCACCAAGAACCTGGTGATCATCGCCGAGGATGTCGATGGCGAGGCGCTGGCGACGCTGGTCGTCAACAAGATGCGCGGCACCATCAACCCGCTGGCAGTGAAGGCGCCGGGCTTCGGCGATCGCCGCAAGGCCATGCTGCAGGACATCGCCATCCTCACCGGTGGCACGGTGATCTCGGAAGAGATCGGCCGCAAGCTCGACAGCGCCACGCTGGAGGACTTGGGCCGGGCGCGTCGCGTGGTGTCGGACAAGGACAACACCACCTTCATCGAGGGCCGCGGCGACGAGCGCGCGATCAAGGCGCGCGTCGAGCAGATCCGCGCCCAGATCGAGACGACGACCAGCGACTTCGATCGCGAGAAGCTGCAGGAGCGGCTGGCGAAGCTGGCCGGCGGCGTCGCGGTGCTGAAGGTCGGCGCGGCGACCGAGCCGGAGCTGAAGGAGAAGAAGCACCGCGTCGAGGATGCGCTGTCGACCGCGCGCGCCGCCGTCGAGGAGGGCATCGTCCCGGGTGGAGGCGTGGCGCTGATCAATGCCATCCCCGGCCTCGATCGCGTGACGGTGGCCAACGATGACGAGGCGGCTGCGCTGCGCATCCTGCGCCGCGCCCTCGAGGAGCCGATGCGCACGCTGGCGCGCAATGCCGGCGAGGACGGCGCCGTGATCATCGATGCGGTGCGCCGTGCGCAGGCAGCCAACGGTGACACGACCTACGGCTACAACGTGCTGACCGGCGAGTTCGGCAGCATGATCGAAATGGGCGTGATCGATCCGGTCAAGGTGACCCGCTCGGCGGTGCAGAACGCGGTCTCGATCGCGGGCCTGCTGCTGACCACCGAGGCGCTGATCGCGGACCTGCCCGAGGAGAAGACTGCGGCGCCGGCTGGCGGTGGCCCCGGCGGCGGTGGCATGGACTTCTGATCCTTCCCGTCCTCGGTGCTGCGCCCCCCGGAGCGATCGCTCCGGGGGGCGTGGTGTTGCGCCAGCAACGGTGTCGGCATGGTGTGCAATGCGCGGCCCCGCCACGCGCTGCCCTCCACGCAATCGGTATGGTGCCACGTCGGCCCCCCCCGAGCAGCCACGCGCGCCGCGCATGCGTGCGGGCCCGGGCCCGCACTACCACCTCCATCGCGTATAATGACCAGGTATCGACAGCGCCGACCCGGTCGGCTCGTCAACGCGCGACCGGTCAGCGCGCTTCGCCGGGCACGCCGATGCGCGGTACGGCGTCCACGACGCTGGCCATGCGGTGATGTGCGGCATCGCGTCCGTCGATGGCGCTGCCCGCATGGCCAGGGGAAGAGGAAGCACCCATGAGGACGCGCCGTGTGACCCGGGCCGGCCAGGCGACCAGCATCGCGATCTGCGGCGGTGAGGCTCCAGCCATCCGCGAAGCTGGATCCAGGCTGGCCACGATCGGCGCAGCCCGGAGCGGCACCGCCACGCGGCATACCGGAACCACCATGGCTGCCATGCATGGCAGCCATGCTGGCGCATCGCACCTGACTGGCCAGTGGGAGGGGACGTGACCACCACCGATCGCCTTGCCATTCCGACGCTGTACCTGTGGCACACCGAGCAGCTAGCCGAGGCGCTCGAAGCGCTCGGGCGCCGTTGTGGTCTGATCACCGTCGCCCCCGCCAACGACCACGGGCACCCACCCGCCGACGAGCGTGACGCGTGGCTCGACGCGATTGCCGCCCAGTGTGGCATCGAAGCCGAGCCGGTTCGCTGCGACAATGCCGAGCTCGACGATGCCGTGCGGCGCGCCGGCCCGGCATTGTTCCGGCTCACCAGCCCCGAAACTGGCGACGAGGCGATCATCGCCGTGATCAGCGGCGGGCGGCGGGTGCGCATTCTCACCCCACAGCGCGAGGAGCGCCTCATCGAGGCCCGCGCGCTCGTCGACGCCATCGGCATGGTACAGGCCGCGCCGCTGCGCGAGCCGATCGACCGACTGCTCAGGCGCATGGCCATCGCCGAGGAGCGTCAGCCCCGGGCGGCGCAGGCATTGCTGCGCGAGCGTCTCGCAGGCGTGGCGATCGACATCGGCTGGCTCATCCGGCCCAGTGCCGGTGCGACGATCTGGGCCCACAGCCGGTACTTCCGCACCTGGCAGTTGCTCATCCTGGCGGGCATCCTGACCATCATCAGCCAGGTGCTCGGCGCCGCGGGCTGGTCGCTGATCGGCCGGCAGGCGCTCGACGACTCGTTCTCCATGGCCACCGTCCTCGCCTGGCTGCTGCTGCTGCTGACCGCCATACCATTTCAGGCCTGGCGCACGATCGTCCAGCGACGGATCGGCCGAACCATCAGCGGCATCATCAAGCTACGGCTGCTCGCCGGCGCAGCCGCACAGCACCCCGACGCGATCCGTCATCAAGGAACGGGCGCCGCACTCGCGCTGCTGGTCGACGCGGACGAGATCGACCAGACGGCAGCCGCGAGCGGCGTCGCGCTGATCGGCGCGCTGACGCAACTCGCCTCCGCCGCAGCGATCATGCTCTACGCCGTCAATGGCATCGTGCTCGACGTGCTGCTCGGTGGCTGGCTGCTCGTGATCGGGCTGCTGCTCATCGGCGTGCAGCGCTCCAGCCGCGCCATCGACGTCGCGCGACGGCGTCTCACCAACGAGCTCGTCGAGGCGATGGCCGGGCACCGGACACGGCTAGCACAAGAGGATCCGGCGCGCTGGCACGAGCGCGAGGATCGCGCGCTCGCCGATTACATTCGGCCGCTGGCGCTCGACTGGATCACTGCGCTGTTGCAGAGCGCGCCAGGTCTCTGGCTGATCGTCGCGCTCGCGGCGCTCATTCCCACCGCACGAGAGAACCCCAGCGCCACGACGCTGGGGCTGGCGATCGGCGGCATCATCCTGGCACAGCAGGGCATCGCCGGCATCGCCGCCGCGATCAACGACATCATCAGCCTCGGGCGGGCCTGGGGGTCCATCGGGCCAGTGATCCGCACGCGCGAAGAGCGTGTCGACGCCGGCATCTTCTCGCCAGTCCGCGCGCGACAGCCCGGCGACCCGCTGCTCAGCGCCCGTGGCCTGGTGTACCGCTATCGTCCCGGCGGGCAGCCAGTGCTCCGCGGTGGCGAGTTGCAGATCGCCATCGGCGACCGAATCCTGCTCGAGAGTCCGTCCGGCGGCGGCAAATCGACACTCGCCGCCGTCATCGCCGGATTGCGCCACCCCGAGGCCGGGCTGCTCCTCGCCGACGGCTTCGATCGCGCCAGCCTGGGGGCCGCCGGATGGCGGCGCCGGGTCGTCATGGCGCCGCAGTTTCACGAGAATCATGTCTTCAGCGGAACGTTCGCCTTCAACCTGCTGATGGGCCGGCGCTGGCCGGCGAGTGCCGACGACCTGGAGGACGCCGAGACGCTGTGTCGCGAGCTCGGGCTCGGCCCGCTGCTCGATCGCATGCCGGCGGGGATGCAACAGCACGTCGGCGAGACAGGCTGGCAGCTCTCGCACGGCGAACGCAGCCGCCTGTTCCTCGCCCGTGCAATCCTGCAGGGAGCGCCGCTGGTGATTCTCGACGAGAGCGCTGGCGCACTCGATCCCGAGACCCTCGAGCGTGCGCTGGCGTGCGTCCTGCAGCGCGCACCGGCACTCGTGCTGATCGCCCATCCGTAGGAGATTCATCGATGGATGCTCGTTTCCGCCGCGTGCCGGCCCTGATCGGACTGATGCTGATGGCATTGGGCGTGGTCCAGTGTGGCTCGGCGCTGCCAGCCGGCTGCCCGCCAGCCTGCGCCGGCGTCGACCTGAGCGGACTCGACCTGCGCGGCATTCAGCTCGCCGGCGCCGATCTGAGCAGCGCCGACCTGAGCCGCAGCAACATGCAGGGAGCCAACCTGCGCGGCGCCCGGCTGATCGGCACCATCCTGGTCGACACCGACCTGCGCGATGCCGATCTCGGCGAGTCGGTGATCAGTGGCGCCATGATGACCCGCGCCAATCTGAACGATGCCCGCCTCGACGGGGCCACGATCACAAGCGCCGATATCTCGCAGGGTAGTCTGGTGGGGACCAGCCTGACCGGCGTGGCGTTTCAGGTACTGGTGCTCTCGCAGGCCGATCTGACCGGTCTCGTCCTGCCGGTCACCGAAGGGCAGCACACCGTGTTGAATCGCGCCAACCTGCGCGGCGCCAACCTGCACGCCGCCGACCTGCGTGGTGATTATCTCAGCGCGGCCGACCTGCGCGGCGCCGATCTTGGCGGCAGCATGCTCGATGGCGTGATCATGAACCTCGTCGACCTGACCGGCGCCAACCTGCGCAACGCCTCGCTGAATGGTGCCTCGCTGTTCGGTGCCAATCTCGACGGCGCCGACCTGCGCGGCGCGCAGCTGCGTGGCGCCTACCTGATCGGCGCAGTGCTGCGCGGCGCCGACCTGCGCGCTGCCGATCTGCGCGGCGCGCGGCTGGTGGCACAGCAGCCGTTCCGCATCTTCGACGAGGAGTTCGACAGGGAGGTCGAACAGCTCAGCGCATTGCAGCTGACGGCGCTGCAGATCAATGCCGACGTCTCCGGGGCACGGACCGATGGCGGGACGCGCTGGCCTGATGGGTACCTGCCACCCGACAGCGTGGTGCTGGAATGACGGTGCGATGGACGCCGATGCTGGCCATCGTGGCGCTGCTCGCCTGCTCGGGGCTGGTGTCCTGTGCCATGATGCAGCGCTCGCTGCCGTGCGCGCCGCAGTGCGGCGGGGCAATCCTCAACGGGCGCGATCTGACCGGCTACGACCTGCGCGGTGTCGTGCTGCGCGACGCCGACCTGCGCGGTGCGACGCTGATCGGGGCGGATCTGAGCGACGCCGATCTGAGCAGTGCCGTCGTGCGCGACGCCAATCTGGCGGACGCCAACCTGAACCAGACCAGGTTCTTCGGCGCCCAGCTTCAGAATGCGATGCTGGTGGGCGCGAGCCTGCAGGGCACCAGCTTCAGCGGCGCCCAACTCCAGGGCACCGATGTCTCTGGCGCAGATCTGACGCAGGCCGATCTGCGCGCCGCCGACCTGACCGAGGCGGTCCTGGCTGGCACCGATCTGCGTGGCATCGATCTGCGCGGTGCGGAGATGGCGCGCGTCAGCCTGGACGGCAGCCAGCTCGATGGCGCCAACCTGAGCGGTGCCGATCTGCAGGACGCCTTCGTCCTGGGGGCATCATTACGGTTCGCCGACCTGGGCGGCGCCAATCTGAGCGGCGCACGGTTCTGGGGCTCCGATCTCACCGAGGCGCGGCTCGCCGGCGCCAACATGCTCTTCGCATTCTTCGAATCGACGACGCTGGTGCGCGCCGACCTGCGTGGCGCCTACGCCTACGGCGCATATTTCAACGGCGCCGACCTGCGCGACGCACAGCTACAGCGGGCCAACCTGGCGTGGGCCGGCCTGAATGGCGCCGACCTGCGCGGCGCGACGCTTGACCAGACGCTGCTCGCCGAGTTGCCCGAGACCGTCGAGATTGATGCGGCGCGATTGATCGGCGCGAATCTGGGCGGTGCGGTGCTGCGCAATGTCGACATCAGCGGCGCATTTCTCTGGGGGACCGATCTCCGCGACGCCGACCTGTGCCTGGTCACATTCAGCCGCACTGTCACATCGACCGACAGCGTCACCGGGGTGACGTCCGAGCAGCGCCTGGTGTCGGATCTGAACGGCATTGTGTGGAATGACGCCACCTGCTGGCCGGACGGCAGCCCACCCACGCGGTCGACGGGGCAATAGCACGACACAAGGAGTAGCCCGACGATGATGCTGACGACGGTTCTCACAATCATCACCATCCTGCTGTGGATCACCGTGGCGCTGATCATCGGCATCACGCTGATCCGCCAGGCCAGGCGTGATGGCATCGCCGTCGCCCTTCGCGGCGCATTCAGCCGTCGTACGGTCATGCTGATCATCGTGGCGGTGATTGCGAACATCCTCGCCCGCTCGCTGGTCTTCATCCAGCCCCAGGAAGTCGGCGTCGTGGTATCGCTGGCGACGGTGAACGGATACCGTGACCGGCCGGCGCGCTCGGGGTTGCTGTGGCTAGCGCCGCTGGTCGAGGAGATCTATCGCTATCCGATCTCCTGGCAGACGTACACGATGGCGCGGACGCCTGCCGAGGGCCAGCGCGCCGGAAACGATGCGATCGTCGCACGCAGCTCCGACGGGCAGGAGGTCGCCATCGACTGCTCGGTCATCTACCGCATCATCCCGGAACAGGCAGTGCGCATTCACATCGAATGGCAGGAACGCTACCAGGAGGATTACATCCGTGCGGTGTCGCGCGGTGTGGTGCGTACCATCGCCTCGAACTACACCGCCGAGGAGATCAACAGCGCGAAACGCCAGAACCTCGAACAGGCGATCAATGACCAGCTACGCGCCGATTTCCAGGACAAAGGCTTCGCCCTCGATCGGTTTGTGCTGCGCAACATCGCGTTCTCGGCCGACTACGCCCGGGCCATTGAGCAGAAGCAGGTCCAGCAGGAGGGTGTGCGCCGCAGCGAGTACGAGGCGGAGCAGATCCGCACGCTGGCCGAGGGACGCGCCGACGAGGTCCGCGCGCTCGCCCTGGCGCGGGCCGACGAGATCCGCGTGCGTGCCGAGGCCGAAGCCGCCGCGCGGCTGGTCGCCGCCAATGCCGAAGCCGAGGCCTTGCGCCTGATCGCCGATGCGCTCAATGGCAACGCCGATCTGTTGCAGTACCGCTACATCGAGAAGCTCGCACCGAACGTTCGCGTGATGCTCGTGCCCAACGATTCGCCCTACATCCTGCCGCTGAATGAGCTGAACCTCGCAGATCTCCCGCCGACCGCGATCCCCGGCACGCCAGTGCCGGCGACGGCGACGGCGACACCTGCGGCGACGGCAACGCCCGTCACGCCGTGATGTACGCGCTGTTGAGCCGCAAAGGACGGTGATCCGTGATCATGATTGGGCTATTCGTCATCGTCATCACGATCGTGCTGGTGTTCGGACGCCGGTGGGACGACCGTGCCCACGCTGCACGGGCTGTGCCATCGGCGGATCCGGCGCCACCCGCCGCCACAGCGCCGCCGCGCGCCAGCCGATGGCGCACGGCAGTCGCGCGCCTGTGGCGCTCCGGCAACGATGCCATCGACTCCGAGGCATTCACGGGCTGGCTCACCACGCTCGTCGCGACATCAGTCGCGGACCAGGCGCAACTCGCCACCTTTCGTGCGGCGCTGGCGACCCACAATCGCGACGAGGTGCGCTCGCTCCACGACCGGCTGCGCGGCTTCTGTGATGCGCTAGGCGTGGACGAGCGCTGGTTGCGCGATGGTTCACTGAACGATCGCCCGATCCTGCATCACACGCTGCGCGAGAGCATCGCCCTGTTCGCGGTCGCGCTGGTCATCGGCACGAGTCGTGCCGATGAGGTCGCCCGATTTCGCGCGTATCGGCAATGGCTCGCTGCGCCGAACCGGCTGGATCAGCGCGGGTTCGGCCGCCGGCTGTTCGCCGCGCTCGAGCGCCACGGGATCGCTGCCTGGCCCGCCGGGTTGCGCGCAGCAGCCGAGCCGCAGCGGCGCGCCTACCTCAACCAGGCCATCCCCGAGAGCGCGGCGGCGCATCCCGCGCCGTTTGATGCCGCGCTCCGCGATGTGCTCACGGGCACACCGACGGCGGTTCCCGATCCACAATGACCGGGCGCACGACCGCCTGGCCGACGCTGCCGGCAGACCACCTGGCCCGACGAATCAGTGCACGGGATGGATAGACGATATGGCGATCAGCTTTCCACAATCGACCCAGGTCATACGCAGCGACCGGCTGATGCCCACGGCGCTGCTCGCGGTCATCGCCGCACTCCTGATGATCAGCTGGGGCATCTGGGGCTGGTTCAGCCGCATGCCGCTGATCTCGCCGTGCAGCGAGGCGCGCGTCACCGCAGACGGCATGGTGAGCGCGCGCTGCCCGGTCGCCGTCGACGCCAGCACGGCAGTCGAGATCCTCCGGCCGGGAACGCCGGGTCCGCCGATCAGGGCCGTCGTCAATCGGATCGCCGATCGATTCACCACTGACCTCGCCGCAGGGCTGATCGAAGTCACGCCCGACGACGGCACGCGCCTCGCTCCGGATACGCCGGTCACCGTGCGCGTCATCACCGGCACCATCGCACCGCTGGCGTATCTGATGCACGGCGGTGTCGTGCCTCAGCCGGCCACGCCGCCGGCATTGGCGCCATGAGCCCGGCTCGCGCGCGCTGGCTGATCCCGGAGCATGTCCAGACGTCGGCGATGGATTGTGGACCAGCGGCGCTGACGGCATTGCTGGCAGCCCACGGCATCACTGCAAGCTATGGGCGGTTGCGCGAGGCCTGCCAGACCAGCGTCGACGGCACGTCGATCGATGTGCTCGAAGATGTCGCCAATCTGCTCGGCCTGGAGGCCGAGCAGGTCATGTTGCCGATCGACATGCTCGACCGTGCGGCAGCACGCGCCACGCCCTGTCTGATCGTCACCGTGCTGCCATCCGGCGCGACACACTTCGTGGTGCTATGGAACCGGATCGGCCCGTGGGTGCAGGTGATGGATCCGGCATCCGGCCGGATGTGGCGCCGCTGGCGCGACGTACGCCGCACCATCTACCAGCACCGCATGCTCGTTCCGGCGGCGGTCTGGCACGACTGGGCAGTGAGCGACGAAGCACGCGCGATCTGGCTCGAGGTATGCCGCGATGCCGGGATGACCGCGGAGCAGGCGCACGCCCTGATCGAGCGCGCCAGCACCGCGCAGGACTGGTATCCGCTGGCAGTGCTCGACGCGGCGCTGCGCCTGATGACGGCGCTGATCCGCAGCGCCGGCCTGCGTCCCGGTCATGACGCAGAGCGGCTCGTGGCCGGCTGCCTCGATTCGCTCGATGACGTGCCACGCCTGCGCTTCGACCTCATTCCGTCGCCGTACTGGTTTGCGCGGCCCGCGCCGCCGCTCGACGGCGAAGAGGCAGTCGCCATCAGCGGGGCGGTCTTGCTCCGTGTGCATGGCGCCCGCGACGAACAGCCGGCCATCGAAACGTTGCCCGATGCCCTCGCCGCAGCATTGCGCGAGCCACCGACCTATCCCGAGCGATTGCTGCTGCAACTGATCGGGCGCGATGGCTGGTTTGCGCCGGCGGCGCTGCTGCTCTCGTCGGGCGTGGCGGCAGTGGCGGTCGCAGCCGAGGCGCTCCTGCTGCAGACCCTGCTGCGGCTGCCGTCGCAGTGGTCGGGCGGCGCACAGTTGACGCAACTGGCGCTCGCGGGTGGAGCATTCCTGGTGGTGCTGGCGCTGCTCAACATGCTGAACTACGCGCTGGCACGCATCATCGGTCGGCGCCTCGAGGTGCGGTTGCGCATCGCGCTGCTCGAGAAGATCGCACGCCTGGGTTCGCACTATTTTCACAGCCGGCTGGTGTCCGACATGGCTGGTCGGGCGCATGGGCTGTCGTCGCTGCGAAATCTGCCGAATGTGGCGGTGAGCACCGTGACGACGGCGCTGCAGCTCGTGTTTACTGCGATCGGCCTGGTCTGGCTCAGCCCGGACTCAGCCGGATTCACGCTCCTGATCATGGGGGCCTTCGCCGGGCTCGCGATCCTCGTGGTGCCGATCGTCAGCGAAGCCGACCGCAGCGTGGGGAACCACGAGGGGGCGCTGCGCCAGTTGATCCTGGATGTGCTGGCGGGCCTGATGCCGCTGCGCCTCCACAGCGCCCAGCGCGCCGTCCAGCGTGAGTACGAGCAGCGTCTGGTGGCCTGGTGGCACGCTGATGCCAGTCTGGTGCGGCTGTCGGTGGGGTTACAGGTGGTGAGCGGGGTACTGTTCAGCCTGGCGGCGTTCTATCAGGTTGATACCTACCTGCAACGCGGCGGCGACCAGTATCGCGTGCTGCTGCTGCTCTTCTGGACGGTGAACCTGCTCTCGCTGACCAGCGCGCTGGTCGGGTTGCTGCAGCAGTACCCACGCTTGCGCAACCGGATCCTGACGCTGCTTGAGCCGCTCGGTGCGCCGGACGAGGCTGCTGCCCACCCGGTGACGCCCGCTGCGGCTGGCGCGCCCGACGAACCGGCGCCCGCGGCTGCCGGCGTGGCGATCAGCTGTCATGACGTCAGCATCCAGGCGGGCGGCCACACCATCCTGGCAGGGCTGTCGCTGCGGATCGAGCCCGGTGAGCATGTCGCCATCGTCGGGCCATCGGGTGCGGGCAAGTCGAGCCTGGTGGGTATCCTGCTCGGCTGGCATACACCGAGCGCGGGGATGTGCCTCATCGATGGACAGCCGCTCGACGGCAGGCACGTTCGCGCGTTACGGCGCCACATCGCCTGGCTTGATCCGGCCGTCCAGCTCTGGAATCGCTCATTGCTGGCCAACCTGAGCTATGGGCGCGCCGCCGGCGTCATCCGGCCCAACCTGCTCGCCGATGCGGTGCTGTACGGCGTGATCGAGCGGCTGCAGCAGGGCCTGCAGACCGATCTCGGCGAAGGGGGCGGGCTGGTCTCGGGCGGCGAGGGGCAGCGCGTCCGGCTCGGGCGCGCGCTCAATCATCCGGCACCGCGGCTGGTGATCCTCGATGAACCATTCCGCGGCCTCGACCGCAGCCTGCGCGCCGAACTGCTCGCTCGCGTCCGTGCGCGCTGGCCCGACATCACGCTGCTCTGCATCACCCACGATGTCGCCGAAACCCGGCAATTCGCACGGGTGCTGGTGATCGAGGGTGGCCGACTGGCCGAGGACGGCACTCCCGATGATCTGGCGGCACGGCCGGATTCGCGCTATGCGGCGATGCTCGCCGCCGAACAGCGCGTTGACGCCACAGGCTGGGCGAACCGCGCCTGGCGGCGTGTGACGATCCGTGATGGCATGATCGAACCATATCATGTGCGCGATCCCGAGTGAGGACGCGCTGGCGACGCGCTGTGCGCCTGGCGATCAAAGCACGCCGGCACGGGCAGAGGAGAGTCTATCGTGATCACGCTGCTGCATCTGGCTGATCTGCATATCGGCGTGGAGAACTACGGTCGCATCGATCCGACGAGCGGATTACACACGCGCCTCATCGATGTTCTCGATCGGCTGGATGAGGCGATCGACCTGGGGATCGCCCGCAATGTCGATGCGGTATTGATCGCCGGCGATATCTACAAAAACCGGACGCCCAATCCGACACATCAGCGCGAGTTTGCCCGGCGCCTGCAACGCCTGCGCGCAGAAGGCATTCCGGTGGTGATCATCACCGGCAATCACGATGTCGCGCCGACGACCGGCCGGGCGCATTCGGTCGAGGTCTTCAATACCCTGGCGCTCGATGGGGTGACGGTCATCGATCGCCCGAGCGCACAACCGGTCACGACGCGCAGTGGCACGTTTCAGCTGATCACGCTGCCCTGGGTGATGCGGCATGTGCTGATGACCCGCGAGGAGACCCGCGATCTGTCGCTGTTGGAGATTGACCAGGTGATGCTCAATCGCATCGCGGAGTTCCTCGCGCGCAGCGTCGCCGGGCTTGATCCGCAGCTTCCGACAGT
This sequence comes from Chloroflexota bacterium, assembly GCA_018969485.1. Classification (GTDB taxonomy): domain Bacteria; phylum Chloroflexota; class Chloroflexia; order Chloroflexales; family Roseiflexaceae; genus CAIQIY01. The sequence continues at coordinate 16,227 of JAGWYG010000039.1, forward strand.
GCTGATGGCCCATGCGACGATCGATGGCGCAACGACTGGCGCCGAGCGGCAATTGCTGCTCGGCAAGGACCTGCTGCTGAATCGTAGCGTCGTCGCGCTACCAGGCGTCGATTATGTCGCTATGGGGCACATCCACCGCCATCAGCATCTCGGCGAGCAGCCGCCCATCGTCTACCCCGGGAGCCTGGAGCGCATCGATTTTGGCGAGGAAGGCGAAGACAAGGGTTGCGTCATCGTCGAGCTCGCGCGTGGTGCGACGCGCTGGGCGTTCCATCGGCTGGCGGCGCGCGCGTTTCACACCATCGACGTCGATGTGCGGCACGTGAACGATGCGGCGGCGGTGATCGAGACGGCGATCAGCCGCGTCGCGCTGGCCGGGAGCGTCGTCCGGTTGCAGATCCGGGCGACTGCCAATCAGCGGGCGGTGCTGCGCGCAGTCGATCTGCGGCGACGCCTCGAGGCGGCTGATGCGTCGTACGTCGGTGATATCACCATTGCCGTCGATCACGCGCCACGTGCACATATTGGGTCGGACGACTCGATCGACGGGATCACGCCGCGCCAGGCGCTCCAGCGGTATCTGCAGGGTGTGAAGCACGATGCCGGCGAAGTCATGGTGCTGCTCGAAGTAGCCGAGCAGACGTGCTTTGCCGCACCGGATGAGCGGGAGTGAACTGCCGATCGCGCACACCGTGGCCGACGGCGCGCCCCAACGGCGCGTCGTCGCAGGGCACGGCCGCCAGGGCCCGGATGCCGGGCGCCGCTGCTGGCCACGCTCGCCGCATGCTGCCACCCCCGAACGCCGGTCGCCCCGCCGTGCGGTCCCCCTGGATGATCGCCACGGGCGACCGCAAGGGTCGCCCCTCCGTGCCGGCAATCCCGCAGGGGCACCCCGTGCGGGTGCCCACGATCATCTCCCAGGTGACCGGACATGGTGCGCCCCGGCATCGGCCTGGGGGCGCGGGCCTCCGGCCCGCACGGGTCACACCGCCATGTGGCCTGGGTGCGCGGGCAATCCCGCAGGGGCACCCCTTGCGGGTGCCCCGGGTGATCCCCAGTTCGGCGGCAGGGTGATCCGGCGCGGCAGCGGAGCAGGCCTGCCACCATCGCCCGCGCAGGCGGGCTGCACCGTGATGGACCGAGGGGGGGTACCACGACGGCGCGCTCCGACGGCCTGCCACGACCGCCCGCACGGAAGGGTGACCCTGGCGGTCGCCCGTGGCGATCATCCTGGGCACCCGCACGGTGAGATGCCCCGCGCTCGGGGGTGCTGGAGTCACGCGGCGCGCCTGGCCCACTGCGGCACCTGATGCCCGCGCCCTGGCCGGACGTCCCGCAACGTCTGGACGTAGGCTTGCCGCATCAGAAGGCCGTATCCTGGGCCTGCAGACAAACACCTGCCCCCGAAAGCGATCCTGTGCCCCGAGGCGCGGGATCGGGGCTGTCCGTCGCAGCACGGTGCGAGCCAGCGCCGCAGCCTGTTCACCCGCCGATGAGCCGCCGCAGCGCCGCCATCAGCCGGATGAACCGCCCGCGCTCGTACCCGCGAACCAGCGCACGCGTCTGCTCGACCTCGTGCTGCAGCCGTGCCAGTTCTGCCGACTGCCGGGCCATCGCTGCATGCAGCCGCTGAAGCTCTTCGGTATAGCCGCCGATCGTCTGGTTCCAGCGCAACGCGTGCCACATCGCCAGTACGCCATTGAGGTCTGGCGCAGCATCATCGCGGTGCTGCTCAAACGTCGAGCGGATCGCATCGAGGACGCCGGGTTGATCCGATGCTGCTGCGACGATCACCTGCCGATAGCTCGGCGCCCGATGGTCGCTCCAATACGCCTGATAGTTATAGAAACGGTCCAGATCGACGGCGATGGCATGGCCGCCATGCATGCGCTGAAGCTCATACTTGATGATCATGAAGGGCAGCCAGTGATGCAGGTATCCGCTCGGAATCATGAGCGTCCGGGCATCCGGGCCGAGCGCACGCCGGGTGGCGTCGGGGTCCGGCAGACCGTACTCCAGGTGCTCGCTGAGAAACCGATGGACGATCCCGGCGATCGTGACGAAGTACGCATCGAGCAGGCGGTCGGCGGTCGGGCTGTAGGGGTTCTCGAACGGCCCGGTGACGATCACATAATCACTGGCAACCCGTGACAGTTCTGCCAGGAACGCCGCGCGGCGCGGCGCGGGGATATGCTCGAGGGTATCGACGGTGATGACGACGTCCACGCTGCCATCGCGCAGCGCGAGGCGTGTGCCGTCCATCTGCATCTGCACGCCGGGAGAGCGTTCCAGGTTCGCGCGGGTCACCACATCGTCGGGAAGAAACCGTTCAGCCAGATCGGTGCCGCCCACGTCGAGGATCGTCAGTCGCTCCCGGCCAGTCGCCGCACGGATCACATCGACGATCTGGCGAATATCCTGATAGCGCTGGTACTGATCAAACGGATACTCAAACATGCCGGTGGCACGTGAATCAGGCTGTAGTCTCACGAGGACTCCGATCGTTGCGCGGTGACGTACCAGCGGACCCACGGACGCGCAGCGATGCCGGCGGCCTTGCGACGCCCGCCGTCGCAGCGGCGCCGCGAGGCGCGCAGCCCGCCGCAGTATACCAGATGGTGCGCCGCTCCTGCGAGGCATGCGGCACGTGCTGCCGGCGGCGGCATCGCGCAGATCCGGTGCTCCACGCGGGGCGCCGTCCCGCGTGGAGCATCAGCGTGCCGCACGGCCGGGAGCCGTGCGGCGCGGCTCGGGCACGCCGGCGCGCTCAGCGCGTGGCCGGCTGCGTCGCACGCTTGATGAACTGCCCCGCCCCCGCCTGACCAACCCAGCGCCGGTCATCGACGACCACGCGCCCACGCAGCAGCACCGTGCGCGGCACGCCTACCACCTCCATGCCCTCGTAGAGATTGTAGTCCGTGTTCTGATGCTGGGTCGCGGCCGAGAGGACATGGCGCGCCGTCGGATCCCACAGCACGATGTCGGCATCGGCGCCCGGAGCGATCACGCCCTTCCGGGGATAGCAGCCAAACAGCCGCGCCGGATTGGTGCAGCACAGCTCGACCCAGCGATTCAGCGAGATGCGGCCGCGGCCGACGCCGTGGGTATACATCAGCATCATGCGGTCTTCGATGCCAGGGCAACCATTGGGGATCTTCGAGAAATTGCCCAGGCCCAACTCCTTGCCGGGCGACCGCCCATCGCGGCCACCCTCGTACCAGAACGCGCAGTGGTCCGTCGAGACGATCTCGAGCGTTCCGTCGGCGATCCCGCCCCACAACGCCTGCTGGTCGCTCGCCTCGCGGAACGGCGGCGAGCAGACATACTTGGCGCCCTCGAACCCCGGCCGTGCCAGATCATCGCGTGTGAAGAAGAAGTACTGCACACAGGTCTCGGCATGGATGAACTGATTGCCGCGGCCGCGTGCGCCGCGCACCGCATCGAGCGCGCCAGCCTCGGTGAGGTGGACGATGTAGAGCGGCGCACCGGCGACCTCGGCCAGCCGCACCGCGCGGCTGGTCGCCTCGGCCTCAAGCTGCGGCGGGCGCGTCAGCGCATGGTAGACGGGCGCCGTATGCCCGGCTGCCAGCGCCTCACCCACCAGGATATCGATGGCATCGCCATTCTCGCAGTGCACCATCGTCAGCAGACCATGGCGGGCTCCCTGCTGCAGCGTGCGGAACAGCGTGGTATCGTCGATCTGCAGCGCGCCCTTGTACGCCAGAAAGACCTTCAGGCTGGTGACGCCGAGCTCGACGCAGTCGGGGATCTCCCGGAGCACCGCTTCGGTCAGGTCGGTGATCGCCACATGGAACCCGTAGTCCACCGCTGCCTTGCCATTGGCCTTCGCATGCCACAGGTCGATGGCCTCGCGCAGCGAGGCGCCCTTCGGCTGGATGACGAAATCGATATGCATCGTGGTGCCACCGCAGGCCGCCGCACGATGCCCGGTGAAGAAGTCATCCGATGCCGTGGTGCCACCGAACGGCATGTCGAGATGGGTATGGACATCGATCCCGCCCGGCACGACATACATGCCAGTCGCATCGATCGTCGTATCCCCCTGCAGCCCGTGGCCCAGCGCCACGATCGTCTCGCCCTCGACCAGCACGTCCGCCGCGAAGGTATCGGCGGCGGTGACGACCGTTCCGCCCGCAATGAGTGTACGCATGGGTCTTCCTCCTGTGTCGCGCTGCGCAGCCTGCATCATGCTCCGCCGGCCGGCGCCGGCACGATCGCGCGGTAGGCCTCGAGCGTCGCTTCTTCGTCGCCGCTCATCAGGTAGATGTTGAACTGGGTCACCCCCACTGCCGCGAGCGCCGCAAGACGCTGTCGTTGCGCCACGAGCGGGCCGACGATGCAGAACCGGTCGATCACCTCGTCGCTGACGAACCGGGCGTGCTCGCTGCCCACCACCGCGTGGTGCTGATAGTCATAGCCGGTCCGGTCGCGAATGTAGGCGGTGAGCGCTTCCGGCAGCTCCGACGGATCATAGCGCGAGACCAGATCGACGACGTGATTGGCGACCAGCGCCGGGAACCAGCGCACCCGCTCGCGCGCCAGCGCCAGATCATCGGCGACCCACACGGGCGCGGCGGCCATCACCTGGATGCTGTGGGGGTCACGGCCCACAGCGCGGGCGCCGGCGTGCACAAACTGCAGGCACCACGCGATCAGGTCGGGGTCGGCGAACTGCAGGATGACGCCATCGGCGACGCGGCCGGCCAGGTCGAGCGCCTTCGGGCCGTAGGCGGCCACCCACACCGGCAGCCGGCAGGGAGCAGCCCACGGCAGGCGCAGTGGCTCACCGTCGATGTCGACGCTGCCGCCCTCGGCCAGCGTGCGGATCGTCCCGATCGCCGCCTCCAGCGTCGCGAGGCTGGTCGGACGCTTGCCCAACACCCGGCGCGAGCTGTCGCCCCGACCGATGCCGAGCTCCATGCGCCCGCCCGAGAGCAGGTTGAGCGTGGCCAGCAGGCTCGCCGTGACGGTCGGATCGCGCACTGCGGGGTTGGTGACGCAGGTGCCGAGGCGCATGCGCGTCGTCTGCTGCGCCATCAGCGTCAGCAGCGGGTAGGGTTCGATCCAGATGATGTGGGAGTCAAAGACCCAGCCGTGCGTGAAGCCGACGGCCTCGGCCTGGCGGATCAGCGCCAACGAACGCTCGGGCGCCATGTCGAGCTTGAGCGTCACACCGAACTGCATCGGCAGCTCCTCGTCGCTGAGGTGGTCTCCCGCGTCGGGTCAGTGCAACCAATTCTATACCAGAATGCGGGCTGATGATGCAGGCACGGCGCCGGCCGGGCCGGGGGCGGGATCATTCGCTGACGCGCGTGATGCAGGCACCGAGGGCGCGCAGGCGTTCGTCGATGCGTTCGTAGCCGCGGTCGATCTGGCCGATGTTATAGATCACGCTACGGCCGCGAGCGCACAGCGCCGCGCTGAGCAGCGCCATGCCGGCACGAATGTCGGGGCTGGGGATGCCGTCGGGGATGCCGTAGAGCGTGCTCGGCCCCACCACCACGGCGCGATGCGGATCACACAGCACAATGCGCGCGCCCATCGCGATCAGGCGATCGACGAAGAACAGCCGGCTCTCGAACATCTTCTCATGGATCAGCACCGTCCCCTGGGCCTGCGTCGCGATGATCAGCGCCACGCCGAGCAAGTCGGGATTGAAGCCAGGCCACGGCGACGACGCGATTGTCGGAATGGCATTCAGCGCATCATTCTGGACACACAGTGACTGCTCGGCCGGCACCACGATATCTTCGCCGTCGACGTTCCAGGTGACGCCCAGCCGCCCGAACACCAGCCGGGTCATGCGGTGCTCGCGCGGCCGTGCACGGGCGATCCGGATGCCGCTGCGCGTGACCGCCGCCAGCCCGATCAGTGACGCCACCTCCATGAAGTCTGGCCCGATGGCGTAGCGCCCCCCGCCGAGCGCGGCAACGCCCTCGATGGCGAGTGCGTTCGTCCCGATGCCGGTGATGCGCGCGCCGAGCACGTTGAGAAAGTGGCACAGATCCTGCACGTGTGGCTCCGACGCGGCGTTCGCGATGGTGCTGGTGCCGTCGGCCAGGACGGCCGCCAGGATCGCCTGTTCGGTGCCGGTGACGCTCATCTCATCGAGGAAGATATCGGCACCGCGCAGGCGATCGGCATGCAGCACGAACGACTCGGGGGTGACGTCGACCTGTGCGCCGAGCGCCTCGAGCGCCTGGAAGTGCGTATCGATGCGCCGCCGCCCGATCATGTCGCCGCCGGGCCGGGCCAGGACGGCGCGGCCGCAGCGGGCCAGCAGCGGGCCGGCCAGCAGCAGCGACGAACGGATCGACCGTGCGCGCCGGGGGTCGGGCGTGGTCGAGTGGATGTCTCGCGCGTGCACGCGCCACGTTCCGGCGCCGCATGCTTCGACGGTCGCGCCGAGGTGTTCGATCAGCTGGAACTTGGTGATGACATCCCCGATGTGCGGGATGTTCTCGAGTTGGATCGGGGCATCGCTGAGCAGGCATGCGGCGATCAGCGGAAGCGCTGCATTCTTGTTGCCTGCGGGGACAAATGTACCGTCGAGCCGGCAGCCGCCTTCGATGATGAATCGATCCACCCGTACCACCACACCTCTCCGTCACGCTCGCCATCCCGCCACGAGTATATCAGCGTGCGTGCGGCCAGACGATGATAGCGGGATGATGCCGGGATGATGCGGCGGGCTGGCAGAGTGCCCGGGAGCGCGATCAGCGCCGTGTCTTGCGGGCCAGGCGCCGTATGGCCGGCCCACACCTGAGGCGCCGCGATACCCCGGTGGCGAGGATCCTGCCGGGATGCCGGCGCCAACGCATGCGGGGAGCGTGCCCCTCACCCGCGGAGCACGGGCGAGGGGCACCCCTTCGGGGGTAGGGGGTTCAGAGCGACACAGGATGCGGCCGTCTGACGCGGCACGCGCACGTCCAGGCGCTTCGGGATGTCCGGCCAGCGCTCGGGCGTCAGGCTCGCTGCGCTCTCCCAACAATCCCGAACAGAGGAGTGCCCGGGGCACAGACCACTGCCCCAGGCAGCGGCACCGCAACTGCCGTCAGGCGACCACCTCGCCGACGACGCTGCGGGTGAAGCTGAAGCCATGCGCATCGACGTCGACCAGGATCACATCGCCGGCACGGAACTCACCCTGGAGCAGGCGCAGCGCCAGCGGGTTCTGCAGCCGCTGCTGGATCACGCGCTTCAGTGGCCGTGCGCCATACGCCGGATCATACCCCTCGGCGGCGAGCTGCGCCAGCGCCTCGGCGGTGAGCTCGAGGCCCACCTGGCGATCCGCCAGCAACCTGCGCAGCTGCCCGAGCTGGATGCCCACAATCTGACCGATCTGCTGCTGGTCGAGCGGACGGAACACGATGATCTCGTCGATGCGGTTGATGAACTCGGGCCGCATCGCCGCCTGCAGCTCGGCCAGCGCGGCGCGGCGCACCGCCTCGTGATCGGCGCCACGGCGCGTCAGCTCCTGGATCGTCGGGCTGGCGATATTGCTCGTCATGATCACCACCGTGTTCTTGAAGCTGACCACGCGCCCCTGCCCATCGGTGAGCCGACCATCGTCGAGCACCTGCAGCAGCACATTGAAGACATCGGGATGCGCCTTCTCGACCTCATCGAGCAGCAGCACGCTGTAGGGCTTGCGCCGCACGGCTTCGGTCAGCTGGCCACCCTCATCGTAGCCGACATACCCCGGAGGCGCCCCAATCAGACGCGCGACCGTGTGCTTCTCCATGTACTCCGACATATCCAGGCGCACCATCGCCTGCTCGTCGTCGAAGAGAAACTCCGCCAGCGCACGGGCCAACTCGGTCTTGCCGACGCCCGTCGGGCCGAGGAACAGGAACGACCCGAGCGGCCGCCTGGGGTCCTGCAGGCCGGCGCGGGCGCGCCGCACCGCATTGGCGACTGCCGTGACGGCGGCATCCTGGCCGACGACCCGCCGATGCAGCCGCTGCTCCATCTGCACCAGTTTCTCGACTTCGCCTTCGAGCAGCCGCGTCACCGGGACGCCGCTCCAGCGCGACACCACTGCGGCGATATCGCCATCGCCGACTTCCTGCTTGAGGAGCCGCGTGCCACTGGCGCGTACGCGCTCCTCGATGGTGGCGATCTGCTGCTCGAGACGGCTGAGTACGCCATACTGCAGCTCGGCGGCTTTATTGTAATCATACTCGCGCTGGGCGCGCTCGATCCGGACGCGCGTCTGATCGACCTGCTCGCGCAGCTGCTGCACGTGCTGCAGCTCGGCGCGCTCGTGCTGCAGCTGCGCCTCGAAGGCAGTGCGACGCTCGCGCAGGTTGGCGAGCTCGAGCTCAATCCTGCCCAGCCGCTCCTTGCTGGCGGGATCGCTCTCTTTCCTCAGCGCCTCGCGCTCGATCTCGAGCTGCATCATGCGTCGCTTCAGATCATCGAGCTCCTGCGGATCGCTGGTGATCTCCATCCGCAGCCGAGCCGCCGCCTCATCGACCAGGTCGATGGCCTTGTCGGGCAGGAAGCGATCGGCGATGTAGCGATCCGACAGCACCGCCGCCGCCACGATCGCGGCATCGGTGATCCGCACGCCATGATGCGTCTCGTAGCGCTCCTTCAGCCCACGCAGGATGCTGATCGTATCCTCGACGCTCGGCTGATCGACCAGCACCGGCTGGAAGCGTCGTTCGAGCGCGGCGTCCTTCTCGACGTGCTTGCGGTATTCATCGAGCGTCGTCGCACCAACCATGCGCAGTTCGCCGCGTGCGAGCATCGGCTTGAGCATATTGCCGGCATCCATCGCGCCTTCGGCGGCCCCGGCGCCCACGACGGTGTGCAACTCGTCGACGAACAGCACGATGTCATCGCGCTCCTGGATCTCCTTCAGCACCGCCTTGAGGCGCTCCTCGAACTCGCCACGGTACTTCGCGCCGGCGATCAGCGCGCCCATGTCGAGTGCGACCACGCGCATGCGCTTCAGCGACTCGGGGACGTCCTCGCGGACGATGCGCTGTGCCAGGCCCTCGACGATGGCAGTCTTGCCGACACCCGGTTCGCCGATCAGCACGGGGTTGTTCTTGGTGCGCCGCGACAGGATCTGGATGACGCGGCGTATCTCCTCGTCGCGCCCGATCACCGGATCGAGCTTGCCGCGCCGCGCCTGCTCGGTCAGATCGCGGCCATACTGCTCGAGCGCGGCGTATGTCCCCTCGGGCGTGGCGCTGGTCACGCGCTGTGTGCCGCGAACCTCGCGCAGGGCGCGCAACAGTCCGTCGCGCGCGATGCCGGCGGCCTGCAGGATGCGCTGCAGCGCGGTGCCGCCGTGCTCGAGGCTGGCGAGCAGCAGATGCTCGGTCGAGACGTACTCGTCGCCGAAGGTGGCGAGTTCGTCGTGGGCGCGCAGCAGCACCGTGCGCAGCCGGCTGCCGACGGTAAGCTGGGCCGTGCTGCCCGACTGCCGCGGCAGCCGATTGATGTCGCCGCGCACCTGCTGCGCCAGCGCGCCCACGGCGACGCCCATGCGCGTCAGGACCTGCGGCACGACGCCATCGCCCTGCTCGAGCAGCGCCAGCACGAGATGCTCGGCCTCGACCTGGCTGTTGCCATTGCGGCTGGCTAGCTGCTGCGCCGCCTGCAGGGCTTCCTCAGACTTCTGGGTGAAGCGGTTGGTGTTCATCGACATGGCCCGGTGCTCCTCGCTGGTCGTGATCGCATGTCACGACGCTCTGGCTCCAGCATAGCACGCGAGGCCTGCGGGGGCGTTAGATGGGCGTTAGAACCCATGATCGGCGGCCGGAAGCACCGCGGGAGCGGCATGCTGCCACTCCCGCGACGCCAGGCGCATGAACCCAGCCGGCCGGGGCTCACTCCCCGAGCGCAAACGCCTCGGCCGCCTCGAGCACCGGATCGCCGTCCGACAGCAGCGTCGCAGCATCGAGCGGCACGCGCCGCGTCGGCACCACGCCCACCCCCTCGAGCACCACCGAGCCATCGGGCGCGACCGTCCGCCCGGTGGGAAAGCCCAGGCTGATGCCGGCGGGCATCGAGAACTGGCCGCGCGCCACCTCGCCGTACGTCCCGGCGGTCGGGTGATGGCCCATCACGACCATGCCCGGCACCAGGCTCAGGGCGTACGCCTCGTACTCGCAGGCGCTGTAGCATCCCTGGTCCACCAGCAGGATCATCTGGTCGAACGCATAGGTCTGATCCGCCGGCTCGAGCACATCGGGCAGGCCTTCGGGCTCGAACTGCCCGGTCGCATCACTGAAATACTCGTCCTGGCCGATGGTGATCGGCTCATCGATCAGCAGGCTCGCCATGCCCAGCGGCTGGCCGCCATAGTTGGCGCGCAGGTCGAAGATCACCGTCTCGACGCCCTCATCGCTGAAGATCGACAGCGCGCGCTCGAACACCGTCACGAGCAGGTACAGATCGTCGTAGTTCGAGTTGAAGCGAATGTAGCCGATCCCCGAGTCGCGCAGCTCATACTCGACCGGCAGTGCGGTCTCCTCGGGAAAGCGCATCGTCGCCAGGTAGCTATCGACCTCCCATTCGGCGCGCAGCGTGACGTCATCGGGACCGGCGCCGGAGAAGCGGAAGCGGCGCTGGGTGCCCTCGGCAGAGCGCAGCATCAGGCGTGCCTGCTCGAGGCGGCGCGACAACTCGAGCGAGACCGGCCCGAAGCGCAGCGGGGTCGCATCACGGACCTCGACCACCGGTCGGTCATCGATCGCCTCGAGGATCGCGCCACGCTGCACGCCGGCGCGTTCGGCCGGCCCGTCGGCGATCACATGGGTCACCACGAACTGCCCATCGTCGGCCTGCTGCACCGCGAAGCCGAACCCACCGTAGAAGGAGTCATCATCGGCATTTGTGCCATCGATCGAGACATGACCATCATTGAAGGCGAAGACGAAGTCGGTGAGCGCCGCACCGAACGCCCCGGCGTCGCCATCCCGCTCGGCGGCGGCGACGCGCGGCTCGAGCTCGGCCCAGAGCGCATCCCAATCGGGCTCCTTGCCTGCGATGCCGTTGAACGCATACTCGCGGCGCAGTTGCTCGAACATCGCGCGAAACGCAGCGCTGTACGATTCGTCCGACAGGTCCTTGATCGCCACATCGCTCGGCTCGTAGAGATCGATGGTCGCGACGGCATCGCGCACCAGGGCGAACGGCTGCTGGTCGAGATCGACCACCGTGTAGCCGGGCTGCAGCGGCTGCAGCGGATCATCGGCGGTGAAGAGCAGCCCGTCGGCACCGAACCCTGCCGGGAACTGCTGCGCATCATCGACCGCCCAGACCACCAGCCGCCCGCCGATGACCTCATCATCGCGCTCGACATCGGTGCGTACCGAGGCGGCATACGACGGCCAGCCCGATGTCTCATCGAGGCCGCGGGCGAACGGATCACCCGCCAGGTTCGGCCACCACGAGGTCGCGAAGATCTGCACCCCGAGATCGTCGCCATCGTCCGGGTCGAAGTCATGGGACTCGCCGCGCGGGATGGCCGGCAGCGCGATCTCATACTGCGCCGACTGCGCCGATGAGTCGACGAGGAATACGCCGAGCACCTGTGATTCGACGGGCAACTCCCACTCCTCATCGCGCAGCACGAATCCGGTCATATCGACCAGCGCCGCCGCATTCTGGCGATAGTAGTCGAACACGAAGTCGTTGGTGTAGCGATAAGTGCCGCGAATCAGCGTCGGCTGGTCGGTCACCGGGTAGCGCGGCGTGATCGTCGGCAGCACCACCGGCGTACTCGCGATCCCGGCAGGGAGTGCGGGAAATCCGGGGAATGGTGCGGCACCGCACGCGGCGATGAGGGCGGTGAGGGTGATGACCAGGCAACTGCGTACCAGCGGCCGACGATGCTGTCTCATGGTGCATCCTTCTCTGTGCGGCGGATCGGCGGCGGATCGGCGCCGTATCGACGAGACGCGGCCGGCGTGCGGCCGGTTGCGTCCGGCATCGTGCTCAGGGCGTGCGGCGGCCGGGCGCTGGCGATCGTGCAGCCAGGAACATCGGGATCGACAGGAGCATCACGACGGTGGCACCACCGAACAGCCATGCGGCATCGACGCCAGCCTGGAGCAGCAGCGTGCCGATCAATGGTGCCGCCAGCCCGCGCAGGCCGATGACGAGCGTCTGCAGTGCGGCATACTCCAGGACGCGCCCACGCTCGGCCAGTGCGATGGTGACATTGGTGACGCCCAGTTCGAATCCGCCCTGCAGCAATCCCTGCGCGATGAATGCCGGCAGCAGCGCCCAGGCGCTGCCGGCCCACAGGTAGGTGAACGGAACGCACGCCGCCAGTGCGACGCTGACGATCAGCACGGGCAGCGGGCCATGGCGATCCAGCGCGCGCCCCCAGAGGAAGAATCCGGCGAGCCAGAACAGCGATTGCACCAGGCCGAGCGCGCCGATCTCGGTGTAGCTCAGCCCCAGCCGATTGACCTGGACGATCGGGTACAGGGCGACGGGCATCACGCCACCCAGGCCATACATGGTGAGCGCGATCAGAAACCAGCGGAACGCCCGGTTGTGGCGCAGGATCGGCAGCAGCGCCGCCAGCGATGGCCGGGCCTGGGGCTCGCCGGGCAGTTCGCTCAGGCGCATCCGCGCGAAGATCAGCACCGAGGCGACGCCGAACACGGCGGCGACGGGAAATAGCCAGCGATGTCCGATGGCGTCGAGCGCCCAGCCGGCCAGCGGCGTGAGCGCCAGCACCGTGAGCGCCATGCCGACGCGGATGCCGGCCATGGCGCGGCCGCGGTATTCGCGTGGGTAGCCCTGCTCCATGATCCGCGAGTAGGCCGGCGACGGGATCGATTCCATGATCCACATGACCGCCGTGAGGAACAGCAGCCACGGCGCGCCGCTGAATGCGAAGGCGAGCAGCAGTACGCCACGCCCGAGCCCCCAGCACCACACCGACAGGCGCATCGGCGAGATGTGCCGCAGCGCAACCATGCTCAGCGGTGCGATCACCAGGCCGATGTACGTAAACGCAACGTAGAGCGCCAGCGCCTCGGCCGAGGCGCCCTCGCGGCGCAGCACGACTGGCATGAACCCAAGGCAGGCGGCATGGAAGACGCCATACGCCACCGATGCCCACAACTCGACCCTGACGTTGAACCCGACATCATCCGGGACGCGCCCGACGAGCGCACGCTCGATCCACCACGCTGCACGTTGCCGCATCCGCTTGCCCGCCCCACGCCACTACGCCCCTCGCACGCCCACGGTGATTGTAGCACGTGGCGCGCTGCGCCGACGCGCGAGCCCTGGGAGGAGAAACGAGAGAACCACAGAATGAGCCCCCCGCCCCCTTCGTGTCTTCGTGTCTTCGTGTGAACCCGTCTCCCGCCTCCCGTCTCCCGCCCCCTTCGTGTCTTCGTGTCTTCGTGTGAACCCGTCCCCCGCCTCCCGTCTCCCGCCCC
>JAGWYG010000151.1 GCA_018969485.1 Chloroflexota bacterium
CGGCGCGCCGCAGAACCTGACGGTGACCGGCAACACCTTCGCCGGCACGGTGAGCTACGGCATCGCCGGCACCGAGGGCATGACGCTGGCGGCGCTCTACGGCAACACCTTCGCCACCACGGTCGAGGGCATCGGCCTCGGCGCCGGCGTCAGCCTGGCCGGCAACGCGCTGAACCGCGACGGCATCTCCATGCTGCTGGGCGCCCAGACGCTGACGCTCGGCAACGGCTACGCGCTCAAGGACTACCGCGACGCGACGGTGTACGTGACGGCGGCGACGTCCATCCAGGACGCGATCGACGGCGCGACGGCACTCGACACGGTGCTGGTGGGTCCGGGTAGCTACGCCGAGCCGCTCACGATCGCGGAAGACGTGACGCTGATCTCGCACGCCGGCGCAGGCTCGACCACGATCAGTGGTGCAGCGCCGACCGGCGAGACCATCCGCTTCACGGCGAACAACGTGACGCTGGGTGGCGCGGGCGCCGGCTTCACCATCGACAACGGCAACGCCGCCGACGGCCGCGCGATCGCGCCGGCCGGCACCAGCGGCGCTGCGATCATCGGCAATACCATCGTCAACGCCTTCCGTGGCGTGCAGGGTGACTTCTACGGCCGGCCGACCAACCTGACGATCACCGGCAACACCTTCGCCGGCACGGTGAGCTACGGCATCGCCGGCACCGAGGGCATGTCGATCGCGTCGATCTCGGGCAACGTGTTCAACACCACGGTCGAGGGCATCGGCCTCGGCGCCGGCGTCAGCCTGGCCGGCAACGAACTGGACCGCGCCGGCATCTTCAGCCTGCTGGGCGCCCAGACGCTGACGCTCGGCAACGGCTACGCGCTCAAGGACTACCGCGACGCGACGGTGTACGTGAACCAGTCGACGTCGATCCAGTCGGCGATCAACGGCTCAGAGAACGGCGACACGATCCTGGTCGGCGCCGGCACGTACGCCGAGCCGCTCACGATCGCGAAGGACGTGACGCTGATCTCGCACGCCGGCGCAGGCGCGACCACCATCGCCGCGGCGTCGGCTGATCCGAACGGCCCGTACGCGGTCCGCTTCGCAGCCAACGGCGTGACGCTCGGTGGTGCGGATGCTGGCTTCACGATCAGCAACCTGAACGCCGCCAACGGCCGCGCGATCGCGCCGGCCGGCACCAACGGCGCTGCGATCATCGGCAACACCATCGTCAACGCCTTCCGCGGCGTGCAGGGTGACTTCTACGGCCGGCCGACCAACCTGACGATCACCGGCAACACGTTCTCGAGCACGGTGAGCTACGGCATCGCCGGCACCGAGGACATGACGCTGGCGGCGCTGGGTGGCAACACCTTCGCCACCACGGTCGAGGGCATCGGCCTCGGCGCGGGCGTCAGCCTGGCCGGCAACGAACTGGATCACGCCGGCATCTTCAGCCTGCTCGACGCCCAGACGCTGACGCTCGGCAACGGCTACGCGCTCAAGGACTACCGCGACGCGACGGTGTACGTGACGGCGGCGACGTCCATCCAGGGCGCGCTCAACGCCGCGGCGGCCGGCGACACGGTGCAGGTTGGCCCGGGCACGTACAGCGAGCAGCTTACGATCGCCCGGCCGGTGACACTGCTCGGGCCCAATGCCACGACCGCCGGCAGTGCGGCCGGCCGCAGCGCCGAGGCGGTCCTCCGCCTGCCCGGCAGCGCCGCCATTGGCAGCAGCCTGGTGAGCGTCGCGCAGGACGTCAACAACGTCACCATCGCCGGCCTCACCCTCGAGATCCCCGACACGTCGCTGCCCAACTATCACTACCTGCTCACCACCAGCCGCGCCAACAATCTCACGGTGCGCAACAACCGCATGTATGGCGGCGAGATCGCCATCTACGTCCTCACCGCCGACAGCATGAACGTGTTCCGCAACGGCATGCTCATCGAGGGCAACTTCATCGACGGCGGACCCAACGTCAACAGCAGCTACAACCGCGGCATGTACATCCAGTCGACGGCGGGCACCATCCAGGACAACGTGGTGGTGAACACCAACATCGGCATCCAGTACATGCCCTACGGTCACCCCGAGTCCGGCGTGATCCGCCGCAACACGGTGGCGGCTGCGCTGATCGGCCTGTATCACAACTACCAGACGCTGGGCGCGGCGCCGGTGAGCTGGGAGCAGAACGTGGTCACGCTGGCGCCCAACGACCGGACCGGCGCGCGGGCCGGCGTCGACGGCGCCTGGACCGGCCCGGTCACCTTCCGCGGCATCCAGGTGATCACCTTCGGCTCGCAGGGCACCGGTGCGGCACCTGCGGTCAGCTTCAGCAACAACGCGGTGGACGCGACGCCGCTCGAGGGCGTGGCCTACAACTCCACGGTGCGCGAGGCGGTGCGCTTCACAACGCCGTACGGCGCCGGCACGGCCACGCTCGCGGGCAACAGCTTCCGCGGCTGGACCGCCTCGGTCAACAACCAGATGGCCGGCACGTTCGCGCTGCGCGGCAACTGGTGGGGCACCACCGCGGCGGGCACCATCGCGGCGGGCATCACCACCAGCGGCGGCGGCGGGGTCGACATCAACGGCTACCTGGGCACGGGCGACGATGCCGCACCGGCGACGATCGGCTTCCAGAGCGACTTCGCCGAGGTGTGGGTGACGGCGCTGGGCGCGCAGGCCGGCAGCACCGGCCGCGTGGCGCGCGGCCTCGAGCTGGTGCGCACCGGCGGCGTGCTCCGCATCAACGCCGGCAGCTACAGCGACGGCGTGGTGAGCGTCCCGACGACCAGCCAGAACCTCACGATCGACGTGCCGGCCGGGACCAGCGGGTTCTCGCTGGAGCTCGCCGGCACGGCGAACAACGACCTGACGCTGAGCGGCGCGGGCGCGCTGGACGTCGCGGGCAACGCGGGGGCGAACACCCTGACCGGCAACGCCGGGGCGAACGTCCTGACCGGCGGCGATGGCGATGACACGCTGACCGGTGGCGATGGCGATGACACGCTGCGCGGCGGCGTGGGCAGCGACACGCTGCGCGGCGGCGCCGGCAACAACACGCTCGACGGCGGCACCGGCCTCGACACGGTGGTGTACAGCGGCACCTACGCCAGCTACACCGTGACCTTCGGCGCGACGGCGACGGTGACCGGCGCAACGGGCACCGATGCGGTGACCGGCGTCGAGCGGCTGCAGTTCGCCGACCGGCTGGTGACGCTGACGGTGGGCGCGCCAGGCGGCGACAGCCAGACGTTCAGCCGCGCGTTCAGCGAGTACGCCGTCAGCATCGACGGCAGCGACGTGGTGATCGACGGGCCGGACGCCATCGACCGGGTGAGCGGGATCGAACTGCTGACGTTCAGCGACCGGAACGTGCAGGTGGTCGGCACGGCGGTCGGCAGCGAGTACACCACGATCGCGCAAGGGGTGGCGGCAGCCAGCCCGGGCGACGTGGTGCTGGTGGCGCCGGGTAGCTACAGCGGCACGGTGACGCTGAACAAGGCGGTGATCATCCGCGGCGCCAACGCGGGCGTGGCCGGCGACGGCGTGCGCGGCCCGGAGAGCACGCTCAACGGCGTGCTGGTGGTGGCCGCCAACGGGATCACCATCGACGGCATGGCGTTCGACGGCGGCGCCGGGGCGATCCGCGGCGAGTACGCGGCCAACGCCTACGACGACCTGACCATCCGCAACAACCGCATCCAGAACACGACCGACACGCCGATCCGGCTGGGCCTGGGCAGCGGCGGTGGCATCGGCAGCGATGACTGGACGATCACGGGCAACCGGATCGACACCATCGTCGGCAACGCGCTCACCGGCATGGTGCTGTTCAACGTCGACGGCCTGACGGTGACGGGGAACGTGATCAATCACACGCGCAGCGCCTCGACCGGGCGGCGCGGCATCAACCTGGACGGTGTGCTGAACGCGACGGTGACGGGCAACCGCATCGACCTGGGGCTGGTGACGCCGGGCGACAGCACGGCCGCGAGCGCGGCAGCGCCGTGGGTGATCCAGCTATCGATGTCGGATCGCGCCGTGACGGACGTGGCGGTGACGGACAACGTGGTGAGCGGCGCATACCGCGGTATCACGAGCCTGAGCCAGCGGTCGATGACCACGGTGACGATCAGCGGCAACACGGTCGCGAACGTGATGGAAGGCATCGTGCTCAACACCGGCAGCACGCCACCACAGGCGGCCGGCGTGACGATGGGCACGGTGCGCGTGACGGGGAACACGATCACGGCGACGAGTCTGGCCGTGTTCGCCCGGGCGCTGCACAACGGGCACCCGAACGGCCCGGTGGTGTTCAACGACCTGAGCATCCTCGAGAACGTGGTCGCACAAGGGACGGTGCTGGTCGGCCGGGCGGAGACGTTTGTGCCGGGCGGCGCGAGCAGCGCGGGCGATGGCCTGGTACGCCTGACGGGCAGCAGTGCGGTCGATGGCTCGTCGGCCAGTGACCGGCTGCAGGTCGCGGGCGCCGGGCAGATGGTGTTCGAGGCGGTGGGCGGCGCCGACAGCCTGAGCGGTGGCGCGGGCGGTGACACGCTGGTCGGCGGGAACGGCGACGATGTGCTGGCGGGCAACGCGGGCGATGACACGCTCGACGGCGGCACGGGCAGCAACACCCTCGACGGCGGCAGCGGCACCGACACGGCAGTGTACGCCGGCACCTACGCCAGTTATACGGTAGCGTACGGCACGGCGGTGACGGTAGCCGGTGCGGGTGCCAATGACACGCTCACCAACGTCGAGCGCCTGCAGTTCGCCGACCTGCTGGTGACGCTGGTCGTCGGTGGCACGGGCGTCCAGGCACGAACCTTCTCCGGCAACTATGCTGACTACACCGTCGGCCTGGATGCCGCCGTCGTGGCAGTCGCCGGCAGTGGCACCATCGACCGCGTGACCGAGGTTGAGCGACTGGTGTTTGCCGACAGGATTGTGACCCTGGTCGGTGCATCGGTGGGGAGCAGCTATGCCACCATCACCGATGGCATCGCCGCGACGGGTGATGGCGGCCTGGTGCTGGTGGCGCCGGGCACCTATCCCGAGGTGGTGACGATCAACAAGCCCGCGTTGACCCTCCAGTCGATCGCTGGCACGGCGACGACGACGATCAGCGGCGCGGCGCCGACCGGCGAGACCATCCGCTTCGCGGCCGATGGTGTGACGCTGGGTGGCGTGGGCGCCGGCTTCACCATCGACAACGGCAACGCCGCCGACGGTCGCGCGATCGCGCCGGCCGGCACCAGCGGCGCTGCGATCATCGGCAACACCATCGT
>JAGWYG010000152.1 GCA_018969485.1 Chloroflexota bacterium
AGGCACGAAGACACGAAGGGCGGGGGGCGGGGGACGAGAGACGGGAGTGAGATCACATGCTGCTTCGCTCACTCCTCGTCCCTGCTCCCCACTCCTTGTCCTTGACACACCATCGCAGCACGCGTAGAGTGGGGGTGCCGCATCAATCGCACGGGGCGCGGACGTGGACATCCCGCTGCAAGGCGCCCAGTGCGACAATCCCGGCGGCGGCCGACACGAGGTGTGCTGATGATCCCCAGGGTTGGCATGTTCGCCACCGTGCGCAATCGCCGTGGCCTGATGACCAGCGTCGAGCCATACGATGGGCCATCCGGCCGGTTGCATCTCGTGGCCATCGACTACAAGGACGACCAGGTGCCGCGCGACGAGCGGCTGATCTGGGAGCTCGAGCCGGCCGGGCGGTTGCTTGAGCCGACCGCGCTGCCCGACGTGTCGCGCGGCCAGCCGATGCCGGCCGATGATTTCGATGCGCTGCTGCGCGCCGCCCGCTGGTCGGCGGCCCGGCCGTTCCTCGATCCGGATGGCGCGGGGCCGCTCGGACGCCTGCCGTTCGCCAGCCCGCTGCACGGCGCGCTGCAGGTCGCCGACTTCCAGCTCGTGCCGTTGCTCAAGGCGCTGCGCATGCCGCGCGTCAGCCTGCTCCTGGCCGACGATGTCGGCCTCGGCAAGACTGTTGAGGCGGGGCTGATCCTCGTCGAGCTGCTGCTGCGCCGTCGGGTGCAGCGCGTGCTCGTGCTGACGCCAGCCTCGCTGCGACTGCAATGGCGCGATGAGCTGTGGGAAAAGTTCTCACTGCCGTTCGATCTCGTCGACCGTGACGAGACGCACGCCTTACGCCGCCGCCTCGGCATGGACGCCAATCCGTGGCGCTCGTTCAGCCGCATCATCGCCTCATACCACTACCTGCGGCAGCCCGACGTCCTCGAGCAGTTCCTGGCCGCCTGCCGCACGCCCGAAGGCTCGCCACACCTGCCCTGGGACCTGCTCATCGTCGACGAGTGCCACAACCTGATGCCCTCGGCCTTCGGCGACGACAGCGACCTGTGTCGCATGCTGCGCCTGCTGGCGCCCCAGTTCGAGCATCGGCTGTTCCTGAGCGCCACGCCGCACAATGGCCACACCCGCTGCTTCTCCGGTCTGCTCGAAATCCTCGACCCCGTGCGCTTCAGCCAGACCAACGAGCTCCGCGAGGCCGAGCGCGGCCGTATCCAGCAGGTCGTCGTCCGGCGCCTCAAGCGCGAGATCAATGCCCGCACAGATCCGCCAACGTTCTGCACGCGGCTCGCTCCGCAGGCGCTGGTCCTGAGCCTCACCCCGCAGGAGATGGCGCTGAGCGCGGCGTTTGACGCCTTCCGCAAGGCCATCCGCCGGATCACCGCGAGCGAACGCACCACACGCCGCCGCACCGGCACCTTCGCCGTCGAAATCCTCGGCAAGCGGCTGCTCTCCTGCGCAGTGGCCTTCGCCGACTCGTGGCGCCGCTGCAAGCAGGGGCTCGCCGAAGACCAGACCGCCGCCGATGCGGAGGTGCAGGCTGCGCGCCGCAGCCTCGAAGCCGAAACGGGTGACGACCGCGAGACCCAGTCGCGCGTCGCCACCGCCTCGGGCGTCGTGGGCGCATGGCTCAAGGGCGTCGCCCCGGCGCTGCAGGCCGAGATCGCTGCGCTCGACGCCGCCGTCGCCGGCCTGCGCCTCGACGCTGCCGTCGGCGAGCTGGCCGACATCGATCCGCTCGCCGACTCACGCTATGCTGCGCTTGCGGCCTTGATCGGGCGGTTGCTGCGCGCGGGCGGCACGTGGCGCGACGACGAACGCCTCGTCGTCTTCACCGAGTACAAGACCACGCTCGATTATCTTGTGCGCCGCCTCACCGCGCAGTTCGGCGGCGAGCGCATCCTGACGCTCTTCGGCGGCATGGACGATCTCGGGCGCGGCGATGTGAAGGCGCACTTCAACAACCCGGCCCATCCCGTGCGGGTGCTGGTGGCCACCGACGCAGCGGCCGAAGGCTTGAACCTGCAGCGCACTGCGCGCTATCTGCTGCACTTCGACTGCCCGTGGAACCCATCGCGCATCGAGCAGCGCAACGGCCGCATCGACCGCCATGGCCAGCCGCGTGATGTGACGATCTTCCACTTCGTCACCGACCAGGACCAGGACCTCGCCTTTCTCGCGCATGTGATCAACAAGGCCGACGAGATCCGCGATGACCTCGGCGCCACCAACGAGATCTTCGACGAGGCCGCGCACCGCCGCCTGATCGCCGGCGAGAGCGCGCATGCGGTCCAGGCCGAACTCGATCGCCGCGTGGCGCAGACGCTCGGCCGGGTGAAGATCGATGCCGATGCCACGATTGACACCGGCCACGACGGCCGCGATGCCGACGCGCAGCTCACGGCGCTGGCGGCCGAGATCGACCTCGACCCGCAGTCGCTGCGCGATACGCTCGAAGCTGCCATGGCTGTGCGCGGCGGGCGCCCACAGCTCGAATGCACGGAGACACCGCGTACCTGCAGGCTCGTCAACCCGGCGCTGCCCGGCTGGAGCGAGGTGGTCGACGAGTCGCTGCGCCGGCCCCAGCAGGGCGGCGTGCCCGGCCCGGTCTCGCGTCTTGCCTTTGATGCCGCCCCCTTCATCGACGACATCGGCGGGCGGCTGGTCTTCTCGCCGCGCCCTGATGTGCTGATGGCGCATCTTTCCCATCCGATGCTGCAGCACGCCATTGCCGCGCTCACCCGTCGCCGTTTCCCCGGTACGGGCGAAGAGGTATCGCGCTGGACAGTGCGACGCGCGCCGTTGCCCGCCGGCATGGATGCGCTGGTGCTGTTCAGCGTCGAGGAGCTCGCCGTGAATGATCTCCGCGAAACCTTCCATCACTGGGTGCGCACGATCGCCTTTCCGGTGACGCGCGGCACGCTCGGCGCCCCGCTGCCGCACGCCAGCGCCCTCAGCCTGCGTGGCGCGCGGCTCACGCTCGACACGGCGCACCATGAGGCCGCCCGCGCGATCGTCGATGACATCGAGCACGAGCTCAAGGCGTCGATCACACGCCACGCGGCGCAGCTGAACAGGGATCTGCAGGCGCAGCTTGATGCGACGGGCAGGCTGGCCCGGGCCGACGAGGAGCGCCGCTACCGCAGCCGGCTGGCCGAGGTGTCGTCGCTCATCAGCGAGAATACGCTTGCCAGGCTCGAGCGCGAGATTGAGCGACTGAAGGTCGATCGTACGCAGGGCATGCTCTTCGACGAAGCCCAGCGGCTCGACGAGATCGACCGCTCGATCGACGAGAAGCGCGCCGAAATCGAGCGCCGCACCCGCCACTACACCGAGGTGCGCGAGCAGCTTGACCGCGAGCGCGAGCGCATGCTGCGGCAGGTGCTGCCGCGCCGCCACGCGATGGCGGCGCCGGCGCTCGTGTTTCCGCTGGCGATCGATATCCGCCTGCCGGGGGGTGAGCCATGAACGACATGCTGCGTGCCGGCTGGGATCGGCTGCGCCACGGCGGCCTGCTGCTCGATGCGCCGCGGGTGCTGGCGCTCGCCGGGCTGCAGCCGGCGCCGCTCGCGCCGCAGCGCGAGCAGGAACTGCGCCGCCGCACGGCTGCGCTGCTCGCCGGCGACGACGACGCGGCCGGGTTTGTGGCCTTTGTGCTCGAGCGCATCTGTGGCTTCGCCGCGCTGCGTGGCGCGTGGACGCGCGGCGCGGCGCTGGCCGACGGCTGGGCCCGCCGCACGCTGGTGGGTGAGCTGGTGCGGCCGCGCCTGGTGTGGCGCGATGCGCACGGCGCGGTGCTGCCGGTGTTTCTCGATACCGAGCAGCAGATCGGCATCGGCCGCGGCCGCCGCACGGCCAGCCAGGTGGTGCAGTGGCTGCGCGCCGGCGATGAGCGCCTGGCGCTGCTGACCAATGGCCGGCAGTGGCGGCTCGTCTTCGCCGGGCTCGACGTCGACGCGTGGTGCGAGTGGGACGCCGACCTGTGGTTCGAGGCGGGCGCGCTGGCGCCGCAGGTGCACGTGCTGCGGACGCTGCTCGCGCCGCAGGCCTTCACGCCGCCGGCTGATGGTCAGTCCGCGCCGCTGCTGGCCGCCATCCTCGACAGCCGCAAGGGCCAGGCCGAGCTCTCCGCGGCGCTCGGCGAGCGGGTGCGCGAGGCGGTGGAGCTGCTGGTGCAGGCGCATGGCGATGTGCTGCACGACCGCTGCGGCGATGTCGCCCCGGCAGCGGTCTACCGCGCCGCGGTGCGCGTGGTGATGCGGCTGGTGGTGGTGCTGTTCGCCGAATCGCGCGATCTGCTGCCGCGCGGGAATGCGCTCTATCACGGGGCGTACGGCGTGGGCGGCCTGCTCGATGAGCTGGCGAAGGCCGAGGCGCGCGGCGGCAGCCGGCTGGCGCGCACGTTCAGCGCCTGGCCGCGTCTGCTGGCGCTGTTCCGCCTGGTGCATCACGGTAGCCATCACCCGGCGCTGCCCGTGCCGGCCTACGGCGGCGAGCTGTTCGCGCCGGCGGCCGGCGGCGATCGCGATGGCCTGGCGCGCGCGCTGCATGTGTTCGAGACTGCCACGTTTGATGCCAGCCGCGCGATCGTGTCGGACCGCGAGGTGTATCGGCTGCTGGAGAAGATCAGCCGCACCCGCGTGCGCCTGCGCCAGGGCCGCCAGTCCACCTGGGTCACCGTGCCGGTGGACTTCTCCGATCTCTCGAGCGAGTACATCGGCATCCTCTACGAAGGCCTGCTCGACTTCGAGCTGCGCACCGCGCCGGTCGGCGATCCGGTGATGTTTCTGGCCGTGGGCGATCAGCCGGCGCTGCCGCTGTCGCGCCTCGAGGGCATGGACGACAGGGCGCTCGCCGCCCTGCTGGAGGCGATGAAGGATACCAGCAGGCAGGGCGACGACGAGGGCGGGGAGGTGGCGGCCGAGAGCGACGGGGACGATGTCGGCGAGGCGTCGGGTGACGACGATGCGGCCGATGACGATGCCGTCGATGACGCCGCCGGCCGCCCGCCGCCGCTGGCCGACGCGGCCGACCACCGCCACATCACCCGCACCCGCGCCGAGGCCTGGGCCCGCCGCGCGGTCGAGGCCGGCAGGCTGGTGGCCAGGCCGCGCGGCACGCTCACCCCCGACCAGCGCCGCGCCTATGAGGACGCCGTCGCCCGCAAGGCGCGCCGGCTGGTCGTGCGCGTGGTGCTGCCGGGCGAGTGGTTCCTGGTGCGCTGGGGCGG
>JAGWYG010000040.1 GCA_018969485.1 Chloroflexota bacterium
GTGTTCGGCATGTTGCCGCTGGGCGTGCGTACGCTGCGGAACCTCGAGGCGCGGCTACGCCGGGTGCTGCAGACGCTCGGTGGCCAGGAGCTCCTGATGCCGATCGTCCAGCCGGCCGAACTGTGGCGCGCCAGCGGCCGGTACGACCAGCACGGCGCCGAACTGGTGCGGTTCCGCGATCGCCGTGAGCGTGATCTCGTCCTGGCGCTGGCCCATGAGGATCTGGTGGCTGCGCTATGCGCCAGCGAGGTGCGGTCGTATCGGCAACTGCCACGTCTGGTGTACCAGATCCAGACGAGCGTGCGCGATGACCCACGGCCACGGACTGGCCTGCTCGGCGGGCGCGAGCGCATGATGGGCGATGCGTACAGCCTCGACGCGGATGCCGCCGGGCGTGATGCGCAGTATCAGGCGCACCGGCAGGCCTATCAGGCACTGTTTGCTGCGTGCGGCCTGCCGGTGCGCATCGCCGATGCGGCCGGTGGGGGCCTGGGTGCTGCCAGCGCCCAGGCATTCGTCTACCTCACGCCGATCGGCGAGGAGGTGCTCGCCTGCTGCCCGGCGTGTGGCGCGGCCGCCATGCGTCAGGTGGCGCGCTTCGCCCGGCCGGCGGCCGCGGCCGAGCCGGCGCTGCCGCTGGAACGCATCGCCACGCCCGATTCTGCCACCATCGACGCGCTCTGCGCCACACTCGGCATTCCACGGGCACGCACCGCCAAGGTGGTGATGCTGATGGCCAGGTTCCCCGCCGCGGCGCCGGCTGAGCAGTTTGTGATGGCGCTGGTGCGCGGCGATATGGACGTGAATGAGGCCAGGCTGGCCCGCGTGATCGGCGCCGTCGCGCTGCGCCCGGCGACTGGCGAGGAGATCGCGCGCAGCGGTGCGGTGCCGGGCTACGCCACGCCGATCGGGCTGCGCGATCTGCTGCTGGTCGCCGACGAGACGCTCGCCGCGTCGCCGAACCTGGTGGTCGGCGCAAACGAGGCTGGATATCATCTGCGCAACTTCAATGTGCCGCGCGACGCACAGCCGACCTGGGTCGCCGATATCGCGGCGGTGGCCGATGGATATGGCTGCAGCGACTGCGGTGCGCCGCTGCAGTTGCTGCGCGGCGTCGAGCTTGCGACGATCGCCAGGCTCGCGCCACACGCCGGCACCACGTTCCTCGATGCTGCTGGTCAGACGCGCCCAGTGCTCATGGGCGCCTACGGTCTCAGCATCGATCGCCTGCTGGCGTGCATCGCCGAGGAGCATCACGACGCGCGCGGGCTGTGCTGGCCGATCGGTGTGGCGCCGTTCCAGGTGCATCTGATCGCGCTGGCGGGCAAGCATCCGGCGGTGCCCGCCGCCGCGGAGCAGGTGCTGGCCGAGCTCGAGGCGGCTGGCATGACGGTGCTGTACGACGACCGTGACGAGCGCGCCGGCGCCAGGTTCGCCGATGCCGACATGATCGGTGTGCCGCTGCGCCTGACGGTGAGCGCGACCACGCTGGCGGCGGATGCGGTGGAACTGAAGCGTCGCGACCAGCCCGATGCCACGCTGGTGCCGCGTGCCGCCCTGGCGTCGACGCTGCGCGAACAGATCGACCGGCTGCTCGCCACATCCGCCGACACATTCAGCACGTCGCGCTGATCTGGCGCAGGGTGGCGACACACCAGGCATAGGTGCGCGGGTCGTCGTCGTGGCACGGCGCGAAATACAGCGCCGCATAGCTGGTGTACAGCGCGATGACCAGCGGATCGATGGCCAGCCGCGCCAGCGCTGTGGTGCGCGCATCATCGCCCATGCCATCGACCAGCGCGAGAAACTGCGCCGCCGTCACCTGGTCGAGGCGTGGATCGCCGACGATGGTGCTGTAGCCCCAGTCGCCGACGGCGTACACCTGCGCCCGGTCGTCGACAAAGACATTCCCGGGGAAATAGTCGCCGTGCACCAGCGCACGGGGGACGCTGCCGAGCGCATCGGCGGCTGCGCGCTCGAACCAGCGCAGCAGGGCCGCGAGCCGCGGGACGTCGCGCAGGAGCCACCCGCGACTGCGTGCCAGCGTGGCGTCCAGCCGCGCCATGAGATACTCGGGCCAGCGGTCGCGCCGGATCGCCGCAGCGGTGTCGAGCAGTTCGCCGTACGGCGCAGCGGGGAAGCAGACGCGCCCGATCTGCCCGGCGACGCGCTGGTAGCTGGTGAGCGCGGTATGTCGGGCTGCCGGCGTGAGCGCGGGCCAGGCTGTCGCCAGATCGGCACCCGCCAGGCGCCGCTCGATGGTGGCGGGCCGGCCCGCGATCTGCCCGTGTGCGACGACCTGCGGGACAGTGAATGTGGCACCGGCGGCGGCGATGCGCTCGCACAGCACGGCGCGCGCCGCAACGTATGCGTCGCTGATGCCCGGGTGATAGTGCCGCAGGACGTGCTGCCCGTCGAGGGCATAGACTGCCGACTCGCTGCCGCGACCGAGCAGCGTGGCGGTCTGGTCGTCGAAGTGCCAGTGCGCGGCGAATGTCATCGGGTTGGCCTCGGGTGAGCACGATCAGACACACACACGCATCAGTATAGCGTGCCTGACCGACGCGTGGAGGCGCTGCGTGCGCAGCGCACCGGGGCAGCAGGTCGCCGGCAGCCGACACGCGGGGTGTGCGGTTGCGTACGCGCCGGCGCGAGGCCCGGGATGCAGGCGTCGCACACAGGCACCAGGGTGCGACGATCCGGGTCGGACGGACAGCCGTGCGCTACGCATCGCGCGCACGGGACGATGCAGGTGCTGCGCCAGTTGCTGCGCGTCGCATGGGCTACACATCGCGCGCATGGGACGATGACGCTGCCGCGACCGGGCGGCGTTGCGGTATGATCAGCGAATCGCTGGCGCGCCACGACCGGCGCGTGGGGCATGCTCCCGGGTGCTGCAGCTGTCGCATGGTGGAACACCGGATGCACCCTCACCCCGCTCCGCCGCCGCGGGAGCAGGAATCGGGCGCGCTGGCTGCCGGGCGGCGAGAGCATGCGTCGCGGTGTCTGTGTGCCGCCGTGCGCGCGTCACGCTGGCCGCAGGAGCGCGGCATCCGTGCGGCAGAAGGGGAGAAACTGTGGGTCACGACTGGTTCTCGGGGCATGCGGCCGCCTATGCGGCGGCGCGCCCAGGCTACCCCGCCGGACTGTTCGACCTGATCGCCGCACACGCACCGGCGCGACGTTGCGCCTGGGACTGCGGCACCGGCAATGGACAGGTCGCGGCAGGGCTGGCACGGTACTTTGACACCGTCGAGGCCTCGGACATGAGCGCCGCACAGATCGCCGCCGCGCCGGCGGCGCCACGGGTGCGCTATCGCGTCGAGCCGGCCGAGCAGACCAGCTATGCCGCCGCGCAGTTTGATGCGATCGTGGTGGCACAGGCGCTGCACTGGTTCGACATCCCGCGGTTCGGCGACGAGCTCCGCCGCGTCGCGGCGCCCGGCGCGGTGTTCGTCGCCTGTGGCTATGCCTGGTTCGCGGTCGACCCGGCGTTCGATGCCGCGTTCGCCGAGGGCCTCGGCCGGCACCTGGCACCGTTCTGGGCGCCCCAGAACCGGCTGCTGTGGCGCGGCTACCGCGACATCACGCTGCCGATCGCGCCGATCGCCGCACCCGCGCTGGCGATCCACGTCGAATGGACCTGGCAGCAACTCATGGCATATGTCTGGTCGTGGTCGGCAGTGCAGCGGGCGCTGGCGGCACACCAGGGCGCCGCACTCGACGAGGCTGCCGACCGGCTGGCCGGCCAATGGGGCGATCGCACCGCCGTCCGCCGGGTGATCATGCCCTTGAGCGTAGTCGCCGGCCACGTCCTCGCATCCACGGAAATGACGAAAGGGAACCGATGACCCACGCCACCATCACGCACCAGGCCGAGCCGTGCAACTGTGAGCCGGCGCAGGTCGCCGGCGACGACATCACGCCGCTGGAGCAGGTCTTCCTGCGCAACAACCACCCAGCGCCGGCGCTCGACCGCGACGCCTGGCAGCTACGGCTCGACGGGCTGGTCGCGCGCACGCTCACCTTGGACTATGGCGCGCTGCGGCGCTACGCGCTGCGTCACGTGGCCAGCGTCCTCGAGTGTGCCGGCAATCACCGCGCAGCCTTCGCCGCCGCCGGACAACCGGCCGACGGCGTCCCGTGGCGCGGCGGCGCCGTCGCCAACATCGTCTGGAGCGGCGTCGCCATCGCCGATCTGTTCGACGATGCCGGCGTCGCGACGACGGCGCTGCAGGCCGAATGTCACAGCGGCGCCGACTTCGCCCGCGGCGTCGAGGTCGCCGCGCTGCGCGAACAGGGGCTGCTGGCGCTGTATGCCAACGGCGTGCCCCTGCCGGCCCGGCTCGGCGGCCCGGCGCGCCTGGTGGTGCCCGGCTGGTATGCGATCAATGCCGTCAAGTGGCTCAGCCGCATGACCCTGATCGATCACGAGTCGACGAGCCCGTACAATCAGCAAAGTTATGTCTTGTACGACGATGCCGGCATGCCGTACGGCAAGGTTCGCGAGCTGCAGGTGAAATCGCTGATCACCAGCCAGCACCACCGGGCCGGCTGGCAGGACATCCGCGGCGTCGCGTGGTCGGACGGCAGCCCCATCCGCCGCGTGGCCGTCGCGATCGACGATGGTCCCTGGCGCGATGCACAGTTGCATGCGCCGACGGGGCGATATGCCTGGCGCGGCTGGTCGCTGCGCGTCGTCATCGGACCGGGGCATCACCGGCTGCGCTGCCGCGCGACGGACGGCGCCGGGCGGACGCAGCCCGAGCGGGCGCGCAGCAATCTCCGGGGCTATCTGATGAACGCCTGCGTCTCCTACGACATCGACCTGCGCTGAGGGCCGCTCCATCGGCCGGCTCAGCGCCGGTGCGCCGCGGCGGCGTGAAGCTGGCGATACAGCTCGATCACCCGGGGCGCCACGACCACCTCGCTGAAGCGCTGTTCGGCCGTACGGCGCGCCGCAGCGCCGAGCGCGGCACGTTCGGCGGGGGCATCGAGCAGTTGCCGCAGCCGCGCCGCAAATCCGGCAGCCGTCACCGCCAGCGCGCCGTCGTGGCCATCGCGGATGATGTCGCGAGTGCCGCCGGTCGGCATCGCCAGGATCGCGGCGCCGCAGGCACAGGCCTCGAGCAGGGTGCGGCTGAGCGGCTCGCCCCACGTCGACGGGTAGAGGAACAGCGCGCACGCGGCGCTCAGGCGCAGGATCTCGTCGTGATCGATCCAGCCGGTGAAGCGGGCGTCGACGCCCAGGCGCGCGAAGCCGGCGGCGAGAACCGGCTGCAGCGCGCCATCGCCGGCGATGATCAGTGGCGGCAGCGGCCGATCCGGCGCAGCCGCGCGCAGCCGCGCCATGATGTCGGGCAGCAGGTCGGCCCCTTTGTTGCGCTCGAGCTTGCCGACGAACAGCAATGCGCCACGGGCATCGAGCATGGCCGGCCGGGCGATGACCGCATCGAGCGCCGGCAGGTCGACGAAGTTGTGGATGCGGTGCAGGCGTTCGGCAGGCACCAGCGGCGCGAGGCGCGCGGCGATGTATTCGCTGACGGCGATCACCGCGTCAGCCGCCCGCAGCGCCGCACGGCGCCGCGCCAGATGGGCGAGCAGATACGGGATGGCAGCGCACGCCAGCACACCCCGCAGCGGCCCCAGGCGCTGTGGCAGATCGCTCGCCAGCGCCGCCCAGTCCTGTCGCGGGTACGGCACACGATCGGCGTGCAGCCCGGTCGCGAAGTAATCCCAGGGCCAGTGGTCGCGCACCGTGATCGCCACCGGCACGCCCAGGCGCCGCGCGGCGTGCACCGCTGCCGGCGCGACGCGCACATGCTGGGCGTGGATCAGGGTTCGTGCAGCGTCGTCGGCGACCGCCGCGACGATCGTCTGCGCCACGATCGGCCAGAGGCGTTCGTGGCGCGAGTAGTTGCGCACAAACGGCAGCGGCCATTCCCGGTATCCCGGGCGCAGCGTCGCGATCCCCAGCGTGACATCGCTGACGAGGCCGCGGCCGGTGCGTGGCACGATGGCGGTGACATCACACCCGCGGGCCTGCAACGACCGCGCCAGCGCATGGGCGCTCCAGCCAGCCCCACCGCAGCGTGGCGGGAAGGCATCGCTCGGCATGATCAGCCGCAGCCGCGCCGTCATGGGCATCGCCCCGGGCGCTGGCGCGCGTGCCGGATCGCGTCACCCATGCGTCACCAGCTGCTGCATGATGCGCTCCAGCTCGGCACAATGCCGTGCCCACGAGTAGTGCGCCACCACCCGCTCGCGCGCGGCGCGCCCCAGCGCGCTGGCGCGCGACGGATCGCGCAGCAGGCGCTCGAGCGCCCGCGCCAGCGCCGCGACATCGCCCTCGGCGAACAGCTCACCTTCCTGGCCGGCGCGGATGATGCGATTCAGCGGCGGCAGATCCGTCGTGACGACCGGCAGCCCGGCGGCCATGTATTCGTACACCTTCAGCGGCGACCAGAAGAATCCCGCCGCGCGCAATGCGGGGTGGCGCGTCGTATCGAACGGCGCGACGCCGATGGTCGCCCCGGCGAGCAGCGCCGGCACCCGTTCATACGGCACGGCGCCACAGAACCGGAAGCGCCCGGGCCAGCGCGCGGCCAGCGCCGCGACTGCCGCCCGCTCCGGGCCGTCACCGATCAGGGTGCAGGCGAACTGCATGCCGGCATCGTAGAGCCGGCCGCAGGCGCGCACCACGTCGGCGGCGCCATGCCAGCCACGAAACGATCCGAGAAACACCACATGTGCCGGCCGCGCCGGCTCGTCGCCAGCCGGCGTGAAGCGCTCGACCGCCGCGCCCCACGGGAGTTCGACGATGCGCTCGCGCGCGATCGCGTCGGGCACCGTGCTGGCCAGCGGCGTGACGATCCGCCCGGCCAGGCGGCACTGCGCCACGGCGGCGCGCCGCAGCGGCCCGCCGAGCAGGTCGTCGATGCGTCGCTTGAGTACCGCCGGGGGGTCGATGATCGCCGCATTCACCTCGAGCACCGTCGGAATGCCGCGCCGCGCCGCGGCGCGCAGGCCACCGCCGGCGAAGTTGTAGTAGCGTTCCATCACGACGTCGGGCGCGATCCGGCCGCACCAGCGGTCGATCTGGCGATCGCCCAGGAACGAGAGCAGCTTGGGCACAGCCAGCGTATGAACCGTCACGCCGGGGATCGCCAGCGATGCCAGCGACTGCTGCGCCGGCGCCGCCACGACGTGTACCACGTGCCCGCGCTCCGCCAGCCCGCGCGCCACCTCGCGCGCGTGCGTCGAGCCGCCGAGCGTCCCCGGCAGCGGAATGCCACATGCGACGTAGAGGATGTTCACACGCGCTCGTAGCGCTCCAGATCGAGTGTGATCGCCAGCGCCCCCGGCACGGCGCGCCGCATCACCTCGACCGCCCGATCCACCGCCGCATCCTCGACGCCGACGAGCAGCGTGGTGTTGCCCTTGCGCAGGAATCCACCGGTCGATGCCAGCTGTGTGACACGAAAGCCTTGCTCGACCAGCGCATTCACCGAGGCATCGGCGCTTCCACCCTCGACGACGAACAAGAGTAGCTTCATGGCAGTTCTCCCTTCAGCACGCGATCGTAGCCTGTCCATTATATACCAGCGGCGGATCGGTGACGCGTGCGTGGCGTGCCAGCGGGGCAGGGCCGACGCACGGGCAAGAGGTCGCCGAGAGTTGTCGGGCCCCGGCGAGGCCGGCTAGCTGCCCCGCCACGCAGCGTGCGCCGGCACGCGATCGTCCCGAGTTGCGCCGTGCCGTCGCCCGGAGGTGTCGCCGGCGTGATCCATGCGCGGCAGGATTGTGACGCGCCAGACGGCGTGACGTGTGGTGATGCGCGATGCGGGTCTCCCCGGCACTGCTCCCGCGCCGGCGCGGCCACAGGTTCGTGCAGGCGCGCGGTGAGCACGGTGAGGATCGCGACGGAACGGCGGCGGCGCGCTCACCCGGCAACCAGCACCGTGCCGGATCGCCCGCAGCCGCGCCGATGACACAGCACAGCCGCCCGCCGGGCGTCGTGCCGGCTGTCCATGCGCGATGGGCATCGACGACGCACGAGCGGGGCATCCCGGCGCGCACGTCCGGCCGCTCAACGATCCGCCCGGCCCAGCGCCACCTGCCGGACGAACGGTGCGGTATAGCCGTGGCACAGCGCCACCGCCACCGCATCGGCCGCATCGTCCGGGGTCGGCGCAGCCGCCAGGCGCAGCGTCATGCGCACCATCGACTGCATCTGGCGCTTGTCGGCGCCGCCATCGCCGGCGACCGCCTGCTTGACCACCGTGGGCTTGTACTCGGCGACCGCCAGGCCCGCCTGCGCCAGCACCAGCAGCGCGACGCCGCGCGCCTGGCCCACCGCCATCGCCGTGGTGCTGTTCTTGCCGAAGAAGAGCTCCTCAATGGCGGCGGCATCCGGCTGGTGGTGTTCGAGGACCGCGCCGAGCGCCGTGTGGATCTGCAGCAGCCGCGCCGGCAGCGGCGTGTGCGCCGCAGTGCGGATGACGCCGCAGCCCAGCAGCGTCGCGGCATCGCCATGGGTCTCGACGACGCCCCAGCCCAGCGTCGCCAGCCCGGGATCGATGCCGAGTGTGCGCATCAGTGGTTCTCAGGCGCCAGCAAACTGCTCGGCCACCTCATCG
Source organism: Chloroflexota bacterium (assembly GCA_018969485.1). GTDB lineage: Bacteria > Chloroflexota > Chloroflexia > Chloroflexales > Roseiflexaceae > CAIQIY01. Next base: position 8,640 of record JAGWYG010000040.1, read on the forward strand.
GTGACCTCGAGATTGCTGTACACCTTCTGGACATCATCGAGGTCTTCGAGGCGTTCGATCAGCCGCAGCGCCCGGAGCGCATCGGCCGTGTCGGCCTGCACCAGCGTCGTGGCCCGCATCAGCTTCTCGGCGCCCGTGACCGGAATGCCGGCGGCCAGCAGCGCCGAGCGCACCGCAGCCAGCTGGCGGAACTCGGTATAGACTTCGATCACCTCGTCGCTGACATCGACGTCGCTCGCGCCGGCATCGATCGCCTGCAGCATCACCTCATCGGCATCGAGCGATGTCCCCGCCCGGTCGATGGTGATCAGACCGACCAGCGCGAACATCCACGACACCGAGCCGGGCTCGCCCGGGCTGCCGCCCCCCTTGGTCATCGCCGCACGGATGTCGGCGTTGGTGCGATTGCGATTATCGGTCGCCGCCTCGATCAGCAGCGCGATGCCGCCGGCCGCATATCCCTCGTAGTAGATCTCCTCGAGGTTGGCCTCGCCACCCTTGCCGGTGCCACGATCGATGGCACGCTGGATGTTATCGGCGGGCATGTTGCTCGCCTTGGCCTTGTCGACGGCCAGCCGCAGGCGGAAGTTCATCTCGGGATCGCCGCTGCCGCCCGCGCGCGCCGCGATTGTGATGTCGCGCGCCAGCTTGGTGAACAGCTGGCCGCGACGCTGGTCGATGACCCCCTTGGTGCGGCGGATCGAGTGCCATTTTGAGTGGCCCGACATCAGTATCTCCTTGTGCAGCGAGGCGGCGGCGGCGCCTGCCCCGCGCGTCGCAGGCGCAGGCACCGCCACTCACCCTCAGGCAGAAGCATCGCGGGCGATGTCCGAGAGGCTGGCCGCGCCAGCCGGCTGGATGCTGCCGTCGGGCGCGAGCTTGCCGACCCGCACGAGCAACGCGCGCAGCCGGTCGCCGTCAAGGCTCTCGAATTCGATCAGCGCGTTCGCCATGTCGTCGAGCACCGCGCGGTTCTCGACCAGCAGATGCCGCGCCCGGCCATAGGCCAGCGACACGATGCGATGCACCTCGGCGTCGATCTCGCGTGCCACCTCGTCGCCGTAGTTGCGCTGCTCGCTGATCTCGCGGCCGAGGAAGATCAACTCTTCCTTCTCGCCGAAGGCGATCGGCCCGAGCTTCTCGCTCATGCCGTAGCGCGTGACCATCGCGCGGGCGATCCGCGTCACCTGCTGGATGTCCCCCGAGGCGCCCGTCGTGATCTCGACCGGGCCGAAGATCAGTTCCTCGGCGATGCGGCCGCCCAGCAGCGCCACGAGCTGCGCCTCGAAGTGCGCCCGGCTCATGTAGCTGCGATCCTCCTCGGGGAGGAACAGGGTGTATCCGCCGGCGCGACCACGCGGAATGATCGTCACCTTCTGCACGCGATCGGCGCGGGGCATGCCGGCGCCCGTGACCGCATGCCCGGCCTCGTGGTAGGCGGTGATCAGCTTCTCGCGATCCGACATCACCCGGCTGCGCCGCTCGGGGCCGCCCAGCGCGACGCGCTCGATGGCGTCCTGCAACTCGGCCATGCCGATGCGCTTCTTCGAGCGCCGTGCCGCCAGGATGGCCGCCTCGTTGACCGCATTGGCCAGATCGGCGCCCGAGAAGCCGGGCGTCTGGCGCGCGATCACGTCGAACTGGATGTCGTCGGCCAGCGGCTTGCCCTTGGTGTGTACCTTGAGCACCTCGATGCGACCCTTCACGTCGGGCGCATCGAGCACGACCTGGCGGTCGAACCGGCCGGGGCGGATCAGCGCCGGATCGAGCACATCGGGCCGGTTGGTCGCGGCGATGACGATGACATTGGTGTTGGTGTCGAAGCCGTCCATCTCGACCAGGATCTGGTTCAGCGTCTGCTCGCGCTCGTCGTGCGAGCCGCCGAGGCCGGCGCCACGCTGGCGCCCGACGGCGTCGATCTCGTCGATGAACACGATACAGGGCGCGTTGCGCTTGGCCTGGTCGAACAGGTCGCGCACGCGGCTGGCGCCGACGCCGACGAACATCTCGACGAACTCGGAGCCGGAGATCGAGAAGAATGGCACGCCCGCCTCGCCGGCGACGGCGCGCGACAGCAGCGTCTTGCCAGTTCCGGGCGGGCCGACCATCAGCACACCGCGCGGGATGCGCGCACCGAGCGCGGCAAACTTGTCGGGGAACTTGAGGAACTCGACCACTTCGGTGAGGTCCTGCTTGGCTTCTTCCTGGCCGGCGACGTCGGCGAAGGTGATCGTCGGCTTATCGCCCGAAAACATGCGCGCCCGGCTCTTGCCGAACGACATCGCCTGGTTGTTCGAACCCTGCGCCTGGCGCATGAAGAAGACGAAGAAGCCGATCATCAGCAGGACCGGCAGCAGAATGGTGAAGACGTTCAGCAATCCGCCCCAGGCCGGCGCCGCCTGCACCTGCACGTCAACCCGGCTCAGGTCGACGCCGGCGTCGACGAGCAGCGAGGTGATGGTGTCGCTCGACTCGAGCCGCGAGCGCACCTTGGTGCCGTCGCTGTAGGTGACGATGATGTCGTTGCTGCCCGACTGTGCCTCGATCAGGCTGACGTTGCCAGCCCGGGCGTCGGCGATCACTTTGATGATGCCCTGGTCTTCGGCCTGACTCTGCGCGTTGTTGAAGTAGTTGAAAAAGAGGGCCAGCGCAGCGACCAGGATGATCAGATAGACGAAACTGTTCTTGAGCCAGCGATTGTCCACCATAGTGTCGTTCTCTTCTCGGGAGCGGCGCTCCTCGGCGGTGCTGCGCGGGCCAACACCGCAGCAGCCGCAGACGGCCTGCGGTATGAGGAAAGTATACCAGAGTCGATGCACGACGGCAATGCCCTGGGGGCTGCTGGTGGGGGAATGGGGGGCGAATTCGCCCGTACGTGGGCCCGGGCGGCGTGCCATGCCGCACCTGCCATGCGCCGAGCCCGGCGGGCGCACTGTCGGAGCGCTGACGGCGGCCGGCTCCCCGACGGTGCCGCGCTCACGCGCGGCTGCCGGTCAATCGCTGTAGATCTCGGGGCGCAGCACGCCGATGTATGGCAGGTTGCGATAGCGCTCGCCGTAGTCGAGACCGTACCCGACGACGAAGCGGTCGGGGATGTCAAACCCGAGGTAGTCGACGGCGACATCCGTGATGCGTCGGTCGGGCTTGTTCAGCAGGGCGCAGATGCGCAGGCTGGCCGGGTTTCGCCGCAGCAGTTGGCTGCGGAGGTAGTCGAGCGTCAGGCCGCTGTCGATGATATCCTCGACGATCAGCACCTGCCGGCCGGCGATGTCGGTGTCGAGGTCCTTGAGCAGACGTACGACCCCGCTGGATGCGGTGCTGTGGCCATAGCTCGAAACGGCGATGAAGTCGAGGGCGAGCGGTAGCTCGATGGCGCGGGCGAGATCAACCATGAACATCGCGCAACCTTTGAGGACGCCGACGAGCAGCAGGTCGCCAGCGGTGGCGTAATCGCCGGCGATGCGCTGGCCGAGCGCGCGGACGCGCTGCTGGATGGCATCGGCGGGCAGCAGGATCTCGGCGATGTCGTGATGCATGTGGCTTCCTCCCTGGGCTGCTCAACATCTGGCGGTGCTGTGGTGTGCTTCAGATGGCGTTGGCCCGATGGCCCTCCGGTGGATGGTCAGGATGAGCTGTGGCGCGTGGTGGGCCGTCAGCCGGTGATCGACGGCGATGCCGGGGATCCACAGCGGCCCGCGGGCGTCGGCGATGATCGGCCAGCGGTCACGATCGCGCCGCGGCACGCGCTGGTCGACGAAGATGTCCTGCACGCGGCGGTGTCCCGGCGCGCCGACCGGCTGCAGCCGGTCGCCGGGGCGCCGCGGCCGCGCGATGGGCGGGCCGTCGAGCAGCCGGGTGTCGACGGCGATGCTCCAGCGGTCGCGTGGCGCGCTGGCGCAGTGTGGCGTGGCACACAGGCACCAGGCGGCGCCCAGGGCCAGGCATTGCCCCGCCGCGATCGGGTGCGGCGCGTCATCGGCAAGCAGCGGCGCGTCGGATTCGGCTGGCGTGCCGATCACCAGCATCCCGTGGTAATCCACCGCGATGCCGGTGCCGGCCGGCCATTGGGTGCGCGCGCCGACGCTGCGGCCGAGCAGCGCGCGGGCACGTTCGACGGCGGCGAAGTCGAGCGTGTGCGGCCGGCCGAATGCGGCCCAGGCACGGCGCAGGATCAGGCGCTGCAGCGCCGGGTGCTGCCCGGCCAGCGCCGTGCCGTCGAGCGTGATCCGGCCGGGCGCCGTCTGCGCCAGCGCCGGCCACACCTGATCGACCTGCTGCTGCAGATAGTCCTGCTCGCCGGCGTGAATGGCCGCCGTCTGGGCGAGCGTGTGCACCAGTTGCGGGTTGGCCACCTGCATGACCGGCAGCAACTCGTGGCGCACCCAGGCGCGGCGATGGCGGCGGTCGCCATTGTCGGGGTCTTCGCGCGGCACCAGCCCGGCCTCGCGGCAATAGGCAGCGATGTCGGCCCGGTCGACGGCCAGGAGCGGTCGGATCAGCGCCGCGCGCGACGCGGTGGCTGGTGGCGGCGGGATCACGCCGGCGACATAGGCGAGCGCGTCGTGCAGTTCCAGCGCCGGCGGCCAGGCATCGGCGTCGATGCGCTGTGCCATGCCGGCGAGGCCCGCACTGCCGCCACCGCGCAGCAGGTGCAGCAGCACCGTCTCGGCCAGGTCGTCTGCCTGATGCCCCAGCGCGATCGCCTGGGCGTCGATGTGGCGCGCCACCGCGGTGAACAGGGCATGGCGCGCAGCGCGGCCGATGGCGTAGGTGTTGGCGCGCCACTGCCGGCCGAGCCGGGCGACATCAGTGCGCGCGATGGTGTATGCCAGCCCGCGTCGCCGTGCCTCATCGGCGACGGCCAGGGCATCTGCGGCGGCAGCCGCACCGCGCAGGCCGTGGTCGAGATGGACCACGTGGAGCGTCACGCCGAGCGTCGGCCGCAGGCGGTCGAGCACGTCCAGCAGGCAGCTGGAATCAGCGCCGCCCGATACCGCGACGATGACCGGCGCGCCGGCCGTGATCAGCCGCTGCCCGGTGATGGCGTGCCGGGCGGCATGCAGCACCTGCGCCATCGGTGGTGGCCGTCGGCTGGTCATCGATCGTCCAGCCGGATCGCGTAGATCGTCAGGTGCTGCTGCACGGCCACCTCGCTGAGGGCCACGTCGAGCGTCGGCTGGCTGCGCCAGCCCCACAGATAGATCGCGGCGGGATCAGTGTCGTCGCGCGCCTGGCGCGCGATCAGCTCCCTGATGATGGTACGGACCTGCAGGTTCGGCACCGCATCGTCGGCGATCGCGTCGGCGGGCGCGACGCGGCGGCGCACCACGACCGGCGTGCCGGCGTCCAGCGGGCCGAGCAGTGCGCCGTAGGCTCCGCCGCCCGTGGTGAGCAGCGCGCCATCGAGCGCCGGGCCCGCGAGCAGCTGCAGCGTGCCCGTCAGCTGATCATCCGCCGCGCGTGCGAGCCTGCTGTCGATGCGCAGCGTGAACGGTACCGTCGACTCCACAACGACGCTGCGCAGCCCACCGAGATCGACCAGCACCTCCGATACGGTCGTGTCGGCGGGGCCGCCGGTGATGCGCGCAGCGCCCGTCGCATCCAGCCCGCCGCGCCGCTCGGCCACCAGCGCGCCCGCCGGCAATGCCATGCGGTAGCTGGTGCGCGTCGGCGAGAAGATGCTCAGCGACGTCGTCGCCAGGCCACGGCTGCCGGACTGCATCGCCTCGACGACCGTGATGCCGTAGATCCGGGCCACCGTGCCGCGCGCCCCGATCCCGACCAGATACGCGACGCCGACGAACGCCAGGATCGTCAGCGGGACGGTGATCCAGCCCCAATCGAGGCGGTCGAACCGCCGCAGCACCAAGTAGTGCAGCGGGCCGATGGCGATCAGGTAGAGCAGGAAGAAGAGCGCGATGCTGCCGACGCCGGGAAGCTGCAATTCGGCGAGCACCAGCCCATTGAGCAGCGGTGGGGCGAAATCGCCACGCTCGAGCGCACCGAGCGAGCCGCGGTCGCGCAGCGGCACCAGCTGCGCCCAGAAGGCGGCATTGCCGTCCCAGCCGCGCAGCCGGGCCAGGTCGAAGCGCGTGACGTGGATCGCGCCGCGGCCAACTGCCCGCGAGTACACCAGGTCGCCGGCCGCTGGCCAGGCGCGCGCCTGCGGGGCCGGCGTCACCTGGCTCAGCGCGACATCGTCGGGCAGCGCGGCGCTGCCCGGCGCCACTGCCGCGAGGCGCGCCAGGCTGCCGCGCTCGACGCCGGTGATCGTCACCGGCGCGAGGTCGGCGAAGCCGGCCAGCGCCCGCGGATCACCGCCGCCGCTGATCACCAGCTGCCCGCCCAGCATCACCCAGTCGCTGAGCGCTTCGCGCTGCGCCTGGCCCAGCGTGCTGGTGTCGATCCCGTGAACCACCAGGACATCGAAGCCCTGCAGCGCCGCAACCCGCGGCGAGAGCTGCTCCAGCACGACGTGGTGTACCTCGACGCCGCTCATCACCTCAGGCTGCCAGACGATCCCGCGCAGCAGCGACTGGTCGCTGCTGGCGACCAGCATGACCGGCGTGGTCGGCTCGTGCTGCGTCAGCGTCACCTCGGCGGCCGCGACGACGGCGTCGTCCACCACCAGTTCGATGCGCCCGACGCGCACATACTCGCTCTCGGGGACGAAGACATCGACGACGATCTGCTGGCGCGCACCACGCGGCAGCTCGACCAGGGTCGCGACGCGCGAGCTGCCGTCGGGGCCGCGCCAGACCAACTGGCCGCTCAGGTCGGCGCCGGCGTTGCCGAGCTCGACGACGACCGGAAACCAGTCGCCGGTGCGGTAGGCGGCCTCGTAGCCCATCGTCGCGTCGATGGTGACGCCGGCATCGCCCTGCGCGCTGCTGGCGGCCGGGTACACCACACCGATGAGGAGTGTGATGGCGACGAGAGCGATCCGGCAGCATCGGATGGTCATCGTGGCTCTCCGTACTCCCTGACGCAGCCGGCGACCGCGCTGCGCCCTCACGATGAAACGGCTGACGACGTCGGGCGGCCGAACAGGCGCATCACCTGGTCGACGAGCTCGTCCGGGCTGCGGCCCTCGCTCGAGAGCTGGACAGCATCGTGCGCGGGTTGCATCACGTGGCGATCGAGCTCGTCGCGCCGGGCGATGTCGGCGCGGATCGCCGCCAGCTCCGCCGGCTGGCCGCGGGCGCTGCGCTCCTGCATCCGACGGCGGGCGCGCTCGTCGATCGAGGCGACGAGGTAAATCTTCAACGCGGCGTCGGGCAGAACCACGCTGCCGATGTCGCGGCCGACCAGCACCACATGCCCGCGTAACCCGATCTGCCGCTGGCGTGCCCGCATCACGCGGCGCACCCCGGGGTGGGCGGCGACATGCGAGATCTGCTGCTCGACATCGCTTCGGCGCAGCGACCAGGTGACATCGACGCCGTCGACGCACACGGTGTACTGGCGCCCATCCCCGACCTGGGGCGGGCTGACGTCGATCACCAGCGCCTCGGCCAGGCGTTCGAGCGCCGCAGGATCGTCGAGTGCGACGGCGTGCCCGATCGCCGCGAGCGTGAGCGCGCGGTACATGACGCCGGTATCGAAGTACAGCCAGCCCAGCGCCCGGGCGAGCCGCTCGCCGAGCGTGCTCTTGCCCGAGCCGGCCGGTCCGTCGATGGTGATCGCGGGAATGACGTTCATGCGTGCGTGTGTGTCCATCGGTCGTCGCTGCTGTCAGACGGGTATTCTAGCACGGCCCCCGCGCCGGTCGCCCGGCTCGTACCGCATGGCCGGGCCGTCGTGAATCCTACCACAAACCGCAGCCGCGGCGCACTGCCGTGGCGGGCGGCAGGCACGATTGCGCTCAGTCGGTGCGCTCGAGCGCATGCTCGGCCTGGATCAGCCGCCGCGTGCCCGTCTCGCCGCGCAGGATGATCGAATTGGTGTGGGCGTAGCCCGCCTGGTACCGCACGCCGCGCAGCAGCGGCCCGTCGGCGATCCCCGTGGCGGCAAAGAACACGTGCCGGCTGCGCACCAGCTCGTCGTCGCGCAGGACGCGGCGGGCATCGAGGCCGGCGGCGCGCACCAGTTCGCGTTCGGCGGCGCTCTGCGGCGCGAGGCGCACCAGCATCGCGCCACGCAGCGCCTTGACCGCGCACGCGGCGATCACGCCCTCGGCGGCGCCACCGATGCCCAGCAAGACATCGATTCCCGAGTCGGCCGAGGCAGCCAGCAGCGCGCCGGCGACGTCGCCATCGGTGCGCAGCATCACGCGCGCCCCGGCGCGGCGAATCTCGTCGATCAGGTCGGCGTGGCGCGGCCGATCCAGCACGAAGACCGTCAGATCGCGCACCGCCTTCTGCTTGGCACGGGCGATCAACGCCAGCGTCCAGGCGGTCGGCGCGTCCATGCACTCCGCTACCAGCGCCGGCGCGACCGCCCGATTGACGACGAGCTTCTCGAGATACGCCGCCGGCCCGGGCGACCACATGCTGCCGCGGGGGGCCAGCGCCGCCACGGCGATCGCGTCGGTGCGCCCCTGGGCCAGCATCGTCCGTCCGTCGACCGGATCGAGCACCACATCAAGCTGCGGCCCGCTGCCACGCCCGACGCGCTGGCCGCTGGCCAGCCGGGTCACGCCGGCGGCGCGCCACTCCTCGCCGATGACGATGGTGCCATCGATCGCCAGCAGATCCAGCGCGCGCGCCATCGCCGCCGCAGCGTCGTCGTCGGCCTCGTCGCGCCGGCCGAGGCCCATCCAGCGGCCGGCGGCGACTGCCGCCGCTTCGGTGGCGCGTACCAGGTCGAGCCCGAGATTGCGGTCGAGCGGCTGATCATGCATCCAGCGCCTCCAGCAGGTGTTCGTCGTGCCAGGCGCGCATGCCCCCGGCGAGGATGGTCAGATCGGCATAGCCCTGGGCGTGCAGCGTGATGGCGGCGCGCTGGCTGCGACGGCCGGTGCGACACACCAGGACGACCGGCTGGTCGCGCGGCGGGGCGAGCTCGCCGGCGAGCACCGCGCCGAGTGGCATCAGCAGCGCGCCGGGAATGTGGCCGCGGGCGAATTCGCGTGGCTCGCGTACGTCGATGACGCAGGGCGCCGGGGCATGGTTGACTGCGGCCCACAGCAGCCGCGGCGCGATCTGCGGCAGCTCGGGCATGGTGCCGGCGATCGCGCGCGGGATCGGGAAGGTGCGCTTCGGCAGGTTCTGGCACTCCTGGAATGCGCGCACCTCGCATTCGTAGATGCAGACGGCGGGATCGATCCGGTGGTAGAACAGGTGATCGATCGCCCGGCCCAGGTCGTCGAAGTGGCGTGGCTGCTGGGCCGCATCAAACCCGCTCTGCCCCATGGTGTGCCGGATGCTGTCGCGCACGTGGGTGAAGTAGACATCGCCGCCCTGCGCACGGCAATGACGCATCAGGCTCTCGAGCATGTGAATCCCGCTCATGTCACAGTGCTGGACGCTCTGCAGGTCGAGCACCACCAGCGCACGGCCGGGAACGCGCTGCAAGTGCTGGCGGATGGTCTCCTCGACGTGATGCACCGCGCCGAAGTACAGATCGCCGAGGATCTCGACGGCTACCACCTGCGGGCATTCCGGCCGGTCGGGGCGGTGCCGCCAGCGCAGGTACTGGTCGTCGGGCAGCACAACATGCACCTGCGGCGTGCTGGTGCGCATGATGTAGTGGCCGAGGGACATCAGCACGCCGAACAGGACGGCGAACTGCAGCGGCAGCAGCAGCGTGGTGATGCCGGTGAAGCCCATGATGAGCGCATCGCCGCGCGTGCCGCGCAGGATCCGCCGCATGCTGCGGGCGTCGATCATGCCGATCGCGGTGAGGATCAGCGCGCCGGCGAGCGCGGCGCGCGGCAGGTGGGCGATGAGCGGGCCGATCACGACGACGGCGAAGATGACGACCAGCGCCGCGATGACGTTGGCCAGCGCAGTCTGGCCGCCGGCGCGGAACAACAGGGCCGAGCGGTTGAATGATGCCGAGACTGGCATGCCCGAGCACAGGCCGCTGACGATGTTGGCCATCCCCTGGCCGACGAACTCCTGGTTGCTGTCGATCCGCTGGCCGGAGTGGCTGGCGATTGAGCGGGCGATCGATGCGGCTTCGACCAGCCCGATGACGGCGATGGCGAGGACGCCATTGGCGAGCGCGCCGACGCGCTCGAGGCTGATGGCGGGCCATGCAAGCGGCGGCGGAAACGTCGCCGGAATCGCCCCCAGCACCGCGCCACCCCGCGCCTCGAATCCGCCGAGTGCGGCGCCGATCGCGACCAGGCTGATCCCGGCGAGCACGACCGGCGCACGCGGCACGATGCGCTGCAGCGTCATGATCACGGCAATCGCCGCCAGGCCGGTCAGCAGTGTCGGCAGGTGCGCGGCGCCAAGCTGCGGGATGATCCCCGCGACAATCCCCACCAGACTCTGGTCGCCGGGTCGCGCGACGCCGAGGAGGGCATCAAACTGGTTGGCAGCGATCAGCAGGCCGGCGCCGGCGGTGAACCCGACGGCGACGGAATCCGAGACGAAGTTGACCAGCACGCCGAGGCGAAAGACGCCGAGCAGCACCCGGATCAGGCCGCTGAGGAGCGCGACGAGCCCGGCGATGGCGAGATAGTCGGGGCTGCCTGGCATGGCAATGCCAGCCAGCAGCGACAGCGTCAGGATTGATGCGGTGTTGGTCGGCCCGCTCGAGAGATGCGACGACGACCCCCAGAGCGCTGCGGCGATCGGCGCGACCATCGCGCTGAACAGGCCGACTTCGACTGGCAGGCCGGCGAGCAGCGCGAAGGCGATGGCCTGCGGCAGGAGCACGATCCCGACGGTGCTGCCGGCGATCAGATCGGCGGCGATGTGCTCGCGGCGGTACCGTCGCACCAGATCGATCGGCCGCGCCAGCAGCCGTGCGCTGTGCCGCAGGTATGCCCGCCACGCCGGGGCGCCAGGATCGTGGGACGGCATGCTCATGCGTCGACCTCGCCAGCGCTCACGTCGGTCAGCGTGCCGTCGTCGCGCCGGACGACCAGCCCGCCCTGTTCGGTGACTGCGATGGCGGTGCCACGGCAGGGGCCGGTGCGACATCGCAGCTCGACGCGGCGCCCCAGCGTGCTGAGGCGCGCGCGCCATGCGGCGAGCAGTGCCGCGCGGTCGCGTCCGGCGAGATCGGCGGCGAGCCGGCGCTCGAGTGCGGCGAGGACGGCGAGCAGGACCGCCGGACGCGCGATGGCGCTGCCGCTCGCCTGTGCCAGGCTGGTCGCCCGCTGCGTCAGGTCGCATCCGTCGACGAGGCCGGCTGGCGCCGCGGCGACGTTGATTCCGATGCCCAGCACCACCCAGTGCAGCGTGCGCTGGTCGCTCGCCGATTCGCCGAGCAGCCCGGCGACTTTGGCGGGCGCGGCGCGGCTGGCGTCGTCGAGCACGACATCGTTGGGCCAGGCGAGCCGCGGGCGCAGCGGCACGACGGTTTCGAGCGCCTCGCAGACCGCCAGCCCGGCGGCGATCGTGATGAGATATGCATCGGACGGCGCAAGGGTCGGCCGGAGAAGCACCGAGCAGGCCAGCGCGCCAGATGGCATCACCCACTGCCGGCCGCGGCGGCCACGCCCGGCCGTCTGCTCGTCGGCCAGCACGACGACCCCGGCAGGGTCGCCGCGCCGGGCGCAGCGCCGGGCGATGTCGCTGGTCGAGCTGATCTGGCGGTAGCGGAGCAGCGTGTGACCGATCGCCGCACCACCGCAGATCTGGCTCAGTGCGACGACCGAGAGGTCGTCGGCGAGTGGCTGATCCATCGATCCCCCCCTGGCCACATACCACGTGCCGACGCGGGCGGCGGACCGGCGTGGCGCTGCCCGGCCGACGCTTCGTGCCGGGCGGCCTGCCGCATCCTATCACATCGCCGTGCCCAGGCCGGCAGTGCATGCGCAGCCGCACCGCCGTGTGGCCGGTGCACGGGGTTGCGCACGCGATTGGTTGTCCCGGCCTGGGCGGCATGCCCGGATCATCGTGTGCCGACACGAACTGCGGTATGATGACGGCATGGATTCGCACGCAGATCATCCCCCGCTCATCCCGGCGGCGGCGGCGCGCGCCGAGATCCGCGTGGTCAACTCGCGGTTTCTCGCACAGCTCCTGCCGACGGGCGACGTCGCCGCGGCGCGGCGCGCCATCGCCGATGTCCGCGCCGCACTGCCCGACGCGACGCATCACGTGTACGCCTACGTCATCGGCCATGGTGCTACCACGACGCTCGGCATGAGCGACGATGGCGAGCCGTCCGGTACCGCCGGCCGGCCGGTGCTGGCAATCCTGCGCGGCAGTGGCCTGGGCGACGCCACCCTGGTGGTGACGCGCTGGTTCGGCGGCACGCTGCTCGGCACCGGCGGGCTGGTGCATGCGTATGGCGGCGCCGCACGCGCGGTGCTCGATGTCGTCGAGCGCGTGCCACGGATCATCCGCTGCACCCTGCTGGCGACGCTGCCGTACACGTGCTACGAGTTGGCGCGCCGTGCGCTGCAGGCGGCCGACGCGCGCATCGACGATGAAACCTTCACCGATGTCGTGAGCGTCCTGTTCACCCTGCCCGAGCGCAATGCCGCCGGGCTCACCGCGGCCCTGGTCGAACTGAGCGCCGGCCGCGCGCTGGTCGAGCGAATCGATGGATGAGCCGGGTGAGGTCGACCCATGAGAGACCGCGCGATGCCCGCTGTGGCGCTTTCGGTCGTGATCGTCAACTGGAACGGGCGACGCTACCTGCCAGACTGCCTGGCGGCGCTCGTGCCGCAGTTGCCCGACGGCGCGGAGTTGATCGTCGTCGACAACGGCTCGCGCGACGGCTCGCGCGAGTGGCTGGCGCAGCAGGCCGGCGTGACGCTGGTGGCGCTCGAGGAGAACGTCGGCTTCGCCGCCGGGGTCAATGCTGGGCTGCGGGTGGCCTCCGGCGAGGCTATCCTGCTGCTCAACAACGATGCGTTCGTCGAGCCGGGCTGTGTCGCGGCGTTCTGTGCCGCGCTGCGGGATCATCCCGACGCGGCGGCATTCGGTGGCGTGCTGCTGTTCGACCACGCGCCACATCTGGTCGCCTCGGCGGGCATCGTGATGCACTGCGACGGCCTGGCGCTCGATCTGTGGCCGTGCCGGCCGCTGGCCAGCGTCCCGGCACAGCCGCAGCCAATCTTTGGTCCGAGCGGTGGTCTGGCGCTCTACCGTCGCACGCTCCTCGACGACATCGGCTGGTTCGATGCGCGATTCTTCGCGTACCTTGAGGACGCCGATCTGGCAGTCCGTGCGGTGCTGCGCGGCTGGCGCAGCCTGGTGATACCGGCCGCGCGCGCGCGGCACATCTACTCGGCGACGGGGGTTCACGGCTCGCCGTTCAAGTCGCGCCTGCTGGCGCGCAATCGCTGGCGCGTCATCGTGCGGGGGTTTCCCGCCGCCACGCTGGTGCGCTGCGCGCTGCCGATTGCTGGCTATGAGCTCGCCGCCTGCGTCGTGGCGCTCCTGACGCGCCGCTGGGCGGCGCTGGCCGGCCGGCTGGAGGCATTGGGCGAGCTGCACAGGCTGCTGGCCGAGCGCCGCGCGATCCTGCACCGTCGCCACGCCGGCGACCTGCTCGGCCGTGCGCTGGCGCCGGCCCGCTGGCCGTGGCAGCTGCATGCCGGGCAGCGCCGGCTGGACGAGGTGCTGCGGGCGCGTCGTGCACCGTGAGTGCCGGTTTGGCGGCGTTGGGCGTGGCGCACAGACTACCGCCGAGCGCCACATGATGCGGACGGCACGCGCCAGCAGCAGCCGCGGTGCACCATCGGTGGGCCGCGCCACGCATCATCGCGCGTCATGCGCCGAAGCGCCGGCCGCAGCCGCGATCACCGCCGCCGTGATCCGCGCGGGTCGCCGGCTCGCCGCCAGACTGCCGCACGCGGCCTGACCATTCGGGACAGCACGGCGCCGCATCGTCGATGCGGCGGCTGCGCCGATCTTGCGGCATGCTGTCGGTACGGGAGAGCGCCCGGCTGCCTATGAAAGACCCGAACGCCGTGATCGCGAAGAGGACCACGCGCTCCGTCGGCGCTATCAGGCGCCGGTGTGCGGCGGCCGGCGACCCGGGTCGCCCCGGGTGCGCCGGCCGGGAGGCGCCGCTCAGCCGCCGATGCTGTAGCTCAGGCCACCGAATGCCGCCGCGACGGCTGTGGCGGCGACGGCAACCACCGCGCCGACGATCGCGCCGACGATCAACTGCGCCACGATCGCCACGATCACCGTGATGATCGCCGGCTGCTGCCCCAGATTCATGCTCGCCCGCACCGCCAGGTACCCCAGGTACATCTGGTAGATGCTCAGCGCGAATGTCGCCGGCGCCGCGATGCAGCCGAGGAACGGAATGTTGCCGACGATGCCGTTGATCGCCAGGATCGGCGCCGCCGCCAGCGCCAGCGTGTAGAACACCTCGTCCTGCGAACCCGTGCCGCCCTGCGACTTGCCAACATGGTAGACCAGCAGCCCGTAGACGAAGAAGCCCAGCAGCGACAGCACCAGCACTGCCACACCGCTGATCACACTTACGGCGACGCCCGCTACGCCGCTGCCCATGACCAGCGCGCCAATCGCGCCGAAGACCACGGCCACGACTGCCGCGGCGGCCGCGGCGGCGCCGACATAGGTGAATGCCTCACGCTGCCCACCGTTGCGCTCGTAGCGCTCGAACGTCTCGACCGCTGGCTTCGTCAGAACCGTGACACTCTCCTGTACCATCGAGCCGATGTTTCCCGGTTGAAGCGCCATGCCGTACTCCTCTTCCTGCGATTGCGGATCCCCTTGCTCGGGCCGAGGCCACTCATGGCCCCAACAGCACCACGGCGAGTTGGCCGAAGACGACGCCATCACCATGCTGGACTGCCGTCGGTCGCCGTGGCGCGATGCGCTGGTCGATGACGTTCGTGCCGTTGGTGCTGTCGAGATCTTCGACGGTCACGGCGCCGCGCTGGATGCGGATGATCGCGTGCCGCCGCCCGACGCCGAGCTCCAGGCCGTTGTGTGGCGTAAGGTCGACGTCGGGGGTATGGTTGCTGGCAGGGTCACTCCTGCCGATCAGGCACTCGCTGCGCGCCGGGAGTGGAATCTCGATGCCGTTGGCGACGATGCCGAGGCGCCAGCCGGCCAGCGTGTCGGCGGGCGGTACGGGTGCGATGGCGCCGGGAGCCGCGGGGGCGACCGGGATGGCAGGCGTCGAGCCGGGTTGCAGGGCCTCACCGCAATTGTCGCAGAACAACTCGCCCGGCAGTACGCTCGTGCCGCACTTCGGGCATGCGCTGCCTCCGTTCGCGGGCGTCGCAGCGGGCGTCGCAGCGAGCGCCGCCCCGCACTGGTCGCAGAATCGCGCGCCCGGCGGATTCTCGACGCCGCAGTTCGCACAACGAACCATCACATCCTCCAGCCCACTCCAACGTTTCGCGCTCCGATTATACACCGTCCGCTGCGCGATGTATAGCCCGACTCACCGTCCTGCCAGCAGCGTGGCCGTCAGATCGACCAGTACGCGGGCACATCCGGCGATGGTCGGCAGCGCGACCCACTCGCCGGCCTGATGGAACTTGCCGCCGTCGGGGCCGAAGACGATGGTGGGGATGCCGCAATCGGCCGAGAAGTAGTTGGCGTCGGCGACGCCGCGCAGATAGCCGTAGGCGGCATCCCTGCCTGTCTCGCGCTGATAGGCCGCCCCGAATGCGGCCACGAACGGATGCGACGGCGGCGTCTCCCATGCGGGGTAGTAGGGCGGCTGGATCTCCAGGGCGAACCGGGCCGGTGAGCCGAGACCGCCGGCCAGCGACTGCAGTTGCGCGAGGACTGCCGCGCCGCTCTCGCCCGGGACGGTGTGCCGGTTGATGACGAAACGCGCCTGCTCGGGGACGGTGATGACGTACTGCGGGCTGCCGCTGTGGAGCGACAGCAGCGATTGTGTGGCGCGCAACTGCGGATGCCCGGCGAGCGGCAGCGCGTCGAGCGCGACGATGAACTGCGCGGCGGCGACGGCGGCATTGATGCCTTCCTCGGGTAGCGATCCGTGTGCCGCCTTGCCGACGACGTCGCCGACGACCAGGACTTTGCCGACGCCGCCGAGGCACGGGTGGTGCCAGCTTGGCTCGGTGACGATGCAGTAGTCGGCATGAATGCCGGCGTCGACGAGCGCCCGCGCACCCACTGAGAAGGCTTCCTCGTCGACGACGCTGGTGGCGATGACGGTGCCGCGCCAGTCGTGCCGCGCATGCGCCAGCGCACGCGTCGCCAGCAGCATCGCGGCGACGCCGGATTTCATGTCGGCGACACCGAGCCCGTAGAGCAGTTCACCGTCGCGCCTGACGCGCCATGGGTCGTGCTCCCAGCCGGCGGCGGCGAGCACGGTGTCGACGTGCCCGTTGAATAACATCGTCGCGCCAGGACCGCGCTCGATCCGCGCGATGATGTTGCTGCGCCCGTCACGGGTCGGCTGACGCTCGACGGCGATGCCGTGCTGTTCGAACCAGTCGGCGACGAATGCCTGGACGGCGGCTTCTTCGCCAGGGTAACTGCGAATGCCCACGAGTTTGGTGGTCAATTCGGCTGCCTCGTCGACGTCAATGATGCCCCGCATGTCAGCGAGTCCGATCGGCTGCTTCGATAGCTGGAGTTGCTGGTCGTCGTTCATGATTGTCCTTCACGGCATTGCAACATTGTTCTGCTGCTCATTGCGCTGTTATGATCATCTATATACTGATGCTGGATTGATGTATTTCAGATGACATACCGGCACGTGATTACGTTGACGTCTCTGATGACGACTTCCAGATATCATGTACTGTTTTACCAATAATTTTCATCATCTGGAATCACATCAATGCGCATACATTCAAGTAACACGTAGTCAATTCGTGAGTTTCGTGGAGAATACATTATCTGGCAACGGTGAAGATTCACCATTCAACACATCGATCCTATCACACATCAGACGTGCATGCAACCGCATAGCATCGCCAGAGCGCAGCCAAATCAGCGCGATCGACCGTGTCGACGTCGGCGGGCGGCGCTGGCGACGCCTGCGGGCCCCCGAACGCGGGTCGCCCCGCCGTGCGGGCAATCCCGTAGGAGCACCCCTTGCGGGTGCCCGCGATGATCCCCATTGTGGGGTAGGGTTTGCCCACAGACGCATAAGACAAGGCCTGCTGATACGGCAGGCGCCCGCCCAGACGTTGCGGGATGCCCGGCCAGGCGCTGCCGCTGGCCAGGCTCGCCGCGCCATCCCCCGAAAGGGACGCCTGGCGGGGCAGCGCGCCTCCGATTGGCAGACCCGCCGGACACAGTGATGCATGATTCGGCGCACACGCATGCACTCGTGAGATGACCGCATAAATACGCATTTCTCCGTATAGACGCAACGATGCTCGTCGTGTAGGATGAGTCTGTCAGCTCCGATGGTCGAGCCCCGGGCAGCCAATCGCGAGGTCTGCGCAGCTGCGGTGCAGCCTGTCGCCCAGGGCCCTGGCTCACCGTCGCGCCTGCCACCACACGGTGGGGGGCTGCGTTTGGGCTGACACGGATCGACAGCTCACGTGAGGTCAGGATGAGCGCTGCACCAAATCAACCGGTTGGCGACGGCGATGTGTACGGGGATGATTTCCCGCAGCTTGCACAGGCCCGGAATGCCGGATACGACATGGCGGTGATCAACGGTCGCAAGTATCCGCTGTCGGTCGTCATCAACGTGCTCATGGTGATCTACGAGATGCTCGCCGATCCGCATTACCGGGCGATCCTGGTCTGGGCGATCGAGATCATCGAGGAGCGCGGCGTTCCCCCACTCGAGAACGATCCGCGTTTCGCCCGGTATCGCTCGGTGATGCGCAAGAATGGCCTGATCGCCAGCGATGGCGCCGGTCCGGGGCTTCAGTTCGTCCCCGAGTTCCGCGACATGATCCAGTTGATCGAGCGTCAGGTGTCGCTCTATGATCGGCTGGTCGACAATCTGATCGCGCGCCAGTCGCATGATTTCCGCCTCCCGCTGCGGCTCTCGTGGTACAATTCGCGTACCGGTGTGTACTCAGACATCGCCGATAAACAGGACGCCGAGTTCCTGATCTCCAGCAGCCTGGTGCGGTTTGCCGAGAACATGCGCTGGTAGTCTGCTCCAACGATCCTCCCGCCGCCGGGCCCCTCCATGGGGCAGGCGGCGCCAGCAACGGGCCAGCCGTCGCCACTCAGCCGGCAAGGCCCCGTTCCATGCGCTGCACTGAACCGATATCCGTCTTGCCGCCGTGCTGCTCAGCAACGACAGGAGATCACCATGTCCCATGACAAGGACCAAAAGCCTATCACATTTGATGCACGCTACACCGCTGCGCTGTGCCTCGCTGCCGAACAGCATTGCGGGCAGCAGCGCAAGGGGACGACGATCCCCTACATCACCCACCCTGTCGCGGTCGCCGACCTGCTGATGCAGCGCGGGTTCACCGGCGACGTCGTCATCGCCGCGCTGCTGCATGATGTCGTGGAGGACCGCCCGGTCAGCATCGATCGCTTGCGCGAGGAACCATTCGGTGAGCATGTCGCCTACCTGGTCGGTACGGTGACCGAGCAGAAGCGCGATGAGTCCGGCACCAAGCGGCCGTGGCTGGAGCGCAAGGAGCAGCAACTTGCAGCCGTGCGCAAGGATGGATCGGATGCCGTCGTGCTGAAGTGGGCTGATGCGCTGCATAATGCGCAGGCCACGCTGCACGACCTCGGGCAGGTCGGGCCAACATTCTGGAGCAGATTCAAGGTCGGCCGCACGTGGCAGGTCTGGTGGTATCTGTCGATCGCCGACATCGTGCGCGATGCCAGCAGGCCGGATCTGGCCAGCGAACTCGAGCAGGCCGTCGCTGCGATCGTCTGGCAGGGAATCGACCACGCCGAACCGCAGGCGCCGCAGCCGCCGGCCGACGGCGATGCGGACGCCGGGTTCGACGCCCGCTACGCCGCTGCGCTGCGCTTCGCCGCCACACAGCATTGCGGGCAGCAGCGCAAGGGAACGACGATCCCCTACATCACCCACCCTGTGGCGGTCGCCGACCTGCTGATGCAGCACGGGTTCACCGGCGACGTCGTCATCGCCGCGCTGCTGCATGATGTCGTGGAGGATTCGTCCGCCTCCATCGACGACGTGCGCAATGAGTTCGGCGATTGTGTCGCCAGCCTGGTCAGTGCGGTGACCGAGCAGAAGCGCGATGAGTCCGGCACCAAGCGACCGTGGCTGGAGCGCAAGCAGGAGCAGATCGCGGCGATTGGCGATGGCAACGATAGCAACGCTGATACCGTGGCATTGAAGTGGGCTGATACCATGCATAATGCCCAGTCGACGCTGCGCGACCTCGAACAGGTCGGCGCGTCACTCTGGAGCAAGTTCAAGGCTGGCCGTACGCTCCAGGTCTGGTGGTATCTGTCGATCGCCGATGCCATCCGCCAGTCCGGCAGA
Organism: Chloroflexota bacterium; assembly: GCA_018969485.1. Classification (GTDB taxonomy): domain Bacteria; phylum Chloroflexota; class Chloroflexia; order Chloroflexales; family Roseiflexaceae; genus CAIQIY01. The sequence continues at coordinate 28,128 of JAGWYG010000040.1, forward strand.
TCGGACCTGGCCGGCGCGCTGGAGCAGGTCGTCGGTGCGATCATCTGGCAGCAGGCGAGCCATGACGCGCCGGCGACGCCGCGCCACTGATGTGTCCAGCCTGCGCGATGCCGGTGATGATCACGACAGGAGCCACGACATGACCGACGCCCCCATGATCCGCAGGCTGGTCGCGAGTGACCGCATCGCGTGGGAGCCCTTGTGGCAGGGATATCAGGCGTTCTACCAGATCAGCATCCCTGCCGAGACGACCGATGTCACCTGGCAACGTCTGATTGATGATGTGGCGCCGATGGAAGCACTCGGCGCCTTCATCGATGCGAAGCTCGCGGGAATCGTGCACGTGATCGCGCATCCGTCCTGCTGGTTCCGCGATCCGGTCTGGTATCTCCAGGACCTGTATGTCCTGCCGGAGCATCGCGGGCGCGGCCTCGGGCGGGCATTGATCGAGGCGGTGTACGCCCGGGCCGACGCCGCAGGTGCGGCGCGCGTCTACTGGCTGACCCACGAGACCAATGCGACGGCGATCGCGCTGTACGATCGCGTCGCGACGCGCAGCGGCTTCGTTCAGTACCGGCGCAACCGCCCCGGATGACCGGACGCCAGCGGCGACGGGGTGCGCGCGGCATGCCCGTGCCGCGCACGATGGGGAGTGGGCAGAGCGCCCCATGCGCATCACGTGAAGCCCGTTACCGTCGCGGTGTCGTGGGGACGATGCGCGGATCAGCCGTGTGCGCAGCAGTGCCGCCAGTACCTGTGCCAAACGGCTGGCCGCCGGGGCACGAACGCGCTCGCACGCGTCTTCTACGGCGTGATCGCCGCCGCCCAGGTCAGCAGCCACGCTGGCCAGCTGCTCCATCCGGGCGTCGGGATGCGCACCGGCCATCTGGCGATGCCGCATGCGCAGGCCCGGACACTCGG
>JAGWYG010000153.1 GCA_018969485.1 Chloroflexota bacterium
ACGCCACATCGGGTGACGCCACATCGGGTGACGCCACATCGGGTGACGCCACATCGGGTGACGCCACATCGGGTGACGCCACATCGGGTGACGCCACATCGGGTGACGCCACATCGGGTGACGCCCTGGCTGATGGACAGGTCGAAGGCCGTGTATCGCGGGTCATCGATGGCGACACACTCGACATCATCGTGGCAGGCGAGACGCGGCGCGTGCGGCTGCTGGGCGTCGACACGCCCGAGTCAGTCCATCCGACCGAACCAGTCGAGTGCTATGGCCCCGAGGCATCGGCATTCCTGCGCGGGCTGATCGAGGGGCAGACCGTCCGTCTGGCGGCAGATCCGTCGCAGGATGCGGTCGATCGATACGATCGCTGGCTCGGGCTGATCTGGCTCACTGACGGCACGCTGGTGAATCACGAGCTGATCGCGCAGGGGTATGCCACGGCCTTCATCACGCGTCCCCCGCATGCCCGCAGCACAGCATTCCGCGATGCCGAGGACCAGGCGCGCGCCGCCGGGCTGGGGATGTGGGCTGCCGACGCGTGTGGCGTTGGCCCTCGCGGCGACGATGTGGCCGACGCGCCGCGCCCCGCCGATGCCCTCGGCTGCCCGGGGGACGTATCGCAGGCGCCGAACGCGCCGGTGGCGATCATTGCGATCGACAAGCAGCGCGAGACGGTGACCATCCTCAACATCGGCGCACGCCCGGTCGATCTCGCTGGCTGGTGGATCTGCAGCATCGCCGGCGGCCAGCGCCACGCCACGCTCAGCGGGACGCTCGAGCCCGATGAGCAGCGCGTCATCGCCAGCGATGCCGGCGAATCGGTCTGGAGCAATGGCAATCCCGATCCGGGCGTGCTCATCGACCAGCGTGGACGGGTGGTGAGTTACTGGCCGGATTGACCGGGCCGGCGCATGCCCCGCCGCGGGCGCGTCAGGGCTGTATCGGGTGCTGGTCGAGATGCAGCGGCATCCAGCGGTCGCCGAGCCAGAAGCCGCGTTCCGCGGCGCAGAACGCGGCGTCGACGGCATGGATGTGGCGGTGCAGGTTGGGCGCCACCAGCACCATATTTTCGAGCGTCGGGCTGCCGCCGCGAGACAGCCAGCGGACATGATGCACCTCGCACAGATCGAGCCCCAGGTCGCGCCGTGGATCCCAGCCGGTGATCTGGCAGCGCCCCTGGTAGCGTTCGCGCAGCAGCTGGGCTGCATCGCGGAAGGTCGCCCGCAGCGCATCGCTGCCGACGTCGGCGACGCGCCACGTGGCCAGGTGCTGGCGGGCGATCTGCAGCAGGCTGGCGATGCCCGGATCAGCGGGATCGGCGACGATGCTCTCGAGGACCGGCTCGGGGCACAGCTGCGCGCGTGGCTCGAGCGCCAGATCGGCCGCGTAAGCCCCCAGCCGGTGATGCGCCGCGGCGCTGATCACGCGCACCGCCCGCTCCCCCTGGAACGCCTGGCCGATCGGCCCATCGGGCCTGCCGGTGCGGATCCCCAGCCCGCGCAGCAGCGGGCTCACGTCAGGCTGCCCGGCGGCGGCGAAGTATCGTGAGTGGACCAGATCGCCCCACACCCGATAGCCGCCGTAGGCATGCCCCGCCACGTTGCGCGTCAGCGCCGTCACCACCAGATCAGCCGCCAGAACGTAGCGACGGTCGGGCGTCCGGGTGAACGCCCAGACGTGTTCGCCGATGGCGGCCTGATGGAGCGTGGCGCTACGTTGGTTCAGGTGAAAGGCAATTCCGGCATCGAGATCGGTCTGGTAGTTGTCGCCGCGCCAGAAGTACAACAGGTGGCTCATCGTCGCTGTCCCGCTCGATTCATGTCGCGGTGGCACGTCTGCATGACAATAGCAGCCCAGTATAGCACTGGCCTGGCATGGTCACAGGTGAGCCGATGATCGCCTCGCGCCACGTCGTCGGACGCACGCTCGCCCGCGCGATAGGCGATCCCGCCGCTGACGCACTGCGATGACGCGTTCCGGGGTGAATCCAGGCCGACGGCGCCGACAGGCAGACGCTCCGCCGTGCGCACACCCCTGCTGCCGCGCAGCAGCCCGGCCGCCAGTAGCGCAGCGCAGCAGATTGTGCGATGATGCGCGGCAGGGACGCCCGAGCGCAGGAGTACGCCCATGCACTGGCAGCAGATTCGCCCCGACATCTGGCGATGGCCCGACAGCTGTCAGGTCTACGCGCTGATCGGCCCGACGGGGTGTGTGGTGATCAACGCCGGCAGCGGCGCCTGGCTGGCCGAGCGATCGGCGCTGCCGGTGCCGCCGGTCGCAGTCATCTGCACCCATTTCTTCCGCGACCACAGCGCCGGCGCCGCGGCGGCGGCGCGGGCCGGCATCGCGGTGTATGCACCCGCCGGCGAGGCGGCCATCATCGCCGATCCTGCCGAGCACTTCCGGCGCCGTGACACCTACCTGATCTACGATAACTACTGGGACCTGTTCGCGCCGATCGAGCCCACCACGCTCGCCGGAGTGGTGCACGACTATCAGCGGCTGGTGCTCGGCGGCCTCACGCTCGAGATCATCCCGCTTCCGGGGGTCACCGTCAACCAGATCGGTGTCGGCTATCACGCGCCCGACGGCATGGTGATCTGCTGCGCCGAGGCGCTGCACTCGGCCGGCCGGCTGGCGCGCATCGCACCGCTGCAATACAACTACAACGACCTCGGCGGCGCGGTGGCGGCGTATGGGTCGGCGGCGGCCCTGCGCGCATGCGCCCCGGTGCTGCTGCTGCCGAGCCTCGGCCCACCGCTGGCCGAGGGCTGCGATGCGGCGCTGGCGCTGCTGCAGCACCACCTGCGGCTGCTATGCGCCGGCCGGCCCGAGGAGCTCGCCATGCTCGGGCGCCACGATGGTGCCGCGCTGCACCGCGTGAGCGAGCATGTCTGGATGACGACGCAGACCTCGAGCACCAACTGGTTCCTTGTCAGCCGGACTGGTGAGGTGCTGGTGATCGACTACGGCTACCACGAGACGCGTGGCGTGCTGGCGCCGGCGTACAGCAAACCCTACCGGCGGCGGGCGCTGCTGCACAGCCTGCAGGCGCTGCGCGACGCCACCGGCAGCGAGCGGGTCGCCGTCGTGCTGCTCAGCCACTTCCACGACGACCATGTCTGCGGTGTGCCGCTGCTGCAGCGGCTGTATGGCACGGCCTGCTGGGCGCCCGAGCCATTCGCCGCGCTGCTCGAACAACCGGCAGCCCACTGTTTCCCCTGCGACTGGCCCGAGCCGCTGCGCATCGACCGCCGCATCGCCCTCGATGAGGTGGTGCAGTGGCACGAGTTTCGCATGCATTTCGCCGCGATGAATGGCCATACCCGCTTCGCCGCATTGATCGGCTTCGAGGCCGATGGCCTGCGCTTCGCCCACACCGGCGACCAGTATTTCTTCCTCGACGCCGATGGCCGCTGGGCGACCGATCTGCGCCGCTGGGACGGCAAGCAGGTGATGCAGAACCATGTCTACCGCAACGGTGCCCTGCTCGACGGCTTTCGGCTGAGTGCCGACTGGCTGCTGCGCTGGCGCCCCGACGTGGTGCTCTCGGGGCATCAGCCGGCGATGTGGACCGACGAGGCGTTCTTCGCGCTGGTCGCACGCCATGCCGACGAATACGTGGCACTGCATCGCATGATCATGCCACTGGATGACGACCAGCCGCACCGCGACATCGACAGTTGGGGCGGCTGGATCTGGCCATACCGCACGACGCTGCCGGTGGCCCGGACGTTTGCGGTGCAGGTGACGGTGCGCAACCCCCTACCCCGCGCCGCCCGCCTCACGCTGCGGCTGGTCGGCCCGGCTGGCTGGCACGGCGAGCCCTGGCAGGGTGATGCCGCGCCGCGCGCCGAGCTCAGCGTGCCGTTGCAGCTCACGCCCGCCGGGCCGTGTGTCTGCCAGCCATTTGCCGTCGAATTGTGGATCGATGGCCAGCCGCATGGCCAGGTGGCCGAGGCGCTGGTCAGCATCGGCCACCTGGATCAGGAGTGATGCGACATGCGACCGGTCATCCTGCTCGATCCGGCATTCCGCCGCTGCGCGACGATCTTCAGCGATGCTGACCTGGCACGCATCGCGGCCGCCGGCGATGTGCGCTGGGGCCACGACGAGGCCGCACCCGATGCGGTGATCGCCGCACTGGCCGACGACGTCGAGCTGATCATCTGCGGCAGCTGGCGCCATGGCCCGCCCGGGCGCTTCCCGCGACTGCGCGCCATCATCGAGGTCGGCGGCAGCGCCCCGCCACCGCAGCAGCTGGACTACGCCGCGTGTTTCGCGCGCGGCGTGCGCGTGCTGAGCTGCGCGCCGGCATTCGGGCCAGCCGTCGCCGAGCTCGGCCTGGGCCTGGCCATCGCCAGCGCACGGCAGATCGCCTGGACCGATCAGGCGTTCCGCGCGGGGACGCCCAACTGGAGCCATACCGACTTCGAGACTGCCATCGGCGAGCCGTTCACGCTCTACGGCAAGCCGGTCGGCATGATCGGCTTCGGCGGCCTGGCGCGCGCGCTCACGGCATTGCTCAAGCCGTTCGGATGCGTGCTGCAGGCGTATGATCCCTGGCTGACCGCCACGGCGCTCCACACCTACGGTGTCGCACCGGCCGATCTGATCACGGTGCTGGCGACGTCGCGCGTCATCTTCGTGCTGGCGATCCCGAGCACGGCGAACCGGGCGCTGCTCGACCGCGCGCTGCTCGAGCAGATTCGCCCCGACGCAGTGCTGGTGCTGCTGAGCCGCGCACATCTGGTCGACTTCGCTGCGCTCACCGACTGCCTCGCCGCCGGCCGCTTCCGCGCCGCCATCGATGTGTTTCCCGAGGAGCCAGTGCCAGACGACCATCCGATCCGGCAGCTGCCCAACGTGGTGCTGAGCTCGCACCGCGCCGGCGCGATGGGCGAGGCGCTGCGCACGGTGGGGCGCTTCGTCGCCGACGATGTCGAGGCGCTCTGCGCCGGCCTGCCGCCCTGGCGCCTGCAGGTCGTCCAGCCCGAGATCGTCCGGCTACGCGGCGATCGCTGAGTCGGCGCTGGCGTCGGGCTCACACGAAGCCACGAAGCCACGAAGGGCAGAGAGACGGGCTCACACGAAGCCACGAAGCCACGAAGGGCAGAGAGACGGGCTCACACGA
>JAGWYG010000154.1 GCA_018969485.1 Chloroflexota bacterium
GAGCGCATCACGGGCCGCCGCCGGATCGTCGCCGCGCAGCGCATCGGCAGCCTGCTGCAACGCCGCGCCCGTCGGATCCGCCGCACCGAGCGCCGCCGCCTCGCGCGCCAGGGTCTCGGCGAGCCGCTGGCGGGCCGCCGGATCGGCAGCAGCCGCCTCGCGCAACGCCTGAGCCGCCTGCGGCGCATCGAGCGCGCGCGCCAGCCGATCCAGCAATGCACGACGCTCGGCCAACTGCGGGTCACGCGCCGCATCGAGCGCGCGGGTCGCCCGTTCCAGCTCAGCCAGCGCCTGTGCGCGATCGCCGGGCTGCTCCGCCAGCCGCTGGCGCACCTCGGCAATCTGCTGCGCCAGCTCGGCGCGCGTCGCCGGATCGAGCGTCGGATCCTCGCGCAGCCCGGCCTCGAGACGGGCCAGCGGCGCATCGAGCTCGGCGATCGCGGCGCGTTCGCGCTCGGCCGTGGCGCGCGCCGCGGCGAACGGATCGGGCACGAGCAGGGCGAGGAGCACCAGCGCGGCGGCGGGCACGGCGCGCCACCAGGCGCCGCGCGTCGGCAGCAGCGCGATGGCGCGCGGCTGATGTGCCGCCAGCGCGCGCGCGGCATCGCCGGCCAGCAGCACATCGAACGGCGGCGGGGCGGCTGCGGCGCATTCGACCGCGGTCGCGAGCCGGTCATCGAGCAGCAGCAGCGCGTCGATGCGGCGCGCGGCAGCGACCGCCGGCGCCCGACGGCGCCAGACCACCAGCGCGCCGACGAGCCACGCCACCAGCGGGAGCGCGGCCCACAGCGGCGCTGCGCCGGCCAGGCGCAGCGACAGCGCGCCCGCCGCGCACAGCAGCAGCGCCGGCGCCAGCCAGCGCCCGGCGAACCGCAGCGCATCGGCGAGTTGCAGCCGGGCGAAGAACGGCGCGGCCACCCGTGACACGTCACCTGGCGGTGGCGTGGTCACTCCTCGATCTTCCGCCATACGCTGCGCTCCGACACCGTTCGGCCACGGGTACCACGCTCGACCACGTCGATCACGCGCTGGCTGACGATCGTCACGACCGACGCGTCGCGGCCGGCCGGGCGCGCGAGGGTGCGGGCGAGATCGCCGGCGGCCGCCGGCCCGCGGCGCCGCAGCCAGCCGACGGCGGCTTCGGCGGCCAGCGCCAGCGCGCCGAGCGCGACAGTACGGCCGAGTTGCTGCCAGGTGACCGGCAGTTGCCGCCCGGCGATCGTCAGCGCAGTCGAGCGCGGCGTCAGCGCACTGCCGGGCTCGAGGCGCTGCAGCGCGGCGCCACACTCGCCACAGAAACGGTCGTCGAGCGGATTACCGCGCCGACAGCGGGGACAGATGCGCTCGACCATCGGAGACTCCTCTCGGCATCGTGCGATCCCTTCTGGCATCCAGTATAGCACGCGAGCCCGCCGTCATCCGGTCGGATTTCGCCCATGTGGCCGGCGCGCGGCCTGCACGACCGCGCAGCACGCTCGCCGACGGCGGAGCCTCGGGCGCGTCGTGCCATCACCGGATCATCCCGCGCCCGGGCCGGCCTGCGGCGCCGTGCGCTGCGCCACCAGCGCCTCGAAGCGATCGACATCGGCGCGGATCAGCGCCAGGCTGGCGCGCCAGAAGTCGATCGAGCGGATGTCGATGCCCATGCGCTGCGCCAGCTCCGCCGCATCGGCCGTGCCGGTCGCGGCCAGCAGCGCATCATAGTGCCCGTCGAATGACGCGGGGTGCTGCTGGCGCAGGGCGTACAGGCCGAGGCCGAACAGCAGGCCGAACATGTAGGGGTAGTTGTAGAACGAGCGGCTGCCGCTGTAGTAGTGTCCCTTCACCGCCCACATCTTCGGGTGCAGCGTCGCCGCATCGATGGCATCGCCGTAGGTATCGCGCTGGGCCGCGAGCATCGCCTGATCGAGCTCGGCGATGGTCAGCGCCCGGCTGCGGCGCCCGTCGAACACCTCGCGCTCGAACGCGAAGCGGCTGGTGATGTCGATCACCACCTGGGTCGCGCCCGCCAGCGACGCCTCGAGGATCTCGAGCTGTCCGTCGGCGTCGGCATGCGCCAGCGCCGCATGCCTGACGATCGTCTCGCAGAAGATGCTGGCCGTCTCCGCCAGCGTCATCGGCGTCTCCTGGTTGAGCAGCGGCTGATCCGCGAGGTTGAGGTTGTGATAGGCATGGCCCAGCTCGTGCGCCAGCGTCAGAACGCTCTTGACCGTCGGCGTATAGTTGGCCAGGATGCGCGATTCGGCGCCACGCAACCGCATGCAGAACGCGCCGTCGACCTTGCCGGCGCGTGGTTCGGCATCGACCCAGCCCTCGGCGAAGGCGCGCTCGGCGAGCTGGCGCAGCCGCGGCGAATACTGGCCGAAGTGCTCGAGGATGAACGCCTGCGCGGCAGGATACGACCACACGCGGCCAGCGCCGCCGACCGGCGCGAACAGGTCGTACCATGCCAGCTGCGGCACGCCCAGCAGCCGGGCCTTGGCGCGCAGATAGCGGCGGAAGTCGGGGAATGCCTCGCGCGCCGCCTGCAGCATCGCCGCGAGCGTCGCCGCATCGATGGCGTTATCGAACAGCGAGGCATCGAGCGGCGTCTCCCAGCCACGGCGCCGGCCGAGCACGCCGACCTGGCCCTTGATGGCATTCAGCGCGGCGGCCAGCGGCACCGCCGCCCGCTCCCAGGCGGCGAGCTCGGCCTCGTGGGCGCGCCGGCGCACGGCCCGGTCGGCCGCACCGGCCAGATTGCGGACTGCGCTCATCGGCAGCGGCTGGTCGCCGTCCAGCGCCACGCTCAGCTGCGAGGTCACCGTGCCATGAAGCTGGCTCCACGCCAGCGCGCCGGTCGGGTTGAGCTCGGCGGCCAGCGCCTCTTCGTCCGGCGACATCTGGTGTGCCGCACGCTGCTGCGCCCGGCGCAGCACGCCGGCGCGCGCGGCCGCCATCGGCGATGCGGCCACCAGCGCCGCCAGGTCCAGCGTGCCGACCCACGCGGTGTAGCGCGTGTCGAGCTGCGTCAGCCGCACCATCTGCTGCTGCAGCGCGCTCAGGTGCGACTGGGCCCGCGCATCGCGCGAATCGGTCGCGACGAAGGCGTAGATGTAGGCATGCACCGTGCGTGCGTGCTCGAGCGCCCGCTCGAGCGCCGCCGTCGCCGGCTCGAACGCCGCCGGGCCCAACTCCGGATGCCGCTCGAACGCCGCCACCGCCGCGTCGATCAACTGCACCAGCAACGCCTCGGCCGCCAGATGCTCCGCCGAGCCGGGCGCCGGAAAGACTGCGGTCATGTCCCAGTGCGGCAGCGACGCCGCCAGTACGCCAGCATCATTCATGGTATGATCACCAAAGATTGTGCGATTGGTCACAACGTGTCACGCAGCACCGTTCCGACGGCGACGAGGAGCGCACTTCATGGCCGAGCACCCGACCCTTCCGCGGCGCATCGCCCTGCTCGACGGCCGCAGCGTCACGCTGCGGCCACTCAGCGCCAATGACGGCATGGCGCTCTACCAGTTCGGCTGTTCACTGCCCGACGACGACTGGCACTACCTGCAGAGCGACCTGCGCAGCCTCGACACCACCACGCGGCTGGTGAATGCGCGCGCCGCCGAGCACTGGCGCCAACTCGTCGCCGCCGCCGACGACGGCGCGATCGCGGCCTACGCCTCCGCGCGCGCGCTTCCCGGCCGCTCGAGCCACGTCGTGACGCTGCAGACGATCGTCACCGGCGGCTGGCGGCACGTCGGGCTGGGCACCAGCATGGCCCACGCCATCGTCGCCGCCGCCCGGGCGCTCGGCGGCCGCAAGGTCACCGTCGACATGGTCGACGCCCAGGACGACGGCCAGTCGATCTTCGCGCGGCTCGGGTTCGTCGTCGAGGGGACGCTGCTCCGGCACGCCCGCGGCCGCGACGGGCGCCAGTACACCATCCTGGTGATGGCCGCGCCGCTCGACTGAGCCGCGTCCGGCCGCGGGGTGGCACGACACCACCCCGCAGCGCGGCCGATCACGCCTCGAGCGTCGAGATATCGCCGACATCCTGGCCGAGCGCCTGCGCCTTGAGCACGCGGCGCATGATCTTGCCCGAGCGCGTCTTCGGCAGCGACGCGACAAAGCTGATCTGCTCCGGGCGTGCGATCGGCCCCAGCTCGCGGCCGACATGGGCGCGCAGCTCGTCCTCCAGGGCGCTGCCCCCCTGGACACCATTGCGCAGGATCACGTAGCAGTAGATCGCCGTGCCCTTGAGCTCGTGCGGCAGGCCGATCGCCGCCGCCTCGGCCACTGCCGGATGCGACACCAGCGCCGACTCGATCTCGGCGGTACCGAGGCGGTAGCCCGACACCTTGATCACGTCGTCGATGCGGCCGATCACCCAGAAATACCCGTCCTCGTCGCGGCGCGCCGAATCGCCCGCGGTATACATCCCCGCCGGCTCGCTGTCCCAGTACTGGCGCTGGTAGCGCGCCGGATCATGCAGGATCGTGCGCATCATCGACGGCCACGGCGTCTTGATCGCCAGCAGGCCGTCCTCGTTGGCCGGCTTCGAGACGCCCTGCTCATCCACCACATCCGCGACGATGCCGAGGAACGGCCGCGTCCCCGAGCCGGGCTTCAGCGGCGTCGTCGGGTTGGGCGTGATCATGAACGCGCCGGTCTCGGTCTGCCACCAGGTATCCATCACCGGGCAGCGGCCCTTGCCGATCACCTGATGGAACCAGCGCCAGGCCTCGGGATTGATCGGCTCGCCGACCGAGCCGAGCAGGCGCAGCGAGGACAGGTCATGGCGGTTGGGCCAGGCATCGCCGAAGCGCATCAGGCCACGGATGGCCGTCGGCGCGGTGTAGAGGATGTTGATGCCATACTTCTCGACCAGGCTCCACCAGCGGTTGGGGTAGGGGTAGTTCGGCGCGCCCTCATACATGAACGAGGTCGCGCCCTCGATCAGGGGGGCATACACGATGTACGAATGTCCGGTCACCCAGCCCGGATCGGCGGCACACCAGTAGCGATCCTCTTCCTTCAGGTCGAACGTCAGGTGGAACGTGGCCGAAATGCCTACCGCATACCCGCCGTGGACGTGCAGCACGCCCTTCG
>JAGWYG010000041.1 GCA_018969485.1 Chloroflexota bacterium
GGACAGCACCACGGCGCATGATTCGTCGATGGAACGGACGCTGTCCAGGCTTGCGCCACTACGTCGGGGCGCAGGCAGCGGCCGATGGCGGACAGTCCGACGAGCTGGCTTCGGCGTGGTCGCGGGCCTCATGGCAGGGCCTTTACGATAGGGCGCAGCACCGTATCCATGGTGACCAGGCGCTGTCCTATCCATTGAAAGTACTCCTCCCACCGCGTTTCATCCTCAATACAGGCGTTAGGGTAGTGACTGGCAATGCGGCATGACCGAGACCTGGGAAGCTCCTGCCAGTCAAGCTCAAATCCCAGCCGGCGCTCAATATCTTCACGCGTTGCCAACAGCTGTGCGAAGTACGTCTTGGCATTCTCATCAGACATCCACAGCTCAACGCCGATCCGTGCACTGCGGGTGTTCACCAAGACGTTGAGCTGAAACCCCGAACGACCAATGCTGTTGTTGAGCCAATTCTGCGGTTGCGGCTTTTGTGGTTTGAGCTGTGGAGCATTGTGCGCACGGCTCTGGATCAGCGCAGTCCAGAATCGCACTTGCAACTGCTTGGTCGGCGACGCAGAGGATGTCACGCAGATCTGCTCCCTGCCGGTCTTCACCGAGTCATTCGGCCTGACCACGACCTTGAACTCAAGCGCTCCATTGCCGCCTGGTCGCTCGGTGGACCGCCCGGGACGCCGTGTGCGCAAACCGCTGGTGCATGGGCCCGGCCGCACGCTGCGCGTGCGCTCGCCGTCTACGCGCGCTGCCCCGGCCGGCGTCAGTCGCACCGCACGGATCTGGCGTGATGCCGCCGGTATCATGCCGTTGCGCCGCGTCGTGCATCGCACGGGGCCGTGGCGAAGCCTGGCGCCCGTCAATCATATCGCGGCGGCGCTGTGATGCCATGGAGGGCTGGCACGGAATGCCCCGGCGACGGTCGCGCAGTGCGGTACGGCGTGTGCTGCAGCGTCGCAGCGGGCACGTGGTAGGATGGTGCGAGAGACACCCGGGTGGATGGGGGCGAGGTTCGTGCGAATCCTGGTCTGCGGCGCGCAAGTGCCGTTCGTGCGCGGCGGTGCCGAGTTGCTGATCGACGGGCTGATCGACGCGCTGCGCGCGGCCGGGCACAGCGCCGACCGCGTGATGCTGCCCTATAGCTGGCAGCCGCACGACCGCCTGGCGCCATCGGCGCTGGCGTGGCGCCTGCTCGACCTGAGCGCCGTCGATGGCGTGCCGGTCGATCTGGTGATCGCGACCAAGTTTCCATCCTATGCGGTGGCGCATCCGCGCAAGCTCGTCTGGCTGGTGCACCAGCACCGCCAGATCTACGACTGGTATGGCACGCCGCTGTCGGATTTCTGCAACACGCCCGAGGATGTCGCGACGCGCGATCTGGTGCGGCGCATCGATCGGACGGCGCTGGGGGAGGCGCGCGCGCGGTTTGCGATCTCGCGCAATGTGGCGGCACGGCTCGAGCGCTTCACGGGCCTGACGGCCCGGCCGCTGTATCCGCCGAGCCGCTATGCCGCACAGCTGCGCGTCGGGCCGTATGGCGACTATCTGCTGTCGGATGCGCGCCACGACCGGGCCAAGCGGCTCGATGTGATGCTGCGCGCGATCGCCGCGATGGATCGGCCGCTGCCGACGCGCGTGATCAGCGACGGCCCCGAGCGCGCGGCGCTCGAGGCGCTCGCGGCACAGCTGCACCTCGGGCAGGTGGTGCAATTTCTCGGCTACGTCAGCGATGCCGAGCTCGTCGAGCTGTATGCGGGCGCGCGCGGCGTGTATTACGCGCCATATGATGAGGACTACGGCTTCACCACCGTGCAGGCGCTGGCGGCGGCGCGCCCGGTGATCACCAGCCACGACGCCGGTGGCGTCCTCGAACTGGTGCAGGACGGCGTGAACGGGCTGGTGAGCGCCCCGGAGCCGGCGGCGCTGGCGCGATCGCTGGATCGGCTGCACGACGCTGCGCTGGTAGCCCGGCTGGGGGCCGCCGGGCCGGCCTGCGTCGCCGACATCCGCTGGTCGCGCGTGGTGACGACATTGCTGGAGGCGGCGCGATGACGGTGCCGGGGCGGCTGCGCATCGGCTGCGCGGTCTGGGCGTATGCGGGCTGGCTGGGCGACGTCTATCCGCGCGGCACGCGCGCGGGCGACTACCTGTGGCACTACGCGCGGCGCTTCGACACCGTCGAGGGCAACACCACATTCTATGCGCTGCCCGAGGCCACCACCGTCGCGCGCTGGGTCGCCGCGACGCCCGAGACATTCCGCTTCTGCTGCAAGGTATCGCGCGACATCAGCCATGCCACGACGCTCGACGCGACCGGCGCGGCGACCGCGCGCTTTGTCGAACGGCTGGCGCCGCTGGGGGTGCGGCTGGGCCGCTGCTTCCTGCAGCTTCCGCCGGGTTTTGCGCCGGCGCGCCTGGCCGAACTGGCCCGCTGGCTGGCGCGCTGGCCCGCCACGATGCCGCTGGCGGTCGAAGTGCGCCATCTCGACTGGTTCGCCGAACCGGCCAGCGCGGCGCTCGATGCCCTGCTGGCCGACCATCGCGTCGCCCGGGTCACGATGGACGTCCGCCCGCTGATGCTCGGCGACCTGCCCGGCGCCGAGGAGGATCTGCACCGCGCGCGCGACCGCAAGCCCGATGTGCCGTGCGTGCCGGCGGCGGTCGGCGGCGCGGCGTTTGTGCGCTACATCGGCCATCCCGACGTGCCGCGCAACGCCGCCCTGCTCGACGGGTGGGCCGGCCGCATCACGGCATGGCGGCGCGCCGGCATCGACGTCGACATCTTCGCGCACTGTCCGGTCGAGCGGTCATCGCCGCAGATCGCCGCTGCGCTGGCCGCTCGGCTGGGGCATGCGCCCGACGGCGCCGACGCGGCGCCACGACAGACGCGCCTGTTCTGATGAGGAGCCTGTGATCATGCTCGAGAAGCCTGCTGATACCGACCGTCCGCTGCTGCCGGCACTCAAGGCGCGCTGGAGCTCGCGCGCATTCAGCGACACCCTGCTCACCGACGATGAGCTGCGCGATTGCTTCGAGGCGGCGCGCTGGGCGCCCTCGGCCGGCAACGGCCAGCCGTGGCGCTTCATCGTGGCGCCGCGCGACGATGCGGCGGCGTTTGCGGCGGCGCTGCAGTGCCTGCACGAGGCCAACGCGCTGTGGGCGCGCCACGCCGCCGCGCTGATCGTCAGCGTGGCCCAGACCGTGCGCGATGATGGCCGGCCGCATCGCACCGCGCTGTACGACCTGGGCCAGGCGGTGGCGCACCTGACCGTCCAGGCGACGGCGCTCGGCCTGACGCTGCGCCAGATGGCCGGCTTCTCGGCCGAACTGGCGCGCGAGACGTTCGCGATCCCCCAGGGATTCGAGCCGGTGACGATGGTGGCGATCGGGCGCCGCGGCGATCCGGCCGGCCTGCCCGAGACGCTGCAGGCCCGCGAGCATGAGCCGCGGCGACGCCATCCGGCGGCACAGTGGGTCTTCGTCGGCCGCTGGGGGCAGGCGGCATGGCACGAGCCCGCGGGTGACGGCGAGTGAGGCTCGGCTGGACGCGCGCCTTCGCGCAATTGTGGGGCTCGAGCCTGTTCGCCGCCGCCGGTCAGGGCATGGAACGCACCATCAGCGCATGGCTGGCGCTGGCGTTGCGTGGCGATCCGTTCGATGTCGGGCTGGTGCTGGCGGCGCGCATGCTGCCCTCGTTCCTGTTCGGCCTGGTGGCCGGCACGACGGCGGATCGCCATGATCGGCGGCGGCAGTTGATGCTGGTGGGCACGCTGCTGGCGGCCGGCATGGCCGCCTATGCACTGCTGGCGCGGGCCGGGCCGCTCACGCTGGTGTTGCTGATGCTGCTGTCGTTCGCCATCGGCGCGATCCAGACCTTCGATACCCCGGCGCGGCAGGCGCTGGTGCTCGACATCGTCAGCCGCGAGACGGCGCTGCGGGCGCTGGCGCTGATCGCGCTGGTGTCGCGCTTCGCGATGGCGCTGGGGGCTGCCGGCGCCGGCGCGCTGATCGCCTGGCTTGATGTGCCGGCCGCGCTGCTGGTGTGCGCCGCGACGTTCGCCGCCGGTACGCTCGCCCTGCTCGGATTACATGCGCCGGCGATACAGCACACCGTGCGTGAACGCCCGCCGTTTCGCGCTGCACTGCTCGAATCGCTGCGCCTGATCAGCGATTTGCCCCGGGTGCGCCTGCTGGTCGCCGCCGGCATCGCGTGCGAAATCTTCGGCTTCTCATACATGACGGCCGTCCCGGTGTTCGCGCAGCAGGTGCTGGCGGCAGGCCCCGAAGGCCTCGGCGCGCTCAACGCCGCAGCGATGGCCGGTGCGACGATCGCGGTGGCCCTGCTCACCTCGTCGCGCGCGTCGCGCCACAGCGCCGTGCTGCTGGGTGCGGTGTTCGCCGGCTTTGGCCTGGCGCTGCTCGGGCTGGCGGCGAGCCGCGAGTTGTGGCTGGCCGGCGTCACCATCCTGGCGATCGGCTTCTGCGCCGGCGCCTACGACCTCCTGCTCCAACTGTTGATCCAGACGGCGGTGCCCGATGCACAGCGCGGCCGGGCGGTGGGCCTGTGGGTGCTGAGCATCGGCTCGGCGCCGGTCGGCCACCTGCTGATGGGCGCCATCGCCGCAGCCATCGGCGTCGTCGCCGCCCTGGCGCTCAGCGGGATCGCGACGGTGCTGTGCGCATTACTGCTGATGGCGCTCGCGCCGGAGTTTCGCGCCGGCGCACGCCAGCCACGTGGATGATGGCCGGGCGGCGGCATCCGACACCTGATGACAGTTGGGTAACGATTCTGTCACGATCATTGTACAGCCAGGCAATCATCGGGTATACTCAAGCGACATGGCGTCCAGCGCGGGCATGAGGTACGGATACGGACGGAGAGGAGCATTGATGCGCATTGTGCCATTACAGAGCGAGCACATACGGTCGTTGTACGCGCTGTACTGCGACAGCATCGCGACGGTGCCGCACGCGCGGCTCGTCCCGACGTTCGAGCGATTTGCTGCCGAACTCCTCGTGCCACACAGCCGTGGCGGGCTGTACGAGCCGCCGCTACATGCCGAGATGCTGGTGAGCGAAGCGAATGACGCGGTGACGGCATGTGCCGCGCTGGTGCGGCGGCGGCACGAGGGCAGCGAGCGCGCGAGCGTCACCGCGCTGTTCTTCCGCGACGCCGCCGACGGCGCCTACGTGCTACGGGCAGCCGAGGCCCTCGTCGAGGACGAACTGCTCGAAGCCTACCCGGCCGCCCATGGCGTGAGCCCAATCCGCGCCTACAACGCCGGCTGGGATGGGCTGTCGGACCGGCTGCCGGGCGTCTCGGGGCTGCTGGCGCGATTCGGCTACACGCCCTATCACCGCGAGCTACACCTCGAGCTCACGGCGCTGCCGGCCACACCGCCGCCCGTCCCGGCGGGCGTGCGCATCGACGACCGGGCCGTCGCGGCGGGAAGCGCCGAACGCGCGGTCGAC
Source organism: Chloroflexota bacterium (assembly GCA_018969485.1). GTDB lineage: Bacteria > Chloroflexota > Chloroflexia > Chloroflexales > Roseiflexaceae > CAIQIY01. The sequence continues at coordinate 5,479 of JAGWYG010000041.1, forward strand.
GGCTGGCTGGGCGACGAGCGCATCGGCGAATGCTGGTACTGCCAGCTCGACGCGCTGAGCGACGCGCCGGGAGCGCCCCAGACCGGCTACATCACCTGGCTGCACGTCGAGCCGCGCGCCCGGCGGCGCGGCGTTGCGCGCGCGCTGCTCGGCACCGCGCTGCAGCGGCTCATCCTGCGCGGCTGCGACCAGGTCTGGCTGACGACGGCGGCCGACAACTGGGCGGCACAGCAGCTGTACGCCAGCTATGGCTTCGGCGTGGTGGACGCCTCGGTGAGCCTGCGCAAGCTGCGATCACTGTGAGTCGGCCATGCGCCGGGGCGTCAGGGCGCGCCAGCAGCATCGCCATGGGGAGAGAGGCGCATGGAGTGCCGGCTTGAGTCGCTGCGGGCCTATCGCGGGCCCAACCGTTTCGGCCCACAGCCGCAGGTCGTCGCCTGGATCCGTGCGCCAGAGGTGAGCGCGGCAGAGTGGCGTCGCGCGATCACCGACACCGCGCACGCCGTCGGGCTAGTAGTCGGCGGCGTCGTGGTCGATGTGGGTGCCGAGCGCACGCTGCTGCGCTTCAGCGCGGGCGACGTCATCAGCGGCGCGGCCGTCTGCGAGCTGGCGGCGCAGCTGTTCCGCGACGAGGTCGGGCTCGACGATTCGGCCATCACCGAGGCGATCTGGCGCCTCGGCCGCGAGCGCCGCGCGCGGCTGCCGCCGATCGCCGTGCTGCAGGTACGTGCCGAGGCACAGCGGCGCGGCGTGATGCTTCAGCCGCATCGTGCCGGCGGGCTGCTGCTCGGCACCGGGCGGCGGGGCTGGTGGCTGCAGCCCGAGGCGCTGGCGGTGGCGGCCTTCGATGTCGCCCGGGACATTCCATGGTCGCATCTGGCCAACGTGCCACTGCTCGCCGTCATCAGCGACACGCGCGGCGTCGCGCTGGCCGAGGCGCTGGCGCAGCGCGTCCGGGCGCACGGCACGACGGCGGTCGCGCTGCATGCCGCGACGTTCGACAGCTTCAGCCAGCTGATGAGCGATGCCACCGCCGAGGTGCTGGTGTGCGCGCTCGACGCGGCGGCGCTGGCCCGGCACGGCGTGCCGTTCGAGCGCTGTGCCGGCGTCGTGCTGCTCGACATCGCCGCACCGTACCGCCGCGATGCCGGCGTCGTGGCGCTGCTGGCCGAATCGCGCGGCATGCTGATCCTCGATGCCGCGCTGCGCGACGATGACGCGCTCGACCGGCGCGTCACCGCGCGCAACGTGACGGTCGTCGCAGCGGGCGATGATGCGGCGCTCGATGCGGCGCTCGCCCGCATGGCGGCGCACGTCTGCCGCATGGCCTGAGCCCGCCGCAGGCGCGGGCGGCGCGCTACTCGGCGGCGATCGCCGGCAGGCCTTTGGCCACCAGCACCGGAATCGGGCTCAACTCCAGCAGGTCTGCCGCGATGTCCTCGTACAGGATGCGGCTGAGCGGGCTCTCGACGCGCTGGGCGCCGATCGCCAGCAGGTCGTACTGGCCCGTGTCGAGCTCCTCGAGCAGCTCCTCGAGGATCGGGCCGGCGCGCCCGGCGATGCGCGTCGTCACGCCGCGGCGCTCGAGCGTCGCCGCCGCGTCGCGCAGCGTGACCGCCGCCACGCTGGTCGATGCCAGGAACTGCTCGATGCTGATGTGGCGCGCGCCGAATCCCGCGAAGACCAGCGCCTCGGGCGGAATGACGTGCAGCAGCGTCGCGCGCGCGCCGAGCGGCGCGACCGTGCGTGCCGTGATGCTGGCGGTCTCGAAGGTGTGGAAATCGCCACCGCTGGCGAGCAGCACCTGGCGGATGGGGCGCAGGTGGCCATGGATGCGCAGCACCGACGGCGCCGGGCGGAGCCCGCCGGCCGCCTGGCGCGCACGCGCGCTGTGGCGCGGCGCGGGCAGCCGCCCGAGCACCACGAGATCGTACGGATGCAGCGCCACTGCCGTCTGGATGGCCGTCGGGCCGTCGCCATCGATGATCTGGGCATCATTCGGCAGATCAGGTGGCACCTGCAGCAGCCGATGTGCGGCCGCCAACTGCTCGTGCGCGGCAGCGTGCGCGCTGCTCACCAGCGTCAGGCTCTGGGCGGAATGCTGGACGATCGGGCGAACCCAGGCGAGGACGTCTTCGGCGAGCGTCGCGCCGATGTGAAGCAGGATGCGCATAAGCCCTCACAGTGTCGTGCACGGCCGAAGCGGTGCACCGGCATCGCGCCGGTGACTGACGGGACGGATCGATGGCGGATGGCGCGGCATGCCGCGCGCTGCCCGGCTCAGTGTACCGCGAATCGCGCCAGCTGAAACGTGTCCAGCGTGGTGAAGCCGAGCCGGCGGTAGAGCGCCAGCGCCGGGTTGCCGGCGCGGCACATCAGGTACGGATGGTGTCCGGGCCGCATCGCGGCGCGCGTGACGGCGATCGTGCAATCTGCGCCGCGCCCCCGCCGACGGAAGTCCGGGTGCGTGGCCACGTGGCCGATCTCGCTGGCCACCGCCGTCTGGAAGCGCGTCGCCGCCATCGCGACCACCGCATCATCGACGATGTGTCCGACGCACGGGCCATACGTGAGGGCGCGCTCGTGCCACCCGGTGAGGGCCGCCGCATCGGCGAGGCGCTGCAATGCGCCAGCATGGCGCTGATCGAGCGGTTGCGCCACAGTCGCACCGTGCGCCGCGAGCCGCGCCGGCGTGATCGTCATCTGATGCTCGGCCTCGCCGGCGACGAGGCGCAGCTGTCGGCAGAGCGCGGCGTGGCGCTCCGCCGGCAGCAGGGTCCAGATCGGGCCGCCGGCGAGCCCCGGCCGCTGCCGGAACAATGCCGCGAGCAGCGGCGCCAGCGCCTGATCGTCACGCGTCGCGAATGTCAGATTCGGCACCGGCAGTTCGTCGTAGCTCGACGCCATGCCGAGCAGCCGATCGCCGCGCCACGCCACCACCACGCGGCACGCATGGCGCAGCGTCGTGACATTGCTGAGCGGCATGGCGTCGCGATACGGCTCGTGCGCCAGCCACCCGGCCAGCTCTCCGGCGGCCGCGTCATCGAGCGGAGCACAACGGATCGGCATGCATCACCCCCCCAGCCGCCGACGCGTCGGTCAGATTGGCGATCGGCCGAAACGAGTGGCGATGCTCGGCGCAGCGGCCGTAGCGCTGCAGGCCACGCACGTGTTCGGCGGTGCCATACCCGCGATGGCGGGCAAACCCATAGCCCGGGTAACGGCGGTCAAGCTGCCCGAGGCGCCGGTCGCGGGCACACTTCGCCAGAATCGATGCGGCCGCGATCGCCAGGCTGGTGGCATCACCGCCGATCAGCGCACGCTGCGGCGCCGGCCACGCCAGCGTCACCGCATCGACCAGCAGGCACGCCACCGGACGCGGGCTGCGCAGCAGCGCATCGGTCATCGCCAGGCGCGTCGCCGCCAGGATGCCGATCTGGTCGATCAGCCACGCCGGAACCTGGCCGATGGACCAGCCGAGCGCGACCCGCTCGATGATGCCCCGCGCGCGCTCGCGCCGGGCCGCCGTGAGCTGTTTGGAGTCATCGACCAGGCCGCTGGCAGCCAGCGCCGCGATGCCCGCCGCGTCGAACGTCGCGGCCGCCGCGACCACCGGGCCGGCCCAGCAGCCACGGCCGACTTCGTCGATGCCGGTGACGCTGGCGGCGCCGGCGTCGAAGCACTGGCGCTCCGTGCGATCATGCGGCGGCATCGGACGCTCCGGCCACCGCACGATGCCGGCGCACACGCTGGGCCATGCGACACCTCCTGCGCCCGGCGCACCGGCTCACCTGCGGCCGGCAGCCACGCGCGACGCCCAGTATAGCAGGGCTTGGCGGCCACCCGGATGGTCGGCATGAACAGGTATGGCGTGGCTCGAGCCGACGGCGTGCCCTGACGGTGCGTCGTCGCCCTGAAGGGCGCTGCCGCCAAGGCCGCCGGCGCGGCGATGGGGCCGGGGGTGCGCCCCGACGGCGCGCCGTATCGCCCGCGCCGCACCACCGCGCGTGACAGCGGGTATACTGGGCGCCGATTCACGATCACCGCCGCCAGACGTGGCGCACACAAGGAGCACGCACCATGCCTCAGAAGGTCATTCTCGACGTCGATCCCGGGCGCGACGACGCCGTCGCGCTGATGATCGCCGCGCTGCACCCCGACATCGACCTGCTGGGCGTCACCGTCACGCACGGCAACCGCCCGCTGGCCCAGACGCTCGAGAACTGCCTCCGCGTGCTGGACTGGATCGGCGCGCCGGTGCCGGTGTATGCCGGCGCGAGCCAGCCGCTGCTGGCGTTCATCGACCCCGCACGCCGCGACCCGGCGGCGATCTACCGGCTGGTCGAGCGCATCGAAGGGGAGATGCTCGATCTGCCCGCCGCGACATCACAGCCGCAGGCGCAGCATGCCGTCGCGTGGCTGATCGAGACGCTGATGGCGTCCGACGGCGACATCGTGCTGGTGCCGGTCGGCCCGATGACCAACATCGCGCTCGCGATCCGCCAGGAGCCGCGGATCGTCGGGAAGATTCGCGAGGTGATCTTCATGGGCGGCGCGGTGTTCTCGGGCAACATCACGCCAGAGGCCGAGTTCAACATCTGGATGGATCCGGAGGCAGCGCGCATCGTGCTGAATGCCGGCATCCGTAAGGTGACGATGGTGCCGCTCGACGCAACATTCGCCGGCTACGTGACCCGCGCTGACTGCGAGGGGCTGATCGCGCTGGGCACGCCGGCCGGCATCGCGGCCGGGCAGCTTACGCTGCATCGCATCGAAGGTGCCGAGATGGGCGTCCCGGACGCCGCACCGATCCATGACGCGCTGGCAATGTGCGCCGTGCTTGATCCGGATGTCCTGCAGGATGTGCGGCCATGCGTGCTCGATGTCAACGCCGACGGAGGCAAGAGCGACGGCCGGACGATCGCCGATCTGCGGCCGGGCGTGTGGGGCGAGCGTGCCCCGACGGCGTATGTCGCGCTCGGCGCGGATCGCCAGCGGTTCGCCGCGATGCTGCGGGAGATCCTGGCGCGCCGTGCATAAGCTGCGCGCGCGACGGCTTCAGGGCGCCCGGGCAGTCAACACATGCAGCCGCACCGCGCCGACCGGGCGCTGGTGCCATGTGGTGGCCAGCCCGGCGCGTCGAAGCGCGTCGGCGAGCGCATCGTGACGCGCCGCCGGCGTCGCCGTGCGCACACTGTGCTGGCCAGTGTGGCGCGCCGCGGCGTCGAGCAGCCGCGTGACGCCGTCATCGCGTGCCCATTCGGCCCACAGCAGCACGGTCAGCACGCCACCCGGCGCCAGCACGCGCCGCAGTTCGGCGACGCACGCCGGATCGATGATGACCTCGGTGGGAAAGGTGGCGATGACGCTGGCGAAGTGACCGTCGGCAAACGGCAGCGACCGCGCGTCGCCATGCACCAGCCACGGCGGCCGTGGCGGGCGCGCCGCCAGGCGCAGCATCTGTGGCGAGCGGTCGAGCCCGACGCTGGCGATCCCCGCACGCCACAGCGCGCGCTGCAGATGGCCCGGGCCGCAGCCGACCTCGAGCGCCGGCGCGGCGGCGTCGGCCACGCACGACTCGACCCAGCCGCGCCAGGCGCCGAGCGATACGATCGCCGCGACCGCATCGTAGGACCACGCTGCCTGGTGATAGAGGAGGTGAAAACCGGCGCGCACGATACTGCGCCAGTGGTGCGCGGCATGTGCTGCCGGCCGCCGCGAGTCGGCGCGGTCACCGGCTCGCGGCATGACCGGTGGCACGTCAGCGGCGCTCTTTGATGCGCGCAGCCTTGCCGGTGAGCCCACGCAGGTAGAACAGCCGTGCGCGCCGCACCTTGCCGCGCCGAACGACGGTGATCGACTCGAGACGCGGCGCGTGCAGCAGGAAGGTGCGCTCGACGCCGACGCCATGCGATGCGACGCGCCGCACCGTGAAGTTGAGATTGATCCCGTCGCCGCGCTTGCGGATCGTCACGCCTTCGAATTCCTGGACGCGCTCGCGGCTGCCCTCGACGACCCGTACGCCGATCCGGACTGTGTCGCCGACGCGAAACTCGGGAACCTTCGCCTTCATTTGGCGGCTCGCGATCTCGGCGATGATCTGCTGTGACATGTCACCCCATCCGCTTGTTGACTGTGACGGGGCGCATCACGGCGACAGCCCCGTCAGGCTGCCTGGTCGGGAGATTATAGCATGGGGCTCCGGAGTGTGCAAGATGAGCGCGAGCGGCCAAGCGGCGGGCACAGGCCATGGCGGGCGGCTACGTCCCGCGCACGGCGCGCAGAAGCAGCGGCCACTCGCGGAACGCCGTGAGCAGCAGCACCAGTTTGACGCCCGGCGGCGCCATCAGGAAGAGCCGCAGCATCGTCCCCGCCACGCCCGGCGCCGTGCCGCGATCCGACAGGAATGCATGCCAGCGCGCGGGCGGCAGGCGGAAGAACGCCGCGAAGAATGCGCCGAGCGTCGCCTGATTCATGCGCAGCAGCGCCGCCAGGCCAAACTCGTAGAGCGCCAGGCGGCGGCGCTGATCCGGCGGCCAGACCGCCTGCCAGGCGGCACCGGCGGCCTGTTCGGCCGAGACGCCCGCCTCGAGGACCGCGGCGAGCACGCGGGCGACGCGTGGCGCGCGGCGCAGCGCCGCGCCGACGAGGAACCCGGAGGCCGGATGCACCATGCCGGCGGCGGCGCCGAAGCCGATGACGCAGCCATCGCGCTCGGGGATGCCGCCGTTCATCGGGAACAGGCAGCGCTCGACGTCGCCGATCGCGTCGATCGTCGCGCCAGCCTGCGCCAGGCGTAACTCCAGCCGCTGCTGCAGGACATCGAAGCCCAGCGCCGGCGCCGCGGCGAGCGATGTCTCCTCGACGAAATAGCGGCCATCGCCGAGATCCATCGCATAGAGGAACGTCGGCGCGCGCTCGCGGCCGCCGCGCGGGCCTTCGGCCGGGCGGTAATCCATGAACACGGCCGCGCCGGCGGGCACGGGGGCGCCGCGCAGGTGTCCGACGACGCCATAGGCCGCCTGCCAGGCCACCCGTGGCCCGAGTGGCCGCCGCAGCAGCGCCGGCTGGTGGCCCGTCGCATCGATCACCACGCGCGCTGCGAACGACGGGCCTTCCTGTGTGACCACGCGCGCGCCACCGCCGACCGGCTCGACGCGCGCGGCATTCCCGCGATACCAGATCACCTGGCTTTCGTCGGCGCGGCGGTGCAACTCGCGCTGCAACGCATCGTTGTCGAACCAGCCGTAGCCACGACCGAGCGCGATCGTCGCGCCGCCGGCGATCACCCGCACGTCATCCCAGCGCTGCCCCAGCGTCGCCAGCAGCGCCGGGTCGTCCAGTTCATCGAGCCACACGCCGTACGTATTGCGCCACGGCAGCGTCTCGTCCGGCGTCAGCACTGCCACGTCGAGCCCGGCCGCGCCACAGGCTGCAGCCAGACCAACCCCCGCCGGGCCGCTGCCCACGATCAGGACATCATGCATGCCGTCCCTCCTGAGGGGTCGCGCGCCGGCGACCACGCCCGGGTGCCAGCCGATGCCGACAGTCTATCACACCAGAAACGCGCCGTCGCGGTAGAACAGTTCGCCGTCGGCATAGGCCTCGCCCTGCCGCATATCGCAGATCAGGTCCCAGTGCAGCGCCGACACATTGCGCGAGCCCGTCTCGGGATAGCCGGCACCCAGCGCCAGGTGGACCGTCCCGCCGATCTTCTCGTCGAACAGGATGTTGCGGCTGAAGCGGGTGATATCGTAGTTGGTGCCGAACGCCACCTCGCCCAGCCGCCGCGCACCCTCGTCCATCGCCAGCAGCGACTGGAGCAGATCCTCGCCCTTGGCAGCCGTCGCGCGCACCACGACGCCGTCCTCGAACCACAGGCGGACATCTTCGACCTCGCGGCCGGCGTAGATGGCCGGGAACGAGAAGCGGACATGGCCGCTGGTGCGCTGCTCATCGCAGCTCGAGAAGACCTCGCCGTCGGGGAAGTTGCGATCGCCGAAGCAGTTGACCCAGCGCCGCCCGTCGATCACGTAGGTCAGGTCGGTATCGGGCGCGACCAGCCGGATGCTGCGGCGCGTCTCGAGATAATCGGCGATGCGCTGCTGCTCGGCCGCCGACGCCCGCCATGCCGCCACGGGGTCCTCGTGATTGAGCTTGCACGCCGCCCAGACGAACTCGGCATAGTCCGCGAGCGACATGTCGGCGTCCTGCGCTGCGGCATTGGTCGGGAACAGCGCGACGCACCAGCGGATATCCTGCTCGGCGGCGCGCTGCATGATGCGCTCCTGCAGCGGCCGCGTCGCGCGGCGGCGACGGGCGATCCTGGCGGCGTCGACGCCGCTGAGCGAGCGGGTGTTGTCGCTGGCCATGATGCGGATCGTCGCATCGATCGTCTCGACCTCCTGCAGCGCCATCGGCGACACATAGTCGAGCTGTTCGTCGGAGCCATGGCGATACAGCAGCTCCTCGGTCTCTTCGAGCGCGAGCTGCACCAGCGGATGCGCCCCGGCCGCCAGGGTCTCGCGGTAGAGCGCCCGCACCAGCGGCGCGGCCGCCGGCGTCGTGGCGATGCGAAAGACGTCGCCGGGCTGCAGCGCCAGCGAGTACTGCACCAGCACGCGTGCCATCCGATCGATGCGTGGGTCGTTCATGCGTGGTCCTTTCGTGTCCGGCCCGACAGGACAGCATCGCGCAATGCTGCGCCGAGTCGTGCCGAGTCGTGCCGTATCGTGTCCTGCTTCTGCCAGAGCACGCGATCGGCGCCGCCGTCCTCGCCGAGCGGGCGCGCCACGACGCGCGGCCCGAGCGCCGCCACCGCCGCGATGACCGCATCATCGACGTGCAGCGGCGCCAGGCCCTGCGCCGCCAGCCGCCCGCGGGTCGCCGCATCGACCGCCCCGGTGTTGAGCAGGACGGCCGCGAGGCGCGCCGGCGCGATCGCCTCGATCACGCGCCGCACATGCCCGACCACATCGACCGTCTCGGTCTGGCCGGTCTGGGTGGTGGTGTTGACGACGTAGACCAGCGCGCCATGGCTGGCGGCGAGCGCCGCGGCCATGCCATCGAAGGCGAGCGTCGCCAGCACGGTGGTGAACAGGCTGCCCGGGCCGATGACGACCAGATCGGCGTGGCGTACCGCGTCGCATGCCGCCGCGGTTGCCGGCGCCGGCGGCGCGAGAAAGACCTGCGCGATGGCGGGCTTGTCGGGGCCACGCACCGCCAGCTCGCCATCGACGCGCCGGCCGTCGGCCAGGATGGCGCACAGCTGCGTGTCGTGGTGCGACACCGGCAGGACCGTCACCCGGCTGTCGGCCAGCCGGGCCACCCGCTGCACCGCCGCGCCGAAATCGCCGCCGACCTGCGCCAGCGCGGCGATCAGCAGGTTGCCGAAGGCCATCCCCTCGAGCTGTGGCACCACACGGCCATCGAAACGATGCTGCAGGAGCGCGGCGACCGTCGCATCGCCGGCGAACGCCGCGATGGTCGCCCGCAGATCGCCGGGCGCCGGAATCTGCCCGATCGCCCGCGCCAATCCGGTCGAACGTCCGGTATCCGTCACCGCGATCACGGCGGTGCGCTCCGCGGCAAACTCCGCGACCGCGCGCAGCACCTGTGTCGCGCCGCCGCCGCCGCCGATCGCGACGACGCGCAGCGCCGCCGGGCTGGTGCTCTCCATCATCCCCCCGACTCCAGCGCGGCGATCGGGCGCGTGTCGGCAGCGAGCCGGGCGCGGTCGCCGCGGGTCATCACGAACACGTCGCGCAGGATCGCCTCGAGCGGTGCGCTGAGCGTCTGCCTGCGGCGCGCCATCACGCGCCGCGTGACATCGACCATCGCATCGATGCGGTACTCGCGGAACACCTCGCCGCCCCAGGTGAACGGCGGAATGGTCTTGGGCGCGAAGTGCACGCCGAAGATGTTCGATCCGGTCCCGATCATCGCGCCACCATTCAGGTGGACCCCGATGCCGAGCTTGACGTGATCGGCCAGGAAGCAGCCGAGCTTCAGCACGCCGCTATCGACCTGGCCGGCGCCGCCGAGCGCGACGCGGATGGTGCCGTAGGTGTTCTTCAGATCGCTGTTGGTGGTCATCGCGCCGATGTTGACCCACTCGCCGAGATAGGCATGCCCGAGGAAGCCATCGTGATGCTTGTTGCTGTATCCCTGGACGATGCTGGCCTCGACTTCGCCGCCGATGCGGCACACCGGCCCGAGGGTCGTCTCGCCGCGCACGCGGGCGCTGGCGACGATCGTCCCCGGACCGATGGCGCATGGGCCGTGAATCACGCTGAACGGCTCGATGTGCGCGGCATCGATCACGATCGGGCCGCCGCGGGCATCGAGCACCAGCGGGCCATCGAGGCGTGCGGCAGGGTGGATGAAGATCCGCTCGGCGGCGTGCAGCACCACGCCGTCGTGCGGCGGGCGCTGCTCGGCGGCGCTGGGCCACAGCCCGTGGTCGCGCCACAGCGCCACATCGCGGACGATCTGCGCCCCGTTCGCCACGATCAGATCCCATGGGTTGGTCAGCACCGTCGTCGCGACGGTGACGATCCGGGCGAAGCGGCGCAGTTCGTGGAGCGCGGCGGCGCCCTGCTGCTCGAGTAGGGCGGCGAAGATCGCGCTGGCGAGCCCCGGCGTCAGCCGGGCGCCCAGCATGATCTCGGCGCCACCGGCATCGGCGACGAACACCGTGTTGGGTGCGGCGGCGCGCAGCGCCGGCAGCCATGCCAGATCCAGCGCCCGGCCGTTGACCAGCGTGAGCGGTGCGCCGCTCGCCAGCAGTTCCAGTGGCCAGCGGCCAGCGCCGTGCACCGCCGCCAGATGGGCCCGGCAGATCCCCGCCGGCGCGCTCCCGCACAGCAGCGCGGCCCGCTCGCGCAGCGTGAACACGCCACAGCGCATATCGTACAGCGGCCGCGTGTAGCTCAGCGGCGCAAATCGCCCGGCCGCCTCGTCCTCGAACAGCACCAGCAGCTCAGCCACGGCGGATGATCTCCTGCACCGCTGCGATCAGCTTGTCGGGATCGTGGCGCAGCACCCGCACCGTCCGGCTCTCGCCCGGCCGATCGAGCGACGCCGTCAACTGCACCACCGACGACGCGACGTCCGCCTCGACGACGATCGAGCCTTCGACCATCACATCGCGGGTCGTGACCCGCTCCATCGCCGGCACGACCGTCTCTTCGTACTCCTCGGGGCTGAGCGTGACCGGGCTCTGGTTGGCGGCGGCGTAGATGCGCTGCACCTCGGGGTCGATGCGCTGCGCGTTGACGAGCACATAATCGGGCACGAAGCCGGCGAACCGGCGAAATTGCCGGATGTGGTCGGCCACGCCGAAGCCGTGGGTCATGCCGGGCTCGGTCATCAGGCTGCAGATGTAGATCGTCCGCGCCCGGCGCGCCGCGAGGGCCTCGCGCACCTCGGGGATGGCCAGCGTCGGGATGATGCTCTCGAACAGGCTCCCCGGCCCGAGGATGATCACATCGGCGCCGCGCAGCGCGTCGCACACTGCCGTCGGCGTGGGCGTCGGCGGACGCACCAGCGCGACATCGACGACGTGGCGTGCGGCGAGATCCTCACGGTGCGAGATATTCTCGGCGATGTCGTGGACGCCACCATCGTCGAGCGTCAGCAGCACCGGAATGGGCTCGATCGTCGGCGCGACGAAGACGACGTTGGTGAAGCTGAACAGACTGGAGGCACGGTAGTAGTACTCGACCGGATCCTGCACCGGGATGATGCAGGTCATCCGCGCGACCGCCCGCCCGAGGCTGGCGGGAATGAGCAGTCCGGCGCCACCCGAGATCACGGCCACCTGCGGTGGTGCGGCGGCGCGGGTGTAGCCCAGCACCATTTCGCCGGTGGCGCTGCGCGCGTCGAGCTGGATGACCGCCACGCCGCTGAGGCGCCAGATGCCGAGGCCGAGCAGCACGCAGCCAAGCGCCAGCGACAGCAGCCCGCGCACCCACAGCGGCAGGAACTGCAGCATCATGTAGTAGAAGACTGGCGGCAGGGCGATGACGCGATACGAGTACGCCAGCAGGTACGCGATCCCCAGCGAGAGCGCCACCACGCCGCCGAAGGTGAGCGCCAGCGGCCGCGCCAGGCTGCGCAACGCCGCCAGCCGCGTGATGATCGATTGCACGGCAGCCCCCTCAGGCGTATGTGACATCAGCGGCGGAACTCGTTGAGCGCGTCGATGATCAGCGCGCGGATCTCGGCGACGCGCTCCGGCGTGTGTGCCTCGAAGCGGGTCGTGATCACCGATTCGGTATTCGACGCACGGATGAGCCCCCAGCCATCGGGAAAATCGATGCGCACGCCATCGATCCGGGTGACATCGTAGTGCGGTGACAGCCGGTCGCGCACATAGTCGACCGCGGCAAACTTGCGGTCTTCCGGATAGTCCAGGCGATCCTCGGGCACCGAGGGCAGCGGCGGATACGGCGCCAGCGCCTCGGCCAGCGACTGCCCGCTGCGCTCCAGCGCCGCCAGCAGCCAGCACGCCGCGACGGTGCCGTCGTCGCAGTGGTGGTGCGGCAGCCGCGCGAAGATATGGCCGCTCAGCTCGCCGGCGAGCGGCGCACCGAGCTCGCGCATCTTCTGCGAGCCATTGGTGTAGCCGGTCTTCCACATCACCGGCGTGCCGCCGAACGCGCGGATGGCGTCGCGCAGCACGGTGCTGCACTTGACGTCGAACACCACCGGCGCCGGGCCGGCGGCCAGCGCATCGCGCGCCAGCACGATCATCGTGCGATCGGCAAACACCATTGCGCCACTGCCGTCCACCACGCCCAGCCGGTCGCCATCGCCATCGAGGCTGACGCCCAGGTCGGCACCCACCTCGACCACGCGCGCCTTCAGGTCGCGCAGGTTCTCTTCCTTGAGCGGATCGGGATGGTGGTTGGGGAAGCGCCCGTCGGGCTCGATGTAGAGCGGCACCACCTCGCAGCCGATGGCCTCGAGCGTGCGCACGCCGAGCGGCCCGGCGACGCCATTGCCACCATCGAGTACCACCCGCACCGGCCGCGCGAGCCGGAAGTGCGTCGCGACATCGGCGATGTACGCCGCCGTCATGTCGCGCTGCTCGTACCCGCCCGCCGGCACCACATCGGGCAGGGCGTCGCCGAGCGCCAGCGCCGCCACCTGCCGCAGCGCCTGGCTCGAGAGCGGCTCGCCGCCATACACCGGATCCGACACGCGCAGCTTGAGGCCATTGAACTCGGGCGGATTGTGGCTGGCCGTCACCACCGCACCGCCGTCGGCGCCGAGGGACGAGACGGCGAAGTACATCAGGGGCGTCGGCGCCATGCCGATGTCGATGACATCGCAGCCGCCGGCGCGCAGCCCGTGGATGAGACTGGCGGCGAATGCCGGCGATGTGAGCCGGGCATCGTGGGCCACGACGATGCGCCGCCGCTGGCTGCGCTGGAAATACGCGCCCGCCGCGCGGCCGAGCACCTCGTAGACCGCGACCGTGAGCTCGCGGTCGACGATGCCGCGAATGTCGTAGGCGCGAAAGATCGCCGGACTGACGACAACTCCCATGCGACGTTTCCTTGTCATCGTGTGAGCGGCCGCACCCGGCCGCGCGGTGTTCTCCGGATCGTGATCACCCGCCGCGTCGTACCGCAGACTGCCGTGACCGTGGTGCCCCCGGACGGACTCGAACCGCCGACACATGGTTTAGGAAACCATTGCTCTATCCACCTGAGCTACGAGGGCGCGCCGGCGCCATTCTATGGCCGCGCCGCCGCCGCTGTCAAGCGGTTGACCACAAGCGCCGGGTGTGCTAGCATAGGCGCGGGAGGTGCGATGTCTGCACGACGGCGACAACCGGGCATGCTGATGTGGCGGTCGATGACCGTGGCGTCGGCGTGTCGCGCTGCCGGGGGCGCGTCAGCCTGAGCAGGCACCACACCAGATCCCCCGGCCGTGAGCGATCGCGCACTCACGGCCGTTGTGATTCATGCGGCGATCAGGCGTCGCACCCGATGCTGAACCGGAGGCTCCGATGTCCGAGACCATCCTCGTCGCCGTCGCCTGGCCCTACGTCAACGGGCCATTCCATGTCGGCCACCTCGCCGGCGCCTACCTCCCCGCCGACATCGTCGCGCGGTTCCACCGCATGCGCGGCAATCGGGTGCTGATGGTCTCGGGCTCGGACTGCCACGGAACGCCGATCACGCTCGCCGCCGAGCGCGAGGGCGTCGCGCCGCAGGAGATCATCGCGCGCTTTCACCCGACATTCCTCAAGACATTCATGACGCTGGGCATCAGCTTCGACCTGTTCACCCAGACCTACACCGAGAACCATTACCGCGTGACGACGGAGCTGTTCCTCCGATTGCTCGCGAACGGCTATCTGTACCGCGACACGATGACCGGCAGCTACTCCGAGACGCTGGGGCGCTTCCTGCCCGACCGGTTCGTCGAGGGGCGCTGCCCGACCTGCGGCAATCCGCGGGCGCGCGGCGACCAGTGCGACCAGTGCGGTCAGCTACGCGATCCGCAGGAGCTCGGCGAGCCGCGCTCCATCCTCGATGGGGCACCGATCACCTTCCGCCCGACCGAGCACGTGTTCCTCGATCTGGCGCGCCTCGAGGCGCCGCTGCGCGCCTGGCTCGACGGCAGCGACCGCAGCGGCTGGCGCCCCAACACGCTGGCATTCACCCAGAACTGGCTGCGCGAGGGGCTGCACGGCCGGGCGATCACCCGCGATCTGGAGTGGGGCGTGCCAGTGCCGATCCCCGGCCCCGAGTTCGCCGACAAGCGCATCTACGTTTGGTTCGACGCAGTCACGGGCTACTACTCGGCGCCCTTCGAGTGGGCCGAGCGTCGTGGCACACCCGACGCCTGGCGCGACTGGTGGGTGCCGGCCGCCGATGGCACGACGCCGCGCAGCTACTACTTCATCGGCAAGGACAACATTCCGTTTCACACGATCATCTGGCCGGCGATGCTGCTCGGCCATGGCGGGCTCGCGCTGCCCAGCGACGTGCCGGCCAACGAGTTCCTCAACCTCGAGGGCGAGAAGATGAGCACCAGCCGCAACTGGGCGCTGTGGGCCCGCGACATCGAGGATCGCTACCAGCCGGACCAGATCCGCTTCTATCTGGCGGCCAACGCGCCGGAGAACCGCGATGCCAACTGGAGCTGGAGCGATTTCGTCCAGCGCAACAACAGCGAACTGGTCGCCAACTGGGGCAATCTGGCCAATCGCGTCCTCACGATCGCGCAGCGCAACTTCGGCGTGGTGCCCACGCCCGGCGCACTGCAGCCGGCCGACGAGGCGCTGATCGCCGCCACCGCACGCGGCTTCGCCAGCGTGACCGAGGCGCTCGAGGCGATGCGGCTGCGCGCTGCGCTCGGCGAGGCGCTGGCGCTGGCGCAGGCGACCAACCAGTACCTCAGCGACCAGGAGCCATGGAAGTTGGTGCGCAGCGACCGCGAGCGGGCGGCGACGGTGCTGCACACGGCGCTGCGCACGATCGATACCCTGAAAATCCTGCTGACGCCATTCCTGCCGCACAGCAGCCAGCGGTTGCACGAACTGCTCGGCTACAGCGACACGATCGCGCCGATGCCGCACATCGAGGAGGCCAGCGCGCCCGACGGCAGCCCGCGCCAGGTGCTGGTCGGCGACTACCAGCCGGTGCGGCACTGGGCGCCGAGCGCGCTGCCCGCCGGTCAGGCGCTGTATCCCGCCGAGCCGCTGTTCCGCCGCCTCGACGACGCGGTCGTCGAGGAAGAACTCGCGCGCCTGCGCAACAGCACGAGGTGACACCATGCTCGATCCGACACTGCGCATCGCCCTGGCCGTGGTGCTGGGCATCATCATGATCATCCGCAGCGGCGGCACGCCGCAGCGTCCGTGGCAGGCGCGCGCCAACCGCGCCGCCGCCGGCGCCATGTTCGCCGTCGCCGGGTATAATGCGGCAGATCTCGCCGGTCAGCCTATCATCGCGACGGTCGCCGCCGTGCTCGGCGCCATCGCGTTCATCGCCGCGCTCGCGCTGCTGGTCTGGTCGTGGCGGAGTGGCGAGCGGCGCGATGTCGGCAGCGACGTCGAGCGCATGGCGCGCGAGTACCGCGAGCGGCGGTGACGGCCGGCCCGGCCGTCGGGTGTGGCAATGGAGGAGAGACGCATGGGACGAATCGCCGACACATTCGCGCGGCTGCGCGCCGAAGGGCGCGCTGCGCTGATGCCCTATCTGATGAGTGGCTATCCGACGCGCGGCGCGCTGCTCGACCTGGTGCCGGCGCTCGAAGCCGCCGGCGCCGATCTGTTCGAGATCGGCATTCCGTTCTCCGATCCGCTCGCCGACGGCGCGACCATCCAGCGGGCTGCCGAGCGCGCCCTGGCCAACGGCCAGCGCCTGCCCGACACCATCGCCGAGATCGCCCGGCTGCGCGCCGCCGGCGTGCGCGCGCCGCTGGTGCTCATGGGATACGTCAACCCGTTCCTGCAATACGGCATCGACCGGCTGCTGGCCGATGTCGCCGCGGCCGGCATCGATGGCCTGATCATCCCCGACCTGCCCCCCGAAGAGGCCGGTGAGATCCAGCGCGCCTGTGCCGCCCATGGCCTCGACCTGATCATGTTCGTCGCGCCGACCACCCCCGACGAGCGTATCAGCGAAATCGCCGCGCTGGCCAGCGGCTTCATCTACTGCGTCTCGCTGACCGGGGTCACCGGCGCCCGGCGCAGCCTGTGGAGCGGGCTGCCCGAGTTTCTCGGCCGCGTGCGCGCCCGCAGCAGCGTGCCGCTGGTCGTCGGGTTCGGCATCAGCACCGCCGGGCACGTCGCCGAGGTCGCACGACATGCCGATGGGGCGATCGTCGCCAGCGCCCTGATCAGCGCGATCGACCAGTCGCCCGACGATGCCGTCGCCGCCGCCGTCGCATTCGTCCGCGGGCTCGCGCCGGGGACGGCTGTGGTATAATGCGGCGGGCGGTCGAGGCCGGAGCGGGAGCAGGACGACGATGAACGCGCGGGCATACGTGCTGATCGAGGCCGAGGCGGGCACCGCCGCCGAGCTGATCGTGCAGCTTCGGCGCCTGCCCGACGTCAGCCGCGTCGATGTCGTCACCGGCCCGTACGATCTCGTGGCCGTGATCGATGCGGCCGACGAGCGCGCCATCGGCGCGCTGGTGATGCAGCACCTGCACCCGCTGCCCGGCGTCATCCGCACCATCACATGCCTCGCCATCGCCCACTGACCGGGGACTCACATGCTCCACCGCACACCAGCAGCGCATCGGTGCCCGGGCCACCCCGCCGCGGGGCCGCACGTCGCGGTGCGCCATGCGCCGGTGGCGTCGCCAGAGAAAGGGTTCTGATCGATGAGCAAAGGGCTCGAAGGGATCATCGCCGCATCGACGGCGATCAGCCGCATCGACGGCATCAACGGCCGCCTGTTCTACCGCGGCCTCGACATCGACGACCTGGCTGCGCACTCGACCTTCGAAGAGACGACCGCGCTGCTCTGGTACGGCCGGCTGCCGACGCAGACACAGCTCGACCACTTCTGCCAGAAGTTCATCGCCAACCGGCAGATCCCCAACGAGATCCTGGCGCTGCTGATGGCGCTGCCGCGCCACACCGGGCCGATGGAGGTGCTGCGCACCGCCGTCTCGGCGCTCTCGGCCTACGATCCCGAAGACGACGACAACTCGCTCGAGGCGAACGTCCACAAGTCGATCCGGCTGACCGCCTCGATGCCGACGATCGTGGCGGCCTGGGAGCGCATCCGCAATGGCCAGTGGCCGGTCATGCCGAGCACACGGCTCGGCCACGCTGCCAACGTGCTCTACATGCTCACCGGCTACGAACCCGATCCGGCGGCGGCGCGCGTGCTGGACACCTGCCTCATCCTGCACGCCGACCACGGCCTGAACGCCTCGACATTCTCGGCGCGCATCACGGCGTCGACCCAGTCGGACCTGCACTCGGCGATTGTGTCGGCGATCGGCACGCTCAAGGGCCCGCTGCATGGCGGCGCCAACGAGCAGGTCATGCGCATGCTGCTCGAGATCGGCGAAGCCGACCGCGCCGAGCAGTATGTCCGCGGCATGCTCAACGGGCGCCGCAAGATCATGGGCTTCGGCCACCGCGTGTACCGCGCCGACGACCCGCGCGCCGCCTGGCTGCAGCGGCTCTCGGCAGACCTGGCGACGCGCTCGGGCGTGCGCCGCTGGTACGACATCTCCGAGAAGGTCCGTACGTTCATGCAGGCCGCCAAGCCGCTGCCGGTCAACGTCGACTTCTACTCGGCGTCGGTGTACTACACGCTGGGCGTGCCGATCGACCTGTTCACCCCGATGTTCGCCATCAGCCGCGTCGCCGGCTGGACGGCGCATGTCTACGAGCAGCACAGCGACAACCGGCTCATCCGGCCCGAGTCCGAATATATTGGCCCGATGGATGTGCCGTATGTGCCGATCGCCGAGCGTGGCTGACGCCGGCAGGCTGATCGCCCCGGAGGCGAGGATATGTCGTCGCATCGCAAACATCAGGCCGAATTTGCCGTCATCGGCCTTGGGCGCTTCGGCGCGAGCCTGGCGCTCACGCTCGCCGGGCGTGGCTTCCATGTCCTCGGCATCGATCGTGATGTGACGATCGTGCAACGTGTGGCCGAACAGCTCACGCAGGTGGTGCAGCTCGATTCGACCGATGAGGCAGCGCTCAGCGCGGTGGACATCACGTCGTTCGATGTGGTGATCGTGGCGATCGGCTCGAACTTCGAGGCCAACCTGCTGACCACCGCCGCGCTGCACGCCCTGAAGGTCAAGCGCATCATCTGCAAAGCGCTCAACGAGCGCCAGCGCACGATCCTGCTGCGCGTCGGCGCCGAGAAGGTGATCCTGCCCGAGTTCGAGGCTGGCAAGCGTCTGGCGCTCGAACTGGTCGCGCCGGGCATGGTCGGCCAGATCCAACTCGGCGACCAGCACAACATCTGCGAGTTGACGACGCCGCGCTCGCTGATCGGCCAGACGATCCTCGAGAGCGACCTGCGGCGGCGCTACGGCGTCACGGTGCTGGCGGTCAAGCGCGGCGATGTGCTCACCGTCTCGCCGCCGCCCGATTACGCCTTCGCCGCCGGTGACGTGCTGGCGATCATCGGCGAGAACAGCTGCACGTCGCGCGTGATGGGGCTGGAGTGAGTGGATGCGTCAACGTGGGCAGAGGCTACCGGCGCCGCTGCGCCTGGTGCTCGGGTTGCTCGGGCTGGTGACGGTCGGCACCGTCGCGCTGATGCTGCCGGGCATGGCGACGCGGCCGCTCGCCTGGAACGAGGCGCTGTTCACCGCGACCTCGGCGCTCAGCGTGACTGGCCTGTCGATCATCGTGCCCGGAACCGAGCTGACCTGGGTCGGACAGCTTGTGCTGCTGGCCCTGATCCAGATCGGCGGCGTCGGCTTCATGGTCGTCGCGGTCATCATATTCCGGCTGCTCGGCCGCACGATCTCGCTCACCGACCGGCTGGCCCTCACCGACTCGTTCGGGCTGCTGGCGCCGCGCGCCATCCTGCAGCTGACCCAGCGGGTGCTGATCACGGTGGTGCTGATCGAGGGCTGTGGCGCGCTGCTGCTGTGGCTGCACTGGCTGCCGCTGCTGGGCGAGCGCGCGGCGTTCTATGCGGTCTTTCACGCGGTCTCGGCATTCTGTAACGCCGGATTCGAGCTGTTCACCGGCCTGCCGGGCTTCGCCGATGGCCTGCCCGAGGACGGGGTGACGCTGACGATCCTCGCCGGCCTGATCGTGTCGGGTGGGCTGGGCATCCCGGTCCTCGGCGAACTGGTCGTGTATCACCGCGAACGCCGCATGTCGCTGCACACGCGCCTGACGCTCGTCGCGGTGGCAGTACTGCTGGCCATCGGCACGGCTGGCTTTGCCATCGGCGAGACGCGTGCCGGCGGCGTGCTGGCGGGGCTGCCGCCGGCCGAACAGCTCGGCCTGGCCGCATTCCACGCCGTGTCGGCGCGCACCGCCGGGTTCGCCGCAGTGCCCGGCTTCGACCAACTCACACCGGCGACGGTGCTGCTGATGGCACTCTTGATGTTCATCGGCTGCGCACCAGCATCAATGGGTGGCGGCATCACGACCGGCACGTTCGTGGTGCTGATGCTGGCGCTGTGGACCTACACGCGGCGCATGCCGAGCATCAACGTCGGCGGCCGCAGCCTGGCGGTCGGAACGGTGCGCAAGGCGGCGGCGGTGCTGACGACTTCGCTGCTGGCGGTGGTGCTGGCGACGTGGCTGCTGCTCGTGAGCCATCCGCAGGCGTCGCTGGCCGAAGCGCTGTTCGAGGTGGTCTCGGCGTTCGCGACCTGCGGGCTGTCGCTGTCGTTCACCGGCGACCTGAACCTGTTCGGCCAGGCGGTGATCATGCTGATGATGTTCTGGGGGCGGCTCGGCGCGCTGACGCTGGTGGTGGCGATCGCCCAGCCGCATGCGAGCCAGCGCGTGAGCTATCCCGAGGAGCAGATCCTGATCGGTTGAGTCAGGGGGCGTCGCGCTCGCGCCAGCCGATGCGCTGCGCCCCCCAGATGATGAGTGCGGTACAGCCGGCGATGAGGATGAGCAGCGTGCGCTGCGCAGCATCGCCGGCGCTGAGCGCCTCGGCGAACTGCCGGCCGAACCATCCGGTGCTGATGATGCGCTCCAGTTCGCCGTAGGGCAGGTTGTCGCTGGCGAACAGCAACTCGGCGACGCCCAGCCGGCTGAGCTCGCCGGGGTGGTGTGGGATGGCGTAGACCAGAAAGCGGATCATCAGGCCGGCCTGCCACGCCAGACCGGCGCTGAGCACGGCGATCGGCGCGACGGGCGAGCGGCGCGCTAGCCAGTCGAGCGCCCACCCCATGCCCGGCGCCAGCAACGGCAGGGCGTTCACGACGCGGCGCAGACCGAACGGGCCACCCCCGTGCCAGCTGCTCAGCGTGGCGTTGTAGCCGAAGTACAGCATGAAGGTCAGCAGCAGCCACCAGCCGGCACGGTCGCGCCGCGCGTATCCGACGGCGCCGATCAGCGCCACGATGCTGAGCGGCGCCCACCAGACCTGGCCGTGCAACGGCGACAGGAACATCTCGACGAACCTGAAGCCGCCGGGGCCGGCGAATCCGCCACCGTGCGGAATGGTCAGCGGCGTGCCGTAGACGATCTGCCAGGCGAGCATCTGCGGCGTGAACGCCAGCAGGCAGGTGCCGAGGAACAGCATGCCGTGGGCGATGGTGCGCGCAGCGCCACGCCCGTCGCGGCGGCGCAGCGCATCGATGCCGGCGGCCAGCGCATCGATCGCCGGCAGGAGCATCACCAGCGCATTGACCCAGTACGCCAGACACATCGCACCGGCCAGCCCGCCGAGCACCGCCCACTGCCGCGGCGTGCGCGTCTGCCGTGTCGTGTGCCAGTACCATGCGAACGCTGCCACCAGCGCTGCCGACAGAATGTGGGCGTAGTAGCTCTCGAACAGTGCGAAGTAGATGATCGCGCTGCCGGCGCACAGGCCGATCGCCGCGAGCGTCGCCATCGACCGGCCCGCCGCGCGCCGCGCCAGCCGCGAGCTGTACCACACCGTCGCCAGGCCGACCACCATGCCGGCGAGATCAATCATCAGCAGGTATGGCGGCGCATAGCCATCGGTGCGCCACGGCTCGCCGAGCACGATGCCGATGCGCGTCAGCACATCGCCGAGCAGATAGAACGGCACCCACGCCAGCGCCGGCCCGACCGATGCCAGATTCTGGGCGTGGCCGGTGGCAGTCCGCGCACCGGCGAGCCAGGTGGGGATGTGACCAAACGGCACCTCGGGCGCGAGATACTCGTTGGTGAACTCGAGGTCGCCATCGACCGCCAGCGAGCGGAGCCAGGCATAGTACTCGACGCCGTCGGCATCGATCACCGGTGCCAGCGTCAGGAGTGCGAGCAGCGTCACTCCGGCCACCGCCAGGTGCCGCGCCGGCAGCCGGAGCCGCCAGCGGCGCCACAGCAGCCACGCCAGGACGCCGCCCAGCGTCCAGCAGGCCAGCACTGCGGCGCTGCGCAGCGCGGCGAAGGCGGGCCAGGGCCAGGCCAGCAGCGCCATCACGCCGATCGCCACCACGCCGGCCAGCGTCAGCCACACCGCATGGCTGCGGCCGCCCAGCAGCCATACCAGCGCACCAGCCAGCGCCGCCAGCACCGCCAGGCTGAAGCGTGGCGCCGGCGCCGTCGGCACAACGCCCCGGCGCGTCGCGGTCGTGCCGATCAGGCCGAGCTCGCGATGCTCGTCGTCGGGCGGCACGAAGGTCGGCGTGTCGATGACGAGCTCAAGCACGTTGCGCCGGACCAGCGCGCCCGGGACGAGGATGTGATACGTGCGCCACGCTGGCCCGATCTCCAGCGTCGCCAGCCGTCGGCCATCGACCGACCAGGCGACTGGCGCTACGACGGCGCCGCCCGGGCGACCGCCCAGCAGGCCGACGGTCACGATCTGCGTCTGGCCAGCGACCACTGGCTCGAAGACTAGCTGGCTGCGCCCGCCCGACCAGCGGTAGGGCCGTGGGGCGTCGCCCAATGCCCCCGGCAGCGTCGCGCTCTGCTCCTTCGCGCTCCAGCCGCGCACAACCCCCAGGTCGCCGGTGCCAATGCGGAGCGCATGGTCCACCGTCGGCGCGATCGCCGTCTCGAGAAAGATCGCCGCGATGATGACGAGCATGCCGGCAATGATCGCCCCGCCCTGTTCGCTGACGCGGCCGCGCCACCTGGTGATCATGAGTCCTCCTCGCCTGCAGCACGACCGTCGCGCGGCACATCGAGCTTGCCCATCAGATCATACACCAGTTCACCCCACGCGCCTGCCGCGTTCCGGGGAGCGAGCCCGCCCCCCCGCCTCCCGTCCCCCCGCCCCTTCGTGCCTTCGTGCCTCCCGTCCCCCACCCCTTCGTGCCTTCGTGTCTTCGTGTGAGACCGTCCCC
>JAGWYG010000155.1 GCA_018969485.1 Chloroflexota bacterium
GCTCGATGAGGATCTCATCGAGCCGCAGCCACTGCGGCTGCCGCACCTGCTGCAGCCCCCAGCCGAAACGACCGTCGCGCGCCGCGATCATCCACTGGGTATCGACCCACGCGACGAAGCCCAGCGGGCCGCGTGGTGCGCAGTCGCTGGCGAACACCAGCCGGTCATCGATGAACCCGCGCGCGCCGGCCTCGTGCCACTCGAGCACGTAGCGCCGTGGCGTGGCGGCGGGCGCCGCGATCGCGCGCTCGGCGATGCGCAGCGCGCGCTCGACCCGCGGCCAGATGCGGGCCTCGAGCGCCGGCCAGCGATTGGCCAGCGCCACCAGCGGTGCCAGCGGTGCCCAGCGCCAGGCACGCACATCCGTCAGATCGATGCTCGCCACCTTCCAGCCATGCCCCGGCGTCCCACGGGCCAACGCCAGGTCCGCCGGTGGCGCCGCGTGGAAGAACCACAGCGCCGCCGGCGGCCGCGGCAGCACCTGGCCCAGCGGCGAGATCGGGCTGTTCCAGAAGCCGAAGCCCGCTGTGCCGGCGATCGTCGGCGATGCGCTGGCCACAACGGTCAGGCGGACTGGCGGCCGCCAGCGGAGTTCCAGGCCGGTGGCTGTGCGGTAATCATCCAACTGGGCATTCTGGTATGCGCCGCCGCCGCTGCGGTTCGCCAGCAGCATACCGTCGGCAGTGCACGCCACCAGCCCGCCGTTTGTGCCGAGCGCGCGCCACGGCGGCCGGAGCCGGTAGCCGGCACGGAACGCCTGCATCACGTTCGCCGATTCCCCGGCTCCTGGCTCACCAGCACCAGCCCGATCACGGCGACTGCGAGAATGACGATCAATACCCACGTCGCCCAACTGAAGCCCGTCTGCCCCAGCACGACGAACAACGCGCTCACACTGATCACGATCACACCGATGCATCCGCGGCGGACGCGCCGCTCGGGATCGGCATCGCCAGCGGGTGGTGCGGTTGACATCACTGACCTCCTGTGTTGCGGTGATCATACACGGCAGCGTGCCGCCCACGCCCGCTGGTCATCGCGCGGCGCGGCGCTGGCGGCACTTGACACCCCACGCCCGTCGCACTAGAGTCGTGCCGGGCCCGCGCGCTCCGGTGCGGCCCAGCCATCACGGGAGGCTACTCATGGAATATCGGCGCTTTGGCCGTACCGGCGTGCGCATCGCACCACTGGCGCTCGGCACCATGAACTTCGGCGACGCCACCGACGAAGCCGAGAGCGCGCGCATCCTCGACCGCGCCATCGATGCCGGCATCACCCTGATCGACACCGCCGACGTGTATAATGCCGGCGCCAGCGAGGCGATCATCGGCCGGGCGTTGGCGCGCGATGGCCGGCGGCAGCGCGTGTTTCTCGCCACCAAGGCGTTCAACCAGGTCGGCCCCGGGCCGAATGATCGCGGCACCTCGCGCCTGCATCTGATGCGCGCGTGCGAGGCGTCGCTGCGACGCCTGCAGACCGATCACATCGACCTGTATCAGATGCATCGCCCCGATCCGGACACCCCGATCGACGAGACCCTCGGCGCGCTCACCGATCTGGTGCGCAGCGGCAAGGTCCGCTATGTCGGCTGCTCGACCCATCCAGCCTGGCGCGTGATGGAGGCGCTGCTCACCGCCGAACTGCGCGGGCTGGTGCGCTATGTCTCGGAGCAGCCGCCGTACAACCTGCTGGATCGGCGCATTGAGAACGAACTGGTGCCGCTGTGCCTCGAGCAGCAGCTTGCGATCATTCCGTGGGCGCCGATGGCGCAGGGCGTGCTGGCCGGGCGGTATGACGATGCCACGCAGCCACCGGCGGACTCGCGGGCGGCGCGGCGCGGCGGCATCTACGCCGAGCGCGTCACGCCCGCCGGCGTCCGCGTCGGCACAGCGTTCGCCGCATTGGCGCGCGAGGCTGGCCTGAGCCCGGCACAGCTGGCGCTGCTGTGGGTCAAGGATCAGCCCGGCGTCACCGCGCCGATCTTTGGCGCGCGGACCGTCGCACAGCTCGACGAGGCCATCCCGGTGATGGCGCTGCAACTGGGCGATGCGCTGCGCGCCGCGTGCGACGCGCTGGTGCCGCCGGGCAGCGCCGTGGTCAACTTTCACAACAGCGCCGCCTGGATGCGCATGCAGCTCAATCCCTGAGCCTCAGGCGCCGGCGGCACGCACCTGGCGTGCTGCCATGCCGAGACGCCGGATGCCCTCGACGATCGCCGATTCGGCCTGCAGGCTGAACGCCAGGCGGATGGTGTCGCCGCCTTGGCCGTCGGCGTAGAATCCGCTCCCCGGCACGAACGTCACGCCCAGACGCTGGCTGGCATGCAGCAGCGCCTGGGCGCCGATGCCGTAGCCCAGCCGCCCCCAGACGAAGAAGCCGCCCGCAGGCTTGCGATACTGCAGGATGTCGCCGAGCTCACGCTCGAGTGCGTCGAACATGACGTGGGCCTTCTGGCGATAGACCTGGCGTAGCCCGGTGATGTGCTCGTCGAGTCGGCCATCGGCACAATACCGCTCGACCACGCGGGTGAGGTAGGGGCCATTGCCGCCCTCGATCTTGAACATCACCAGCCGCTCGATGATCTCGGGGCGCGCATGCGCAAATCCGATGCGGACGCCTGGCGCCAGGATTTTCGAGAAGGTGCCGATGTACACCACCACGCCCGCACGGTCGAGCGATGCCAGCGACGGCGGCGGCGGCGCATCGAAGTACAGCTCACCATAGGCGTCATCCTCGAGGATCAGCAGGTTGTGCGCCGCGGCCAGCGCCAGCAGCCGCTCGCGACGCTCCAGCGGCATCGTCGTCCCCGATGGATTGTGAAACGTCGGAATCGTGTAGAGCAGCTTGGCCGGCGTCCCGGCACGCTGCAGCGCCTCGAGCGTCGCCTCGAGCACCGCCGGATCCAGCCCGTGCTCGTCGATGTTCACCGTCACCAGCCGCGCCCCGGCCTCGCGGAAGCTGTTCACCGCCCCGAGAAAGGTCGGCCCCTCGATCAGGACCACGTCGCCCGGATCGAGGAACACCCGCGCCAGCAGCCCGATCGCCTGACTCGAGCCGTGGGTCACCAGCACACGCTCGGCCGACGACTCGATGCCGCGCGCCTGCAGTCGCCCCGCGATCAGCCGGACCAGCCCCGGGTACGTCGGGCCGTAATTCAGCGCACGCGGCGCATCCTCGGCGAGCACCTCGGCGGTCGCGGCCACCAGGCCATCGGTGGGGAACTTCTCCGGGGCGGCGAAGCCATAGGCCAGCGAGATGGTTCCTTCGGATGAGTCGGGCCAGTGCCCGACGACACGCGCCTCGCGCGCCCGCGTCGCATACAGTCCGTCCAGGTTCAGCATCCCAGTCGAGGTCGCCACTCCCAGCTCCTTCATCGGTTCAGATCGCCGGCGGCACAGCACGCCGACAGACACTGCGGTCAACGCGTCACCGGGAACGACCGGCATCGCCCTGTGCGCCATCATACCACGCTGCGGCATCTGGTACGAGGCGCAGGACCGCGCCGTCGGAATGGCTGACGACCAGCAATTCTCCCTGGTCGTCTTCGCCGAATGAGCTGATGTTGCGTCGCGATTCGATGATCAGTTGCGGCACGGGGCGCTCGCCCGGCGCCACCTGCCAGATGCGGCCGGTACAGTAGTCGCCGAAGATGTACGTTCCCTGCAGCGCCGGCGCGGCGGCGCCCCGGTAACTGTAGCCACCGGTGACCGAGCACCCGTCGCCGCGCTCGTAGACCAGCCACGGCACCACGACGTCGCCGGTGTCGCATGGCTCGGCGATGCACTCGTCACCCTCGAACCGCGCCCAGCCGTAGTTGAGCCCGCCCGGCGAGTCCGCCGGCTCGCGGTTGATCTCCTCGAGGCGGTCCTGCCCGACGTCGCCGATATACAGGTCGCCGTTGAGGCGGTCGAAGGAAAACCGCCACGGGTTGCGCAGGCCAGTGGCCCAGACTTCGCTGCGGCCGCTGCGGCCGACCCACGGATTGCCCGGCGGAATGCCATAGCCAGGTGTGGCGTCGACGTCGATGCGCAGGATTTTGCCCAGCAGGGTGTCGCTGCGCTGGCCGGCGCCGCGCGGATCGTACGCGGCGCCACCGTCGCCGGTGCCGATGTACAGGTAGCCGTCGGGGCCGAAGGCCAGCATGCCGCCGTTGTGGTTGGCGTACGGCTGCTCGATGCGCAGCAGGATCTGCTCGTCGGCGGGATCGGCGCGCTCGCCACGCGCCACGTAGCGCGCAATCACCGTGTCGCCGGCACGGTCGGTGTAGTTGACGAAGAACTGCCCGTTGTCGCGGAACTGGGGATGGAACGCCAGCCCGAGCAGGCCTTGCTCGTTGGCGTCGCTGCCTACCCGCTCGCGAATGTCGAGCAGCGGCGCGGCGTCGACGACTCCATCACGGACGATCAGGATGCGGCCGGGCTGCTCGACGACAAAGATGCGCCCTGAGCCGTCGCCGGACCCTGTGGCGAATACCGGGCGCTCGAATCCGTCGGCATAGTCCGCCAGCGCAAACGTGGTGGCGGTAGGGCCGTCGGCGGCCGGCGCCGGCAACGCAGTCGCTGCCGGTGGCGCGGTCGGCGCCGGCGACGCAGTCGCTGCCGGCGACGCAGTCGCTGCGACGACCGATGGATTGCGGGGGATGGTGTCGGGTGCGGCGTTCGGCGGCGGCATGCTCCCGGCACAACCGGTCGCCAACCACAGCCAGACCCCCACGACGAGCCAGCGTGACATGGTGCTCACCTCGCGCGGTCAACCCCGGGCGGGCCATCCGGCCGCTGCCGGACGGCCGGGGCCGTCCGGATCATTCTAGCACACGCATCACCCGTGGGTCCGGTACGGCGGCGCGTGCGCCGCCGGGGAGCTGTGCGTGATCTTCGCCGCGGCGGCTCGATGGTCGCTGGCGTGTCTGGCTGCCCCGCCCGTCTGCGTCAGCCCTGACCCCCCCAGGGCTACGCCAACGTTCCTGAAGCTCTGCCTCAGGCTCTGCTGCCCGGGTGTTGGC
>JAGWYG010000042.1 GCA_018969485.1 Chloroflexota bacterium
AGCCCGCCGCCGTGAGCGACTTGCCGCCACGCGTCGTTGCGTGTAGGATGGGGACGGTGCCTGGCGACCGCATCGACGCCCGCCATCGTCAATCAGGCGGTCTCGTCTCACGGACACGCACAGCAGCGCCATCAGGAGACGCACCGATGGGCCTACGATTTCGCAAATCCTTTCGTCTCGCACCCGGCGTGCGTTTCAACATCGGGCTGCGCGGGGCGAGCCTCAGCCTTGGCGGACGCGGCGCATCGCTGAGCATCGGCGGGCGTGGCGCGACGGCGAGCGTCGGCATCCCGGGGAGTGGCATCTCGTACCAGCAGCGGATCGGCGGCGCATCGCGGACGGCACGGCCGGCGCGTGAGCCGCGGGCGCAGCCGCGCGAGCGCCAGGTCGCGGCGAGCATCAGCATCGGCGACGACGGCACGGTGGTGTTCCAGGATGCCGCCGGGCAGCCGTTGTCGGCGGCGGCGATCCGTGCAGCGCGCGAGCAGCACGCCGCAGCGATCAACGAGCTAGTGCAGCAGCGCTGCGATGCGATCAACGCGGCGATCACGGCGCTGGGCGAGGTGCATCTCGCGACGCCGCCGCCACAGCAGCGCCCCACGTATGTGCCACGCAGCTTTCCCGTCGCGCCACCGCAGGCGCCGACGCCGACGCCGGCGGGGTGCCTGCTCGGCTGGCTGCCGGGCCAGGCCGACCGGCGGGCGGCGGCAGACGCCGCGGCGTTCGCCGGCTACCAGCGCCAGTTGATCGACTGGGACCGCGAGCGGCAGATATTCGTGGATGATGAGGCCCGGCGCGAGCGCCTCATCACACACGATATCTACCATGACACCGCAGCGATGGAGACGGCGCTCGCCCAGGTGCTGCAGGCGATCGAATGGCCGCGCGAGACGCTCATCGCCAGCGAGATCGAACGCGACGGCCAGTTGGTCTTCCTCGATGTCGATCTCCCCGAGATCGAGGACATGCCACGCCAGCGTGCGGCGCGCTCGGCGCGCGGCGATGCCGTCGCGATGCGGGCGCAATCGGCGGGCGACATCCAGCAGCTCTATCTCGGCCACATCCACGCGGTGCTCTTCCGCATCATCGGCGAAACGTTCGCGGCGCTCCCGCTGGCGCAGCAGGTCGTGATCTCGGGATTCTCGCAGCGGCCACACCGCGCGACGGGCACCATTCGCGATGAGTATGTCATCTCGGCGTGGGTGACGCGTGAGCGCTGGCAGCGCCTGGCGCAGCACCCGCTGACGTCCCTCGACGTCGTGACGGCGCTGGAGCAGTGTGCGTTGCGCCGCTCGCTGACGACGACCGGCAAGCTGCGCGGGATCGTGCCATACGCGCCGGGCGATGTCGCTCCGGCAGTGCCGTGAGCGCGGATCAGCGATAGAACGCGACGCGCGCCACCGCGATGTCGGCGTGGAACCGCCTGCCGTACGCCACGATGCCGAGGCTGGCGAGGCTGCTCCGGTCCAGCGGCCGGCGCAGCTGTTCGGGCTGAAACGCGGTGAACGGCACGTCGATCGTGCGCCACTCCGGGCCGGCGCGGAATGCGGCCCGATAGTACTGCCACGGCATGCCGGTGTCGCGATTGCGCAGATGGACCAGGTACTCCTGCTCGTCGTGCGCCCACGCCACCAGCCTGATGCCAACGTAGTCGCCGGCATCAAGCGGGCCGCCATCCGGCGCGCGGAGGGCATGTGCGATCTGGATGAAACCACCGTTATTCTCGAGCCGGACCTCGCCCTGCAGCCGGATGCAGCGCCGGCCATCGACCAGCGCGACGCTGGCCTGCTCGCGGGAGATGCCGCCCATCACCCGGTCGCTGAATGCGCGCCAGCCACGCTCGCCGGCGTGCTGCAGATCGCTCAGGACCCATTCATCGTCGCTGGTCATGCTGTGTCCTTCGTGTCATCGCGTGTGGTCGTCCGTCATCCTAGCACATGTCCGGTGGCGCGTGCCGGCTGGCGGCGCGGGGTGCCGCATGCTCCGGATGGCGCGCCCATGCGTGCGCCGGCGGCATCCGCTCGATCGGCGCGATCAGGGGCTGTGGCGCACTGAACATGCGTGATGCGGCCCCGACATGTGCGATGCCGCCATGCGCCGGCGATGGTGGCGCAGGCGCGGCGATCGGCGGGAATGCATCACCGGCTGCGCGATATGCACCGGCCGGGCAGCGCGAGGATCCCCAGCCAACCAGTGTGGTATGATCAGACATGAGACGGAACGAACACCTGCCATGCTTCATGCTGCCGTCGTCGCGTCGCGTGCATGGCATGCGCAGAGGGGCCGGGCGGGCGATTCCGGCGGTATCCCCGCCGCACTATGGAAGTAGATGCGCGTGATGCGTCGTGCGGGAGCATTCATCCATCGTGCCATCGTCATCGTGATGTTCCTCCTGACGTTCAGCGCCTGCGGCGCACCGCACGCCGGAGCCGACGGTGACGCCGCATTGTGGGCGCAGGTGCGCCATGGCCGCGGGGTCGTCGTGCTGCTGCGTCATGCGCAGACCGTGCCGGGCACCGGCGATCCGCCGGGGTTTCGCCTCGACGATTGCGCCACCCAGCGCAACCTGTCCGACGCGGGCCTGGCACAGGCGCGGCAGACGGGCGACCGCTTCCGGGCGCAGCGTGTCGGCATCGCCGCGGTGCGCTCGAGCGGGTACTGCCGGTGCCGCGACACGGCCGTCGCGCTCGGGCTGGGCGCCGTCGTGCTGGATCCGGCGCTCAACTCGTTCTTCGCCGACCGCTCGACCGCCGCTGCGCAGACCGCCGAGGTGACGCGGACGATCCAGGCGCATCGCGGGCGGGCCGGCGTGCTGCTCATGGTGACGCACCTGGTGAACATTGCCGCGGTCAGCGGCGTGAGCCCCGGCCAGGGCGATGCGGTGGTGGTGCGCGCGACGGCTGCGGGCGCGCTCGATGTGCTCGGGCAGCTGTCGTTCCCCGTGCCGGGCGCGGATCGTGGCGCGCCGGCGGTGTGGCAGCAAGCCGCGCGCGGCAGCAGCGCGACGGCATGGTTGAAGCCCTGAAGGAGCCGACGCGATGTGTATGTCGATCTTGGCGGCGCCCGCCGCCGGCGGCAAGAGCCAGGCCTGCCTCACATGGCTGCTGGAGCGCCTGCGGCCAGCGTGGCAGCAGCAGCACCTGCCCGAAGCGCTGCTGGTCGCGCCAGGCCGGCTGCAGCACAACCAGCTGCGCGAGCGGCTGCAGCACCAGACGAGCATCGGCATCACCATCGCCGATTTCACCGAGGCCTGCCAGGCGATCATCGCCGCCAACCGGCAGCCGCCGCGCCTGGCGCGGCGGCCGCTGGCACGGCAGTTCATCGCGCAGGCGATGCTGGCGAGTGCAGACGAACAGACCGCACAGGGCCAGCGGCCGCTGCTCGCGCCGACCGGCGGCGTCCTCGAGTTTGTGGGCGCGGCGATCGCCGACCTGAAGCATGGGATGGTCGGCCCGGATGCCGTGCAGGCAGCCGCCGGCGCCGACGCGCTGACGGCCGAGGTGGCACTGATCTACGGGCACTACCAGCGCCGGCTGGCGCAGCACCACCTCGAGGATCGCGCCGGCCTGCTGTGGGCTGCCGCCGAGACGCTGCGCGATCCGGCGTGCCGGGTCCCCTGGGCATACATCGCCGTCGACGGGTTCGATTCGTTCCTCCCGGCACAACGCACATGCCTCGACCGCCTCGCCACACACGCCGAGGTCTTCGTCACCGTGCCGTGGTCGACGGCGCCCGACCGGCTGGCGCATCAGCGGTTCGCCACGACGCTCGCGCGCCTGCGCACCACATGCACCACCGCCACGTGGCAGATCGCGCACACCGGCCGGCTGGCGCCGGCATTCGACCAGATCGAGCGGACGCTCTTCGTGCCGCCGGTGCCGGGCGGGCCGGTGGCCGCGCCGCGCCGCTCGCCGCCGCCGCTCGGCGATGCCGGCGCGCCATGCGCCCTGTGGCAACTGGAGACCCGCGCCGCCGAAGCGCGCGAGGTGCTGCGCGAGATCGCGTGGCTGCGCACCTGCCACGGCTGGCGCGCGAACGAGTGTGCGATCATCGCCACCGACCTCGCAGAGTATCGGCCGTGGCTCGAGGCCATCGCCCGCGAGTTCGGCGTCCCGCTGGCATTCACGACCGGCGAGACGGCCGATCGCCTGCCGGCGATCAGCGCGCTGCTGCTGATGCTCGATGTGGCGCGCGACCTGTCGGGCCACGCCGCGCTGCGCGGCTGGCTGGCCTCGCCGTTCTTCAGCGCACCATTCAGCGCCGCGGAGCGCGAGCGGCTCGCGCCGGCGGCCGGGATGCGCGCCGGGTCGGATGATGATGCGGCACTGCACGAATGCGTGAGCCGGCATTGTGAGCCGCTGGTGACGGCGGCGGAACCACGCCCGCTGGCCGCATGGCTGGCGTGGCTCGACGCACGGCTCCGGACGTTCAACTGGCGTCCGGGTGATGCCGACCGGGCCTGGTGCCGCATCGCGGCCGCCCTGCGATCCATGGCTGGTCCGGGCGGCATGCCGCCGCTGTCGCTCGACCGGTTCGCCGATCTGGTGCGTTCCACCGCCGCGACGATCGTTACCCGCCACCAGCAGCCGGACGACGCGGTCTGCGTGGCGCCGCTGGCCGAGGCGCGCGGCGCGCGCTGGCGGCTGGTGGCGGTGATCGGTGTGGCGGAAGGCCTGGCGCCCGGCGCCCCGCCCGCCAACCCGCTGCTCGGGGCCACGTTGCGGCAATGCCTTCGCCTGGACGATGCGGTGGCCGGCGATCATCTGAGCCAGTGGCTGCACGCGTTCAGCCGCGCCGACCAGCGCCTGATCGTGACCCGGCCGCTGCGGGCCGATGATGGCAGCGACTGCCCGCCTGCCCACGCCTGGGACGCGCTGGTCGCGGCCAGCGGCATCGCACCGGTCGGCTGCGGGCCGCTGCCGCTGGCCTCTGCCGCCTCGCTGGCCGAGCTGCACGCCGAGGCCGCGCGGCAGGGCGCTGCGCCGCCGCCCGCCGGCAGCCGCCATCACGCCCGCCACGCCGCGATCGGCATCGGCCACGCGGCGCTCGCGGCACGCCAGCGCGCCAGCGATCCGCTCAACGGCGACGCCAGCGCGCTGGCGCCGCTGCTGGCCGCGCGGTATGGCCCGCAGCACGTCTGGTCGGCATCGCGCCTCGAACGCTACGGCGCGTGCCCGCAGCAGTTCTTCGCCACCAGCGTGCTCGCGCTCGACGATCCGGCCGCCGATCCGACGCACCGCGAGCGCGGCCAGATGCTCCACGAAATCCTCAGCGCGACCTATCAGGCCGCCATGGAGACGGCGACACCGCCGCGGCAGCAGCTCGCCGGCGTGGCGCAGCGCGTGTTCGCCGCGCATCAGGCGTACGCCCGGCAGCCGGCCGCTGTCTGGCATTGGGACGCCATTCATGCCACGCGCCAGCTCGAGCGGCTGATCGACCAGCTCGAACACGAGGCCGGCGAGTGGCCGGTGCTGGCGCTCGAGCAGCGTTTCGACGGGCTGCCGATCGCGTGCGACGGCGCGACCATCCTGCTGCGCGGCTCGATCGATCGCGTCGAACAGCGCGCCGGCGGCGAGCTGCGCGTGATCGACTTCAAGAGCGGCACGGCGACGGTCGAGCGCGATCCGGCACAGAATCGCCATCAGCTACAGCTGCCGCTGTATGCCCTCGCGGCGCGCGAGATCTTCGACCGGCCGGTGCGCGATGCCGTCTACCGCTCGATCCGCGACGGCGCGGTCAGCGGGCTGGTCGCGAAGGGACACACGCTTGATGCAGCGCTGGCGGCGGCGCAGTCCCACGTGGCGCAGATCACCGCCGGCATTCGTGCCGGCGCGTTCCCCGCCGAACCGCCGGCCGATGGCTGCCCGTCCTGGTGTCCGGCGCGCGCCTGGTGCTGGCAGTTCACGCCCAGGCGGTTTTGAGCACCACGCCACCAGATCGCCGGCTGCCGTCCCGGCAGGCCAGCGCCGTGGTGTTGACTGGGCGGGCTGGGGGCGGGCGATTCACCCGCAGCAGGAGGGAATGATGAAACCGGATCCTGAACAGCAGTGCGCCATCGCGGCCGACGGCGACGTGACGCTGATCGCCGGCGCCGGCACCGGCAAGACGCACACGCTGGTCGAACGGTGCGTGCGGCTGCTGCTGGAGCAGCGGCTGCCGCCCGGGCGGATCATCGCCGTGACGTTCACCAACCGGGCGGCGCGCGAGCTGCGCCATCGCCTGCGGCAGCGCGTCGCGGCAGCGCAGCCGGCGCTGGACCTCGAGGCGATGCACATCGGCACGATCCACAGCCTGTGCGCCGTGATCGTGCGCGGACATCCCGGCGAATCCGGCATCGACCCGGGGTTTGCTGTCCTCGATGAGCGCGCGGCGGCGCGGCGCCGGCGCCAGGTGGCTGATGCGCTGCTCGCCGAGGCGGCCGCCGATCCGCAGTACGCCGCATTGTTCGATTGTTGCGAGCCGAACAAGGTATACACGCTCATCGAGGAGATTCTCGCGCGGCCCGGCGACGTGGAGGACGCGCTGCGCCGCACCGGCGACCCGACGGCCGTGCTGGTGCACTGGGTGCGCGGCGAAATGGCTGGCCTCGCCGCGTTCCACGCGCTGTTCGCGGCCGGGTCGCAGCGCTGGCACGACGATGGCTCGGCGTTTGCCAGGCGCATCGGCGAGTGCGAGCGGCACTGGCGGGCCGCCGGGCTGGCGCTGGAGCAGGCGCGCCTCGACGACGCGCTGGCCGCGCTGCGCCAGGCGCGCGAGGCGATCAAGCGCGGATTTGGCACCGGACAGCAGCGCGAGATCGCCGAAACGCTGCGCGCCGACTTCGACAGCACGATCGGCACATGGCTGACGGCGGGCCCATCCGGCGCCGGACAGCCGGTCGATGACTCGCGCGCGGCAGCGGCGCAGACCGCCGTCGTGCGCCTGGCCCGGCTGGCGCTCGAACGCTGGGACGCAGCATTGCGCGCGGATCAGTCGCTGGATTTCGACGCGCTCGAACGCCACGCCGCGCGCGTGCTGCGCACGGCCGGGTCGGTGCGCGCAGCCTGGCAGCAGCAGACCAGCGCCGTCCTGGTCGACGAATACCAGGACACCAATGCGCGGCAGCACGACATCATCACCACGCTGGCCGCCGGCGGCCAGCGGTTCGTGGTCGGCGATCGACGCCAGAGCATCTATGGCTTCCGTGGCGCCGACCCGACGATCATCGATGCGCTGCCCGGCCAGCGACACGTGCTCGGCACCAACCGCCGCAGCCATGCCGCGCTGCTCGATGCCATCCAGCGCATCTGTCCCGATGCGTCGGCGCCGCGGCTGTGCGCCACGCGCGCGCAGCCCGACGTGCCGCTCGCTTCGCCGCCGGTGACCTTCATCGCGCATGCCGCCAGCGCGCCGGCGGCGCCGCTGGTCGCCGGGACGCTGGCGGCGTACCTGTGGCAGCTCGTCGAGCACGGCGAGGTCCGGCGCGACGCGGCGGGCATCTGCTGGCACGACGTTGCGCTGCTGGCCCACACGGCGGCAAACCTGCGCGCCTACGAGGTGGCGCTCGAACACGCCGGCATTCCGTTCGTCACCCACGCCGGCGACGGCCTCTACGAGCGCCCCGAGGTGCGTGAGCTGCTGGCGCTGCTGCGCGCGCTGGCCATGCCGGCCGACGACCACGCCATGGCGGGCTGGCTGCACGCCACCGTGTTCGGCCTGAGCGAGGCCACCCGCTACCAGCTGCGCCACAGCAGCGACGGCACACGACGATCGTGGCATGATGGCTGCCGCGCGCTGCCGGCCACGCTCGACGACGAACAGCGCCGGCGCGTGGAGCGTGCGTGGCGCTGCTTCATGCACCACCACGCGCGCGTCGATCACGCGCCGCTCGCCACCTTCGTCGACGACCTCATCGTCGACCTCGACCTGCGCGCCGTCTTCGCGGGCGACCGCATCGCCGGCGAGCGCCGGCAGCGCAACCTCGACCACGTCGTCGCCACGATCCGCCAGGGCGGCTGGATGCGGCTGCGCGACTACCTCGACGATCGCGCCAGCGCCGCCGGGCTGGATGTGCGTGAGCCCGAAGCGGCCAGCGCCACGACCGGCGCCGTGCAGCTGATGACCGTCCACAGCGCCAAGGGCCTCGAGTTTCCCATCGTCGTGCTGGCCGACGCAGCGCGCCAGCGGTCGTCCCGCACGCCCGCCCTGCTGATCGACGACCTGCTGGGCATGTGGCTGGACCACCCGGCGCTCGCCACGCCGCTGGTACGCCTGCTGCGCGTGCGCCGGCAACACCGCGAGCAGGCCGAGTCGTGGCGGCTGTGCTACGTGGCGCTGACGCGCGCCAAAGAGCGCGTGATCATCTGCGGGCATCGTCCGGCGGCGAAGGCCTGGTTCGACCAGCTTGACGGCCATGCCGAGCAGCAGGCCGTCGCCGTCACGCGCATCCAGCCGGAACCTGTCGGCGACACGCTGCGGCCCGTGCCGCCGCCGCCCGCGCCGGCGTGGCCCGATGTGACCCCGCTGCTGCCCGATCCGGCCGCGCCGCCAGCCGCGCCGGAGCCAGTGGCGCTCCAGCCGGACGCGTCAGCCACCGCGGGTGCGCCCGACGTGCCGGCCGTGCTGCTCGGCGAACTGGTGCACCTGGCGCTGGCGCATGGCAGCGATCCGCAGCTACGGGCGCGGCTCGACGACCTGGCACGTCAGGCGCTGTGGGACGAACCATCGATCCGGCGCGCCACCACGCGCGCGCTGGAGCTCACCGCGCGCTGGCTGCGGCACCCGCTGTGCGCCGAGATCGCCGCCGCGGCCGGCTGCTGGCGCGAGCTCTGGCTCACGCACGGCGGGCACGCCATGCGCATCGATCTGCTGTATCGCCAGGGCGACCAGTGGCACATCATCGATTTCAAGTCGGACGACATCGCCGATGAGATGGCGTTGCGCGACCGGATCGACCGCTATCGGCCACAGCTTGTGCGCTATGCCGAGGCGGTGCGGGCGGTCTTCGGCGTGCAGCCCGCGGCCAGCCTGTGTCTGCTCAATGATCGTGGCGGTGTACAGCTTGTGCCGGTCGTGGCCGGCGCCGGGCCGGCCGGCTGAACCCCGCCCGACGGGCCGGGGGACCGGCTCACACGAAGGCACGAAGCCACGAAGGGGCGGGGGGCGGGGACCGGCTCACACGAAGGCACGAAGCCACGAAGGGCGGGGGGCGGGACGGGAGACGGGAGTGAGGCCACACGCCACTGTTGCTGCTCGCCGCTCGTCACGGCTGCCACTCGTGGAACACGACAGCGGTCTGTGGCTGTGCGGCGCACAATGCCGCGACATAGCCGGGGCGCGGCTGCCAGCTAGCCATCCACCAGCGGCCAGCCTCGGCCGGATCCCACGCGACGTCGAGCAGCGCCGCATGCTCGGGGTCGAGCGACACGCGGCAGCGCGCGAGGCCACCCGCCAGGCCGACGCCCACCGCCTTGAGGTAGGCCTCCTTGCGCGTCCAGCAGCGGAAGAACGCCTCGCGGCGCGCATCGGCGGCGAGCGTCGCGAGCGCCGCGCGTTCGGCGGGATGGAAGTAGCGCGCGCTGATC
This sequence comes from Chloroflexota bacterium, assembly GCA_018969485.1. Lineage (GTDB taxonomy): Bacteria > Chloroflexota > Chloroflexia > Chloroflexales > Roseiflexaceae > CAIQIY01. Next base: position 9,564 of record JAGWYG010000042.1, read on the forward strand.
AGCGCGTCATCGACGTCGGCGCGCACGTGCTCGATGTCGACGCCCAGTTCGCCGTCACGGCCCACTGCCAGCAGCGCGTAGTCGGCGCTGTGGCTCAGATTGAACGACCACGGCGCCGGCAGCATCGGCTTGCCGAGGTCGCCGTAGCGGAGCGGTAGCGCCGCCGGAGCGCATCCGAGCAGCGTGCCGAGAATGCGCCGCGTCGCCACGTGTGTCGCCAGATAGCGTGCGCGCAGCGTCGGCGCCACCAGTCGCGCATAGCGCGCACGCCCGGCATCGTCGAGCTCCGCCAGCAGCGCCGGCAGCGCGGCGTCCGCCGGCAGCTGCTGCACGATCGTCCAGACCATCACCACGAGCGGTTCCTCACACGCGGGCGCGGCGATTCCGCAGCTCGCCGCCGACCCGTGGCCGGAACAGCGACTGGGCGCGCCGTGGCGTGCGCGGCAGGCGCTCGGCCGGCTCGGCCAGCGGCATCGCCGGCATCATCGGTTCGAGCGTCTCGCGGGCGTAGCCGAGCGCCTCCATGATGCGGCCCAGGCTCTGCGGCGGCACCTCGCGCACCACCAACGCGTCGTCATCGCGCTCGATGATGATGCGCCGCATGTCGGGCGCCAGGCAGTGATGTGCGCCGCCACGCCCCGAGATCATCTGCTGGTACGCCCCCACGCCGAACACCGCCAGCACCAGCCCCGCGGTGCTCTCCGGCAGCCACAGCGCCGGCTGCCCCGGCCGCGGATAGAAGTCGTCGGAGTCACACGTCGCCCGGCCGCCAAGGCGTACCGGCAGCGCCGGCGCGTCCCAGCGATCCAGCGGCAGCACGACGAACTCCTGACCGGTGACGAACAGCATGTCGGGCATGCTGACCATCAGGCTGGCATTCACCAGATACCACGGCTCGGCCGCCTGCCCCGCCTTGACCGCGCCCACCTCGAGCAGGAAGACGTTGTGCGAGGCGACGGTGTATCGGCCGAACTCGCCGATCACCGCCGGATGCGCGACGCCGGCAGCATCGCACCCCTGCGCGATCAGCGCGAACGTCCGGGCGAGAAACGCGGGGTAGTCGAAGCTGAAATCAACGCGATAGGCCGACGTGGGCATGCCACCGCCGATGTTGAACATCGCCAGCGTCGGCGCCTCGCGCTGCAACGCCAGATAGCCATCCAGCGACACCATCAGGCGACGCTGCCATGCCGCCGCATCCTCCAGCTGGCTGCCGACCATCGCGTGATACACCGCGATGCGGTGCGGCGTGCCGGCCACCATCCGCACCGCCTGCCGCATCTCGCCGGCGGTCAGGCCGAACCGCTCGGCACCCGGATGCCGCGGATCGACCACCTCGGCCGCATGTCGCTCGCGGACGCCCAGCAGCAGCGGCGCCGGGCACCTGGCGATCAGTTCGGCCAGTTCGTCGAGGTCGTCGATCACCGGCACCAGCCGCTCGTAGCCGGCGCAGCGCAGCGCCACCATCGCTTCGCGATACTCGGCATCCTTCGAGCCGTTGCAGAACATCCAGCGCTCGCCCGGCAGGACGCCCTGCCGCCACAGTTGGTGCGCGATCACCACATCGGCGGCCGCCGACGTCTCGTAGTGCGCCCCCGCCGCCAGCGCCGTCCGCACGACCTCCTCGGCGAAGTTGGCCTTGGTCGCGTAGGCGTAGACGAATGCGCCGCGGTAGCCGGCATCGGCCGCGGCCTGCGCCGCCCAGGCATGCATCCGCTCGATCTGCGTGGTGATCTGCGGGCAGTAGACGACCTCGAGCGGCGCGCCGTAGCGGGCCACCATGGCGTTCAGGTCGATGGCATCACCGAGCAGCAGGCGCTCGTCGCGCCGGCTGAGAAAATCTGTCAGCGGCCCGTCGGCGCTGATCGCGTAGTGCTGTTCGAAGGTCTCGGCATACGAAGACGCACGGTTATTCACTCGTGGTACCCTCCCAGGTGCACACAAGACGGCACCACGCAGCGTGGCGCCGATACAGAGCGAACCATGTGACGCCGATCTGTGGGAGGCAGGATTCAGTGAGGGTACGATCGTCCCCACGCCGGGCGGCGCGGGGTGCCACGAGCGGCAGCGTCGTCGCTCAGACGATGCGCTGCACCACTGGGGACACCCGGCGCGCCCGCTGCCGGTCGGCAGCCTGACACTCCGCGTTGCGCCACGCTCGATTGGCCTGACCGTCCATACCGCCTCGACTGCAGCGAGTCCGTGCGGGAGCGTCGGCACCGTCGCCGGCGCGCCGGCCACGCGTACACACGCGTGCTGGCTCGCGAGAGTTGGGAGTGTCTTGCGACACCGCGTGTATTGTAGCAAGAACCCGCAGGATGTCAAATGATGGCGCGTCGGCGTGAAATGGCATCTGGACGCCATGAATGCCGGTTGGCGGCGGGTGGCGGCCCGCCGGCGCCATGGCAACTCGCGCGTGCTCAGCGCCGCAGGAATGGAATATGGATCTGGCTGGGCGCGAGCGCGTCGAGCGCCGCGCGCAGATTGAGCCGCCGCAGTACCACGCTCGCGCCGCCGAGGTTCGCCGTGACTGGCGCGCCGCTGTCGTGCAGCGCGGCGCGCAGCGTGGCCGCGCTGGCTGCCGGCACCGCCTGGCCGAGGAGCGCGAACGCGCCGGCGACGTGCGGCGCCGCCATCGAGGTGCCAGCGAGGTAGCCGTAGCTGCCGTTGGCGAACGACGACAGCACATACTCGCCGGGCGCGAGCAGATCCAGCCACGCGGTGGTATTCGAGAAGCCCGACAGCCGGTCGGCGGCGCCGCCCGAGCTACTGGTGGTCGACGAGCCGACGCTCACCACGCTGCTGAGGCACGCGGGAAACCAGATGCCGTCGCGGAAGCCGTCGTTGCCGGTGGCGGCGACGGTGCTGACGCCGAGCACCGCGAGCCGCCGCACCACATCGGTGTACGCCGGATACGCCGCATCGCACGTGCTGGCCTCGCGGCCGCCGCCCAGGCTCATGGTCACCGCGGCGATGTCGTAGAAGCCGGTGAGCTGCTCGACATACTCGAGCGCCGCGATCTGATCCGAGATGAACGTGCGGGCGCAGGCCGCCGCGCCGCCGCACACGACCGTGGAGCGCACCTCCGAGAAGACCTGGATGCCGATCAGCGATGCGGCGGGCGCGACGCCGCGCACGGTGGTCGGCCGGCCGGCGAGGTCGACGATGCGCGTGCGGCCGGCGACGATGCCGGCGACGTGGGTGCCATGGCCGCAGCTTGCGACGCGGCTGGCGTCACAGTCGGCGCCGGCGCCGCTGCCATACTGCTCCTCGAGACCATTCGGACATAATGTGACGATCGGGTACGGGTTGCCGAACGCATCGGTGCCGGTGTCATTGGTCGAGAAGCAGGCCTCGTCAATGACGGCACCGGTCAGGAATGGATGATCGCGGGTGATGCCGGTGTCGAGGATGGCGACCGCCTGGCCGGCACCGGTGTAGCCGCGCGCCCAGACGGGCGCTGCGCCGACGATGGTCGTGCTCTCGTTGAGCGCCGGCGCGAGCAGCCGGTCCTCGGCGATGTGGGTGACCGCCGGGTCGGCGGCCAGCGCAGCACGACCAGCCGCGTCGGTGCGCACGACGAGCGCCGGGATGCTGTGATAGCGCCGGATCAACTGTACCTGCCCTGCGTGGCGCGCCAGCACCGCATCGCCGGTCGCCCGGATGTGCGCGGCGCGCGCGGCGGATGCGTCGTCGGTGCCGGGCCGCAGGCCGACGATCAGCCGCTGCGGCGCTGCGCCAGGTGCTGCCATCACTGCGCTGCCGCCCGCCAGCAGCAGCACGAGCCACCAGCCGAGCATGTAGCCGAATCGCCGCCGCGCCATCGCCAGACCTCGCGCTCGTCGCCTGCCGTCGCGCTCCATCCTAGCATAGGCGCGCAAGATAGCCCGATGATGCCCCATGATCGGCGCCGGCGCGATCCTGCCGCGACTGCGCCGCCACTCCGTGCCGCTCCGCTGCCGACGCGTCGGCTGTCACGGAAACTGTTCGGGCTCTGCGATCGCTCGGGTGGCAACCGCTCCACGATGTGATGAGCATCATTCCTGACCGATCACGCACTGGATAATGATTATAAATATCAATTATGATTGATGAATCACATTTCGTGAATGAAATAGCATAATACCGGCGAACACGCTTATATCGTGGTGCATTCATCCACAGCATGTTGCAAAATCATTCAGCACGTGGTATGGTCATGCAGCGATGCAGGTGCTCGCAGGGTGTCGTCCGACTCGCCCGTGCACACACGCCCCTGCCCAGGCCGGCAGTGACAGCAGCACACAAAGGAGGAGAACGCATGCGTCGGAAGTTCAGGCTCGCCGCGCTCACCGTGCTGGTGTTCGTCGCGGCGTTGTTCGGCATGCCCGCCCTGCGCACCGCCCGTGCCGCCGGCGATGTCACCGTGACGGTGAGCGACGGCTCTGTCAACATCGGGGAGGCATTCGTCACCATGGTGCCAGACGACGGGAATTCGGCCGACTATCATGCCGGTGTCACCGGCACCAATGGTGAGGTGACGTTCACCGCCGTGGCCGACAAGGCCTACACCGTGCGCGCATCGCTGCGCGGCTACGCCGTCGGCAGCACCGCCGTCACCGTGAGCGGGGCCAACGTGAGCGCCACGATCACGCTGGTCGCCAGCGGCGCCGTGCTCGAGCTACTCCCCGCCTACGGCGGCCAGGTCGGCACCGTCGTCGCCGACGGGGTCAGCGGCGTATTCTACGCCAACACCACCGGCCTGCCCTCGCTCTACCGCACCAGCGACTACGGCGCCAGCTGGGTGCCGGTCACGCTCGACGTCGACGACGCCGATGAGGGCGCGACATCGACCGCGGTGCTGTCGAGCCCGGCGACCAGCGGATTCCCCGGCGAGATCGCCGCCACCGCCGGTGGTCGGGTGTACTGGTCGCGCGATTTCGGCACGACCTGGGATCAGTTCAACCTGCCGCCGGGCAGCCCGCCGCAGGGCAGCATCCAGTGGGCCCGCGTCGGCAGCACCTCGATCCTGATCTACGTGGCCGGCACGACCAGCCGGGACATGGCCTGGGCGGCGATGCCGGTCACCACTGGCGCGCCGGCGCCCAGTTTCACGGCGCTGACCGGTGCCAGTTCGTTCAAGACGAACAATGCCGACCGGCTGTCGCTCGCCCGCGGCAGCGACGCCCCCATCCTGGCGGTCGGCACGTCGAGCCAGATCCGGCTGTACGAACTCAATGGCACGGATATGACGCCGGCCACCGCGGCGGGACACGCCACCGGCATCAACCCGGGTGGCGCGCTGTCGCTGCTGCGCCTCGGCGGGCCGAGCGCCAGCGGCCCGACCGTCGGCGGCGGCACGGCGCCCGACACGCTGCTGTACTACGACGGCACCGACGGCCGCATCGCCGAGTACAGCGGCGGTAGCTGGAACGCGACCACGACCTACAGCTTCCGCAACGGTGGCGACGACAACGTGGCCGGTGGTGTCGCCAATCTGGCTGGCGCCAACTGTGGCCTGAATGGTGCCGGCGAGGTCGGCTCGGTGGCGCCGACCGGTGGTGCCGGCACGCTGGCGTCGTGCTGGGTCGAGCGCGACGCCGGCACCGGCGAGCTCATCGTGCGCCCGGTGCAGAACATCAACAACAACACCGGCTACGCCTACGACGCCGGGTACGATGGCGCCACCAATGCCGTGGCGCTCTCGGGCGACGGCAGCAAGGGCGTGGTCAAGGCAGCCACGTTCAGCGTGAGCCGCCCGGCGTTCCGTTCGTGGCCCACCATTGCCGGGGCCGGCACCGGCGCCACCACCGGCGGCGCCGCCGTCGCCGGCATCCAGTCGCCGGTCGTGCGTGATACCGCCTTCGGCACCACGTCGGGCGACATGGTCGTCACCTTCAGCTTCAGCGGCGGCGGCCGCGTGGTGTATTCCGACGATGGCGGCACGACCTTCACCGACCTGCCGCAGCGCATGACGCCCGGCGGCGCCGATGAGCAGAAGGGCGCGAATGCGGTGGATTGGTGGGCGGGCGCCACCAGCGGCTCATACTGGGTGCTGATCGGCCGGCCGGACGACGGCGTGCGCCTCGGGGCGCTCACCCAGGCCAGCGATGCTGCGCTGACCAGCACCGACCGGCTGGTGATGCTGCCCGGCACCGGCGGCACGTTCTTCGGCGCCAGCGAGTACCCCATCGCCATCCGTGGCATCGACGGCACCGACCGGGCGCTGGTCGGCTCATCGTCGCAGGTCTCCAACGCCGGCCAGTTGCTGCTGGTCACGCTGAGCAACCTGACGACGACGCCGACGAAATCGATCGTGCTCAATCACTCGACGACGGCGATCGACTACTGCCCCACGACCGGCAGCGCCGCCAGCGTGGCGAATGTGGCGTTCGCCGCCGAGAATACATCGAGCTCGGCGGGCCAGGTGTGGCGCATCACCACCCCGGACGCGACGCCATCGCCGTCGGCGGCGACTGGCATCAGCGTGTATGTGAACGAGGTACGCGCCGGATGCACCGATGGCGTGGTCTATGCTGGCACCAACGTCATTGGCGGCACGGGACTGTGGCGCTCGACGGATGGTGGAGCGACCTTCACCCAGATGACGATCGCGGCGTCGGGGCTGGCCAATTCGGCCAACCTGCAGCGCATCGAGACGCTGGCGGTCGATCCGGCCGACAACGACCGGGTGATGATCGCGACGCCCGAGGGCGACGTGCTCGAGACCAGCGATGGTGGCAGTAGCTGGACGGTGGTGAACGACTCGGCCGATCGTGGCTTCGGCGCCGAGCGTCCCGGCGATCTGGAGTATGCCCCGGCGCGTGCGACGCGCAGCGGGATGCGCAGCACGAGCCGCACCGGGGTCGCGGCGAGCGAGCCGCTGTTCGGGTCGGCATCGGGATTATTCACGGTCGCAGCGACGGCGACGACGACGATCTACGTGCCGATCGTGCGCCGCTGATCCGGCGGCCGCCCGTGGCGCACGTCGCCCGACGTGCGCCGCGCCCGCGGCGTGCCGGCAGTTCCGTCCGAACGGAACTGCGGTGCGGCTCTGGTGAGTGGGCCGCGATTCGGGCCGCCGCCGCCGCTAGCGCTGCCGCTTGCTCCGTTGCTGTGCGCCATCCCATCAGCCGCTCGTGGCGCGCGTACCACGGAACGACGTGGGGTCATGACGGCGGCGGTCCGGCACGAGTGACCTCGCTCGCGTGTCACTGGAGCGGGATGATGGAGATGGGGCGTGCGGGAACGTCTGTGCTGCAGCGGCCCCACCAGAACAGCCCAGCCACCGATCCGCGGCCGCCCATCGCCTGAGATGGCAGCGCCGTGATCCGGCTGTGCGGGCATGGGTAGCCGGCAGTACACCAACCGCGTGTGAATCACGTCAGGCCAGTACAGCCGATCATGCGCGCGGGGCACTGCCGACGGGCGTGCCGGCGGACACCGGCCCGGCGCGCTGCTGCCGGCAGCCGACGCCAGCACCTCAGCGCTGCCAGGTCGCGACGAAGATATCGCCGCCGCGCACCGGGAAGATGCCCCCCGACACCGCCGCGCCGCTGCGGCCGAGGATGCGCATCGTGCCCTCCTGACGCGACGCCAGGCCGCACACCCGCACATTGCCCGCGCCATCGAACGTACCCCGCAGCCCCGAGCCATCGAACGCCAGCGTCCAGCCTGTGGTGCTGACGCCGACCACCCGCAACGACACACACGTCGGATCATCGTCCTGGTTGATGCGCTGCACCACCAGCTTGCCAGCGGCCGCCGGCACGGCAGTCGGCGTGGCAGTCAACCGGGCGACCTGCTCGAGGCACGCCGCCGCCCGCTCGAGGCCGGGCACCAGTTCGCGCGCCAGGGTACAGCTCTGCTGTGCTGCCACGACGCGCTCGGCATCGTCGGCACCGGGCTGCTCGCTCACCGACCGCAGCAGCGTCTCGCCGCCGGCCGTCAGCGCCCGGGCATTGAGCCAGGCCGCCCCCGGATACGCGCTGTCAGTCGCCGTGATCGACTGCGCCGCGGTGAGCGCCGCGCCCGAACGCGCGACCTGCTCATCGAGCGTCAGGCCACCGGCATCGATCGCATCGAGGTCCGCCGCTGCCGCCACAAAGCTCGCCGCCAGGCCCTGCTGCGTCGCGAGGTCCGTCCGCACCGCCCCCGGCGGCGGATCGAGCGCCAGCCCGCGCTCGAACTCGGCGCGCGCCGCATCGACCGCCGCCGGCGCTCCCTGCGATGCCGCCAGCCACGACCGCCCCCACGCCAGATGCGCCTCGGCCAGCAGCTCGGCCGCCACCGGATCATCGCGGTGCGCCTGATACACGCGCGTCAGCAGTTCGACCGCCGCGGCAAAGTTGCCCGCCTCGAGGTACTGCCGGGCCGCCAGCACCTCGGGCAGTTGCGTGAGATCCACAACCGTCGGATCGGGCAGCGGCGCCGCCGGCGTCGCCGTCGGCACGCGTCGCAGCGCCGGATCCGCCTCGGCGACCGGCGTGACGGTCGGATCCGCCGCGACCGGTGGCGTGGCGCACGCGCCACAGCACCAGGCCGAGACCAGCGCGACGAAGAGCAGGCGCGGCGCCCGGCGCCACGCCGCCAGCTGCAGATTCATGGCTGCTCCTCCGGTGCACGTGCAGGCTGTGGCGCCGCTGTGGTCGGCGACGGCGGCGGCGCCGTGCCACCATCGCCCGGTGCCGGCGGCGCCGGCGCTGGCGTCGGGCGTGCCACGCCCGGCTCGCGCCGCAGATCACGCGTCGCCGTCGGCATCACATCGCGCGTCGCCGTCGGCGATCCACGCACGATCGGCGTCACCGTCGCCTCAGCCGGACGCGGCGCCGACGCCGGATCGGGCTGCGCGCTGATCGCCACGAACGTGAGCGCCAGCAGCATCGCCAACGCAGCGACGAAGCCGATGATCACCGCAGTGAGCTGCGGCACGCGCGAGCGTCGGCAGCGAACCACGAGCGCCGTCGCGTTGTCGCCGAGCACGCGCGCCAGCGACTGCTCGACCAGCGTCTGCGCCGCGACGCCGGCGTCCAGCCCGCGGGTCTGGAGCATTTCTGGCTCGCCGATGACTTTGCTGACGCCATCGGTACACAGGATCAGCGTCTCGAGCTCGTGCAGCCGGCGGTCGTACAGCCGGCTGTGCGGAACATCCTCCAGTTGCAGCTCGTCGCCCAGGGCATGCGTCAGACGGGCTGCCTGGTAGTGCGAGTAGGCCTCGCTCGCCGGCGTGCCGCCGCGCATCAGCTGCTGGGCAAAGGTGTGGTCATGGGTCAGCTGGACGAGGCGACCATCGGCGCCGAGCAGCAATGCCGGGCTGTCGCCGATGCTGATGACGGTCACATCGAACCCCGCAGCGCCGGGGGTCAGCTCGGCGGCGACGATCGTCGATCCGCTGCGCTCGTAGTCTGCACGCGACGCGCGCAGCTGATGCAGCGCATCGATGGCTTCCTGTATCGCGGCGTCGAACCGCACCCTGGCGTCGCGGCGCAGCGCGTCCAGCACCGTATCGACAGCCTGTTGGCTGAAGCGCTGGCCATCGATGCCGCCGCCCATGCCATCGGCGACGACGACGAACAGCCGATCACCGGTGGCGTGCCACCCATAGGCGTCCTGGTTGTCACGCCGCCCGCCGACGTGGGTCGCCGCACCAACCTCCAGAACGAACCCGCGGCGGCTCCAGATCCGGTGGGTTGCTGATTGTGCTGCCATGCGCGCCTCGATATGCAACGGATTCAGCGGGCGGGAGCCAGCGTCGAGGTGGGCTGAACGACGGTGCCACGCGGCACGACGACGGCGGTCGCGGGGGGATCGGGTGGCGTGCTGCCGATCAGCAGCAGGGCCAGCAGGCCGCAGGCGACCAGCGCGGCGAGGCTGGCCATGATCGCGGCACCGATGAGCAGCACCCGGTTGGTCCCGGGGTTCACCACCTCGGGCGTCGCACCCGGCTGCGCCAGCAGCGCCGGCTGGCGGGCCTCGGCGACGCCACCCAGCCACTCGACGGCGGTGGCCATGTCCGGCCGGCGCGCCGGGTCGGGCTGGAGCATCGCATCGATGATGCCGCACAGCTCCGGCGAACTGCGCGGCAGCAGCGGCGCAACCGGCAGGTAGCGCGGGCGATTCTGCCGCACCGCGTCGGTCGTGGGCGGCAGCGCGCCGAGCAGCATCTCGAGCAGCACCACGCCCAGGCTGTACGTGTCGACCCGGTAGTCGAGGCGGCTGCCGGCGACGGTGTTGCTCTCCGGTGGCAGGTACTTCTCCTTGCCGAAGCGGAACCGCTGCGTCGGCCGTGCCGGATGATAGGCCACCGCCAGATCGATCAGGACGCAGTCGGGCTCGCGCGCCTCGGTGGGATCGAGCGGCGTACGGAAGACGATGTTGCTCGGCGAGACGTCGTGATGCACGATGTTGAGGACGCCGTGCAGATACGACAGCGCATACCCAACCTGCCGCGCGATCGCGACGGCTGCCCCCGGCGGGAGCGGCTGGCCGCTGCGCAGCACATCCTTGAGCGATCCGCCCGCCGAGTATTCGAGCGGCAGGTATGGCAGTTGGTGCAGCGCACCGTTCACGTCGGCGAAGCGCGCCGCCGGTGGCCCGGGAATCTCGCGCGAGGGCCGCGCGCGGTCGATTGGCGGCGCGTAGAGCCGCACCAGCGCCGGCGGTGGATCGCTGGCGCGCCGCAAGTACTCGTATTCGTCGGTGAGATGGTCGGCAAAGTCGACGAACGGAACCTTCAGCACGCAGATGCGCTGGTCGGCGACGAACGACTGCCACGCGGCGGCCCGCATCCGCCGCCGCAGCGTCTCCTCGAGCGTCGCGAGCGATGCTGCGCCATCGAGTGGCACGCGCGCCAGGTAGATGTGCGCCTGCCCGCCACGGTTCAGCAGGCGGATGATCTCGAACTGCCCGACGCGCTGGCCGGGGCTGAGCTCGCGCAATGGCACGATCGGCCGCTCAGTCACGACGCACCTGCACCGCAATGTGATGCCCGAGCCAGATCTGATCGCCCGGCCGCAGCGTGACGACGTCGCCGGGCGGTAGCAGGCGGCGCTCGCCACCCAGGTACGTGCCGTTGCCGGTCTGCTGGACGTGCAGGGTCAGTTCGTCGAACACCGGATTGTATTCGAGCTTGATGTGGCGCCGCGAGACGCCGGGATGCTCGATGACGACGTCGGCGGGCGCGTCGACGCCGCTGCGCCCGATGTACATGTGGCGCCGCCCATCGAGCCACAGGATCCGCGGCGTCGCGCGGTCGCCGCTGATCTGCAACGACCAGCGCGCCCCGTCGGGCCGCTGGCTGGGCAGTTGATCGACGTCCGGCGGTGCGCTGAGGTCGCTGCCGGCTGCCGATATGGCGCTGGCGGCGACGCGCCGGCGCCGTGTCGTGATGATCGCGCCGATGCCGATCAGGCTGCCGACGAATCCGGCGATGCTGACGCTGAATGCCAGCCAGATCAGCCACAGATCGGCAGGTGCCGCGTCAGTCATGGCGTACCTCGATGCGGACGTGCGGCCCGAGCCACAGGATATCGCCCGACGACAGCCGCATGGCGGCGCCGGGTTCGAGCCGCCGCTGATCGATGCCGGCGTAGGTGCCGTTGCCGGTCTGCTGGACGAGCGCATGCAGCGTGCCGTCGGCGCGCTGCTCGAGGACGATGTGCCGCCGCGAGACGGTCTGGTGATCGATGTCGATGTCTGATGGGTAGCTGGCATCGCGCCGGCCGATGCTGACCGTGCTGCGACCGGCGAGCGCGACGTGGCGTACCGCCAGGCCAGGGATGGCGATGCTGACGTTCCATGAGACGAGGCGGTCAGTGGCTGGCGCACGGCCGGCAGCCGGCGTCGCACCGGGCGCGTGGCGCTCGGTGAGGTCGGCATAGGTCGGCGTGCTGCGCTCGCGCCGCTGGGCCATGCCGGGCTGGTGCCGCTCGGTGACGTCGGGCTCGCGCCGCTGGGCCATGCCGGGCTGGTGCCGCTCGGTGACGTCGGGCTCGCGCCGCTGGGCCATGCCGGGCTGGTGCCGCTCGGTGACGCCATCATCGTCATAGCGGACCGTCACGTCACCAAACGCCGGCGCCTTCCCGTCGTGCCGCACAGTGACGTCGGCTGCGCCGCCGGCATCGCGCTGATACACCTGGGTGTCCCCGCTCTGTACGGCTGCGGCGCCTGCCCCGGCGATGACCGGGACATTGCCACGCCGCCGGCCGAGCACGCCGAGCACCAGCAGCGCCGCCAGCAACACCACGCCGAACACGAGGGCGAACACCCACCACAGGCGGCCCGCGCGCTCGATGACCGTCGGGGCGACGACGGTCACCTCGAGCGTGTTGAGCGCATTGCCGGCACGGCCTGCGCTGTCGGTCGCAGTCGCGGCGAGCACGTATCTGCCGGGCGGAAAGCGTTGCTGGAACGCAGGATCCGCGGTATCGAGCATCAGGGCGAAGTCGGCATCGGCGCGCACCGGCGTCGTCGTCAGCAGGCGATTGTCGAGCAGATAGTTGACCTCGGCGAGCGGCGCGGCGCTGTATGCCACTTCGACGCCGAGGCGTACCTGGCCGCGCAACGCCGGCGAGTCGCTGGTCACGCGGAAGCGCGGCGCGATCGCGCCAAACTCGACCTCGACCGCATCACGGGCGGCGCCGGCGAGGACGGCAAGCTGGCCGCTGCCGACGGGTCGTTCGCCGAGATTGATGGTGATCTGGTCGATGCGCCCCCGGGCGAGCAATGCGGCGAACTGGTCGCTGATGGCACGGCGCTGCGCCTGGTCGGGCGGCTGGTCGCCGACGGTGATCACGCTGGCATCGAGTGCTTCGGCCAGGTTGACGAGCGTGGCTGGCGCGGCGGGTATGCGCTGGAAGCTGGCCGGATCGGCGCTGCCGAGGCTGACGATGACGAGCTGCACCGGATGCTGGCGCGCGTCCGATTCGGCCAGGCGCGCCTGGATCGCGGCGACATCGACTGGCGCGCGGTCGTCGCCTGCTGCGAACACGACCAGCGCGCGCTGCGCGTCGTCCGGCGCCTGCTCGAGCTGGTCGAGGCCGGCCAGGATGGCATCGCCGAGCGGGTATGCAGCTCCGCTGGCGCCATCGAGCGGTTCGGCAGCGAACGGCAGCGCGGGATCGGCCTGGTTGATCACGTTGCTGATCAATCCCAGATCGTGACTCAACGGCACCGTCCGCGCCGCCTCGACCTGGTCGGTGAACGTGACGAGCGCCGCAAGCTGATCGGGTTCGCGCTGGAGCGTGTCGATCAGCTCGCGCGCGAGCGCGCGGGCGTCGTCGAAGCGGCTGATGAATGGCGTGGTGCCGGCATCGCTCATGCGCGAACCACGGTCGAAGACCAGCGAGACGGCGACCGGTACGCGCAGCCGGGTTGCGACGGCATCGATCGGCGCGCCGTCGAGCAGCAGTTGATAGGTGGGCGGCGTGCCGAGCGCCTGGCCGAGCGCATCGCTGGCGAGGACCCGCACGAGCACCTGGGGATAGTCGCGCTGGTCGATGGCGAGAATGCGCAGCTGTATCGACGCTGCCTCCTGCGCGCGCAGCACGGCAGGCCCGAGTGTCGCGACACACATTGCGAAGATGATGAGCAATCGAACCATCGCACGCTCCCGATTGCCTCGTGGATGTCCCTGCACACAAGTATATCATCAACATCATCAACATCGGGCAGGTCTGGGCGATGTGCCGGCGATGATGCGAAACTGGCGCAGGCCGGTCGCTGCGGCGCGCGCCGGCCGGGCGGAGCCGAATGCGATGAGGAGCAGGGTGATGAACGACGCGTGCGAGGCGGTGGTACTGACCGGCCCGGTGGGTGTGGGCAAGACGACGACCGCCTGGGCGGTGGGCGATGCGCTGGCGGCGGCCGGCGTGAGCCATGCGGTGATCGATATGGATGCTCTGCGCTGGTGTCGCGTGTCGCATCCGGCTGATCGCTTCAACACGGCGCTGGGGCTGCGCAACCTGGCGGCGGTCGCGGCGAACTACCGCGCGGCGGGCGTGCGGCGCTTCGTGCTGGCGGACGTGGTCGAGACGGCGGCGATGCGCCAGGCGTATGCCGCGGCGCTCGCCGCGCCGCACGTGGTGATCGTGCGCCTCGAGGCGCCGCTGTCGCTGCTGGAACAGCGGCTGCGCGGGCGCGAGCGGGGCGCATCGCTGGAGTGGCACCTGCGGCGCGCCGCCGAACTGGCCGGGCAGATGGCCCGCGATCAGATACAGGACCTGGTGCTGGCTGCCGATGCGCCGCCGGACGTGCTGGCCGGCGCCCTGGTCGCGGCGCTCGGCTGGTGATCAGGCGGGCGGCCGGAAGACCCAGCGGTTGCCTGCCGGATCGTGGCAGACGAGCGCGGCGCCGTCGGCGGCGTGCGCGACGCCAGCCTGCGCGAGGCGCCCGGCGAGCGCGTCGAGCGCCGCTGCCGGCATGCACAGCGCGACCTCGAGCAGCCGCGCCGCGTCAGCCGGCGCTGCCGCGAGGTCGCGGCCCGCCCAGTCGTTCAGCCCGAGATGATGATGATAGCCTCCGGCGGCGATGAACGCCGCACCGGCGATGCGCGCCATCACCGCGAACCCGATGACGTCGGTGTAGAACCCGACATGCGCCGCCACATCGCCGACCTGCAGGTGCACATGGCCGACGTCGCTGGCATCGGCGAGGTGCGTCCAGCGCCGCCCGCCGGCCAGCGCCAGCAGGCCGTTCCCGTCGAGCGGCTGCGTCGTCAGCAGGAAGCGGCCCCGGGCGTCGTACCAGGCGCTCCGTGGCCGGTCGTGATAGATCTCGATGCCATGGCCATCGGGATCCGCGAGGTACAGCGCCTCGCTCACGATGTGATCCGCCGCGCCGAGCAGCGGCGCATCGATGGCCAGGAGATGCGCCAGCACATCGGCCAGATCGGCGCGCTGCGGCACGCGCAGCGCCACGTGGTACAGCCCCGCGGCGCGCTGCACCGGCCGTGCGCCGGGCTGCGCCACGAGCCGCACCAGCGGCGCGGCGGCGCCCAGCACCGCCTGCCGCCCATCATGCCCATGCAGCCGCAGGCCGAGCACGTCCTGGTAGAACGCCACGCTGCGCGACAGATCGGCCACTGCCAGGCAGATCGGACCAAAGGCGATGTCGGCAGGCAGCGTCGTCATCCCTGCGCTCCTCCCGCCGCCCGCCACGCCTCATACTCGGCGCGGGCGGCATCGTCCAGCGGATAGTAGCGGCGCAGATCGCCGCCGGCGGCCAGCCGCAACCGCGAGAAGACCTCCCAGTCGCGGTGTTCGCCGGCGCGCGCCACCAGCTGCGGCGCCAGCGCCTGCGGCACCACCACCACGCCGTCGTCATCGGCCACGATCAGGTCGCCGGGCATCACCGTGACGCCACCGCACGCGATCGGGCCATTCACCGCGAATGGCATCAGGCCGGTCTGGGTATGGAAGTTGGGCGTCACGCCACACAGCCACAGCCCCAGATCGAGCTCGCGGACATGCGGGTAGTCGCGGATGCACCCGTCGATCACCACGCCGGCGCCACCGCGGCCGGCGAAGTAGGTCAGCATCATCTCGCCGAAGATCCCGGCAGTCAGGTCGCCCCGGGCATCGACGACGACGACATCGCCGGGCTGGGTGTGGTACAGCACATGGCGGTGCAGCTGGCGCTCGGGGTCGGCATATTCATCGATGCCGTAGAGATCCTCGCGGCGCGGCATGAACTGCAGCGTGAGCGCCGGCCCGACCACGCGCCGCCCGGCGCTCCAGGCGCGTGGCCCCTGCATGGTAGGGTTGCGGATGCCGAGCCGATACAGCTCGCCGCTGGCGGTCGCGGCGCCGATGTCGGCCAGCGCCGCGACGAGCGCAGGATCCGGGCGGTTGATGTCGGGCGTCTGGAGCATCATGGTCCTCCTCGTCGGGATGCGCCGCCGCTGGCGGCCGACCGGGCTGGCGCGGCGCGCTACGCCGATTATACACCCGTGGTAGGATGGGTGCAGCGCCGCGGGATGCCCCCGGCTGCGTGGGAGGAGCAGGCATGGCCATTCGTGGCATCATCTTCGACTTCGACGGGCTGATCCTCGATACCGAGACGCCCGACCTGACGGTGCTCACCGAACAATATCGCGATCATGGCGCGACGCTGCTGGTGGAGCGCTGGGCGCTCGGCCTGGGCACCCATGGGACGTTTCATCCGTACCAGGAGCTGGAGCAGCTGATCGGGCGACCGGTCGACGAGGCGGCGCTGCAGCAGGCGCGCCGCGCCCGCTATCTGCGCATCGTCGAGGGGCAGGCACTGCAGCCCGGCGTGACTGAGGTGCTGGCGCTGGCCGAGGCGCGCGGCCTCGCGCGTGCCATCGCCTCGAGCTCGGATCGCGCCTGGGTGACGGGCTGGACGCAGCGTCACGGCATTCATGGCCGATTTCAGGCGATTCGTACCCGCGATGATGTAGCCCGGGTGAAACCGGCGCCGGACCTGTTCCTGGCGGCGGCGGCGGCGCTGGGGTTGCCGCCGGCCGAGTGCCTGGTGCTGGAGGATTCGCCTAATGGCATGCGCGCCGCCCATGCGGCGGGGATGGCGTGCGTCGCGGTGCCGATCCCGGCGCTGGCCGCGGCCGAGCTGCCGCCCCACACGCTGCGCCTCGGCAGCCTGGCGCAGCTGCCCGCCGACGCGCTGCTGGCCGAGGTCGAGCGGCGGCTCGCATCGGGCTGAACGACGCCATGCCCCACGGCTGCCGGCACAGCCGTCCGCGGGCCATGGGCGGCGCGCTCAGCGCGGCGTCAGCGACTCGACGACGATCTGTTTGGCGCCTTCGACATAGTTGCAGATCGCCAGCGTGCGCCGCGTCAGCGCCCGGCGCCAGGCGTCGGGGTGCCACCAGTTGGGCGTCGGCGTGAGCCGCAGCGTGATGTGCAGCGGGTAGCCGAGGGTCGGATGGTGGCGGGCGTCGATGTGATACACGTCGTGACAGGCACAGTCGCCGTGCGCACACGCGATGCCGATGCTGCCGTCGCGCTCGATGAGGGCGAACAGCTCGTCGATCGAGCGGCTCGGCTGCGGGCAGGTGTGCGGCACCGTGCGCACCACCCGCGCGCCCTCGACGCTCACCTGCATGCGGCAGCGCAGATCGACCAGCGTCATCTCGTAGCTGGCGAACGTCCGCGCCGCCCAGCGGTCGCGCGGCGCGTCGTCGGCCGGGCCGGCACACGCCACCAGGCCGGCCAGCACTGCCGCCATCCCGAGGATCACGCGCCACCGTCGCGTCATCGTGCCTCCCATGCCTGGTGATTCGCCCGTATAATAGCCCGGTTCGCCCTGTCTGTCATCGTGGAGGGTTTCCGATGATCACCGATGTCGGCCATGCCGCATTCGCCACCCACGACCTCGCCCGTTCGCTGGCATTCTACGCCACGCTCGGCATCCATGAGTCGTTCCGGCTGCATCGCCCCGATGGCACGCTGATGCTGGTGTACCTGCACGTCGGCGGCGATCGCTTCATCGAGGTGTTTCCCGATGGCCCGGCTCCGGATCCGAACCGCCGCGGCAGCTTCATGCACCTGTGTCTGGTCGTCGATGACATGCATGCGACCGTCGCACATCTCCGCGCGCACGACATCACCATCGACCGCGATATCCAGCTCGGGCTGGATCACAATCTCCAGGCCTGGATCCGCGATCCCGACGGCAACGCCATCGAACTGATGCAGCTGGCCGAGCATTCACCCCAGCGGCGCATCGCCCGCGGCGAACCAGCCTCCTGAGCCCGATGCCGTCGCGGCTGGTCATCGAGCTCAGCATCTACCCCGACGAGGCGGCGCTGCTGGATGGGCTGCGCCGCCACGAGCAGCATGCCTGCACGTGTCTGATCAAGCGCCTGGCGCCGCTGGTCTACGGCCGCGCGCTGGCCATCCTCGGCGATCACGACGATGCCGAGACGGTGGTGCAGACGACGTTCATCAAGGCGTGTGCGTCGCTCGATGACTTCCGCGGCGACTCGGGCATCGCCGGCTGGGTGTACCGCATCGCCACCAACGAGGCGCTGATGCTGCGCCGCCGCGCACGCCACCACCTGCCGCTCGCGGCGCTGGCGGACGCCGCCGCGCCCGATGATCCGCTGCGCACGCTGCTGGCGGGCGAGCTGCGCGAGACGCTCGCACGCGCGCTGGCGCAGCTCCCCGACAGCCTGCGCGTGGTGGTGCAGCTGCGCGACATCGATCACCTCAGCACCGATGAGGCTGCGCAGCGCCTGGGCATCAGCGCCGGCGCCGTGAAGGTGCGGCTCCACCGCGCTCGCGCCAGGGTGCGCGCCATCCTCCAGGAGATGGGGTTTGAGCGCTGACGGTGCTCCAACGCCCGGGGACGGGGGCGGCGTCACACGAAGGCACGAAGACACGAAGGGCGGGGGGCGATCTCACACGAAGACACGAAGGGGCGGGAGACGGGCTCACACGAAGACACGAAGGCACGAAGG
>JAGWYG010000043.1 GCA_018969485.1 Chloroflexota bacterium
CCGGGCTGCATGCCGTCCAGACGCACATGACCAACACGCGGAACACGCCGGTCGAAGCATTGGAACGCCAGTTTCCGGTGCGCGTGCGCCGCCTGGCGATACGCGGCGGCTCGGGCGGCGCCGGCCGCCATGCCGGCGGCGATGGCCTGGTGCGCGAGATCGAATTCCTCGCGCCGGTGGTGGTCAGCCTGCTCGGCGAGCGGCGGCGCTCGGCGCCGTATGGCCTGGCCGGCGGTGCAGCCGGCACGCCCGGGCGCAACACGCTGATCCGCGCCGACGGCAGCAGCGAGACGCTGCCCGGCCAGTGTACCATCGAGCTCGCCGCCGGCGACGCCATACGCATCGAGACGCCGGGCGGCGGTGGCCATGGCGCGCCAGGGGAGGAGTTCGACCGATGATCCGTTCGATCGCGCGCGCCATCGCGCTCGGCTGCTTCGCGGTGTATGTGGCGCTGTTTCCCGGCAGCACGCTGACGACCGCGTTCGACGCGATTCCGCCGGACGGCGCCTGGCTGGGGCCGGCGCTGCTGATCGGCCAGGGCGTGGCGGCGTTCGCCTGGATGGTGGCGCGGTGGGGCGGGCGCGGCGCGGCGATGGCGCTGGTGGCGCTCAGCGTGGCCTGGGCGGCCGAGCATCTGGGCGAGACGCGCGGGCTACCGTTCGGCCGCTACCGCTACACCGACGCCATCCAGCCGCAGCTGTTCGATGTCGTCCCCGTGCCGATCCTGCTGGCCTGGCTGATGCTCGCGCTCGGCGCGTGGCAGTTGGCGCGCATCAGTCAGCCGGGCGGCCCGTGGCTGGTGGCGGCGCTCAGCGCCATGCTGGTGGTGGTGATCGATCTGCAGATCGAGCCGGTGACGACGCTGGTCCACGGGTATTGGCAGTGGATCGACACTGGCAGCTACTACGGCGTGCCACCGCTCAACTTCGCCGGCTGGGCGCTGGTCGGCTTCGTGATCGCCGGGGCCTTCGAACGCTGGCTGGGTGCTGCGCCGGCGCCGGCAGCCGGGCGGCTGGGCTGGCTGGCCGAGCACATCCCGGCGCTGCTGTTCGTGCTGAACGCGCTGATGTTCACCGTGATCAATCTGGTGCGCGGCTACACGCTCGCCGGCGGCGTCGGGCTGGCCTTCCTGGCAGTCTGGTGGTGGGTCGCGCGGCGCATCGCCGCCCGGGCCGCCGCTGCCCGCTAGCCCGCCCACCGCGCCGCAGGATCAGTCGGCACGACGGCGCAGCCAGTCCCACCACTGGTCGATGCCCGACCGGCCGCGCAGCAGCGTGCGGTAGTCGGACAGGCGCCCGTGGTGCAGATCGTCGGCCAGCGCGTCGGCGGCGGCGGTGAGCAGCCCGGTGGCCTCGAGCGTCAGCGCATGCTCGTCGCCGGCGCCCGCGAGCACGGGCGTGCCGGCGTGGATGAACGCCTCGGGGTGCTGCGTGCCGCGAAACTCGTACTGCAGCGCGACCGGCCACAGCCAGACCTCCGTGGCTGTCTGCTGCACGATGCGCGCCAGCCCGGGGTAGAGCCGCAGCGGGCGCTGTCCCGCCGGCACGATGCGGCCCTGCGGGAAGATCCACAGGCACCGGCCATGACGCTCGCGCAGCATCCGGCTGACATACTGCAGCGACGCCGCCGCCGCAGCACCGCGCGCCACCGAGAACGCGCCGCACCAGCGGAAGAACCGATAGGCGCGCAGCTGGCGCTCTTCCATCATGATGTAGTTCTGGTACGCCGACCCGAGCAGGTGATCCGAGATGACGAAGAGCATGTACGCATCCCACCACGCGGTGTGGGTCGGCATGATGATCAGCGGCCGGCCGTCGGGCCGCGGCGCCGGCGCGGCGAGCCGGGCGGCCACGCGGGCGAACTGCCGGCGCAGCGCCGGGCGCACCAGCCCGCGGTAGATCAGCGCCTCGGCCAGCGGCCAATGCGCCGCCGGCACCGCCGGCAGGCCCGACGTCGCCATCGCATCTCCCTCCCGCATTCAGCGCCGCCCCCAGCCACGCTGCAACGCCACAGCCAGCGGCCACAGCGCCGCGGCCGCGGCGATCAGCCAGGTCCACAGCGTCAGCGGTGCGGCCGCCGGCGTCGCATCGACCAGCAGCGGCGCATCGGGCGGCAAGACGCTGCCGCCACTCGCGGCGCTCAGCGCCGCCAGCACCTCGGCGCCGCGATCCGTCGACGGCAGATACTCCGCCGGCACCGGATGCACGTACCCGATCGTCGTCACCCGCTGGATGCCATCACGAACCTGGCGGACCTCGATGAGATAGGCGCCGCTGGACGCCAGCCGCACCTCCTGCTCGTAGCGCCCCGGCGCGCGCTGCAGCAGCGTCACCGTGCGCGTCGTGCCGTCCGGCAGCGTCACCAGCGCCTGGGTATCGGCCAGATCCAGCGGTGCGCCGCTCGACATCAGCGAATCGGCGCGGATGGTCACCACGGCGCCGCGCGCCAGCACGCGCACCTGCAGCAGTCCGCTGTCGGGTTCGGGCAGCGTGTAGCGGATGAGCTGTGACCAGAAGCGGGGATATCCGGGCCAATCGAGCCAGGCGCCAGCCCACGGCTCGGCGATCCCCGGCAGCCAGGCGAGCGCCCGGCCCAGCCCATACTGCCAGGCTGCCAGCACCGGATCCCCCTCGGGAGAGCGCAGCACCAGCTCGGCCTGGGGCTTCGGCGTGACGCCGACATAGCCGTCGAGCGCGGGAAACGTGGCGACGTCGAGGCCGGCCAGCGCCGGATGCGGCGCAACGGGTTCGGCGCGGAACGTTCCCTCGATCTGCGGCTCGCTGCGCGCGATCTCGCTCTCGATCAGCGTGAGCCGCGGGATGTCGTCCGGCACCGTCGCGACATAGCTCCGGCCCGCCCCCAGCTGGGCGAGGTCGGCGAGCAGCGCCACATCGGCATCCTCGCCGATCGCGATCGTCGACAGCGTCACATCAGCCGCGCGTGCGCGGCCGATCAGCGCGGCAAACGCCTCGGGCTGATCGCCGAACGACCGCCCGTCGGTCATCAGCACCACGTGGCGGGTATCGCCGTCCTGGGCCATCATCGCGTCCAGCCCGGCCTCAAGCGCGCCGTAGATGTTCGTCCCCCCACCCAGCGGCACGCGCGCGATCCGCGACTGGATCTCGGCCAGGCTGACGCCGTCGGTGAGCGACTGGAACGGGACGACCCACTGCTGGTCGATGTCGAACGCCAGGACGCCGAGCCGGTCTTCCGGCCGGAGCGACTCAGTCGCCAGCAGTGCGGCTTCCTTCGCCATGACGAACTTGCTGGCGCCGCTCTGGGGGCCCATGCTGGCCGAGCGGTCGAAGATCACCAGCAGGTTCACCGCCGCCCGCTCGGGCCGTGGCGGCGGCTCCATCAGGACCGGCGCCACGTCTTCGAGCGGCGTGTCGGCATAGCCACCGAGCGTGAACGAGGAGCGCCCGCCGGCGATGACGAGCCCGCGTCCTTCGCTGCGCACATGTTCGCGCAGCGTCGCCATCTGGTCGAGGCTGAGCGCGGCGGCGCTGACATCGATCAGCACGATCCCCTCATAGGGGGCGAGCGGAGTGAGCTGCGCCGGCACCGCCGACGGCGCCACCACATCGACCGTGACCCCGAGCGTGCGCAGGGCGGCGCGCAGCGGCGCACCGGCACCCGTACGGCCCTCGACGAGCAGCAGGCGTGGCGCCGGTGCGACCGGGATCACCGCCGCCCCCTGATCATTCTCGACGAAGCGGTCGCCGGCCGGCGGAACAACCCGCGCCTCGACGCGGATCACACCGCTGCGGCGCGCCTCGCCGCGATACGGCACGCGCGTCTCGCCCGGGCCCAGCGCCACGGTGCCGCGCCACGCGTCGGCCCCATCGACCGTCAGCAACACCTCGGCGCTGGTCGCGCGCGTCGCGCCGACGATCACCGACAGCACGAACGGATCGCCTTCGCGCAGACTGCGCGGCACATCAATCCGCGCGATCCAGACCTCGTCCTCCAGGCTGGGGGCGACGTGCTCGGTGTCGACCGTGATCCCCGCCAGTCCCGCGGCGCGCGCCTCGTCCAGGGCGCCACGATCGGTCGCCAGCCCGTCGGAGAGCACCACGATGCGGCCGCCGGCGCCGAGCATGCGGCGCGCCTGCGCCAGCGCGTGCGCCAACTGCGAACCGGCCGGGTCCGGCTGGCCGGCGGCATCGGCCGTGAGGGCGGCGCTGCCGGCAGCAACAGTGAGCACGCGCACGTCGGCGGGATGCTCGTCGAGCAGCGCCGTGGCCCGCTGCGCCAGCGCCGCGCGCGTCTCGTCCGACAGGCTGGCCGACTGGTCGACCAGCACCACCAGCCGTGGCCCGCTGTGCACCGTGCCCCATTCCGGCCGTGCCAGCGCCAGCGTCAGCAGCACGACGATCGCCAGGCGCACGGCCAGGGCCGCCACGCCGGGCCGGCCGCGCTGGCGCCGCCAGATCACCACGATCAGCGGCACGAGGACCAGCGCCAGCAGCGCCAGCGGTTCACGCAGCATCATCGCGGCACCCTCCACCAGTCGACGAGCAGGGCGGCGAGCGCCAGCCCGACCAGCCAGGGCCACCAGGCCTGGGGCTGCGGCCGCACCGGCGCGGCCACATCACGTTCCGGCGCGGCGATGTCCGGCGCGGGCAGCGCCACCAGCCGGGCCTCGCGGGGATCGCCGGCATTCACCGCGACCGTGCCCAGCGCGAGCCATGTACCGCCGAACTGCGCCTCGATGTGATAGATCCCGGGCGCCGCGATGCCATCGATGGTGCGCGTCCCGGCCGGCAGCGCCGCGACGACGCGCGCATCGGCGTCCACGATGCGAATGCCCGCATCGGCGACGCTCGCGGTGATGACGAATGGCTCGGCGACGCCGACCTGGTCAGGCGTCGCGCGGGCCACCAGCGCGCGGACCGCCCGCCCGACCAGGATCGGGAAGGCGAGCCGCGTGGCGAGGGCGCCGGCGGCGGGGTCAAACGCCCACACCATCACCGTGCGGCCGTCGACGCTGCCGCGCACGATCAGCGGATGGTCGTCGGCACGCATCAGCACGTCGGCCCAGGGTGGCACCTCCAGGGCGACGATGCCGCCGAGATCGGCGCTGTTGGCCAGGATGTCGCCGAATGGCTCGGCGGCGGTGACCGGAGCCGCACCCGGAGCGACGCCGGCGCCGACGCCGAGCAGTGTGCCGCCGGCCGGTGGATTGACCGCCAGGATGGCGCCGACATCGGGCCAGGCCGCGGGCAGCCAGCCGTCGTAGACCACCAGCGCGCTGCCGGCGGGCGGTGCGGCGTCGGCTGGCGCCACGGCGCGCACCGTCAGGCCGGGCACCGACGCCAGCGCCCGCAGCATCACCTCGGGGCGTGGCGATACCAGCACGACCTCGAGTGCCGCCGGCGTGCCGATGCGGGCGTACGCCACATCGTCGGCCGGCAGCGCATCGGCCCCATCGAGGATCAGGCTCAGCGTCGTCGCCGCCGTGCGGACCGTCCACACCAGATCGGTGGCGCTTCGCGGTGCGATGCCGAGATTCTCGCGCCGCAGCGTCACTCCGTCGGCGGTGAGCCGGGCCACCGTCGCCAGCGGTCGGTCATCATCGTTGACGATGTGGGCGAACACCGCGACCTCGGCGGGCCCGCGCCGCACGGCGAAGTGCGTGATCGCGCGGTTGCCCGGATCGCCACCGACGGCTTCCCAGCGCAATGGCACGCCGACGCGCCGCGGAACCGGTGTCGCGCCGCCATCGCTGAAGACCACGATCTCGCGGGTGAATCCGGCCGTCAGCGCTGCCTCGGCCAGCGCCAGCGCCGCGGCGAGATCACAGCCGGCACCGCCCGCCTCGACCGTCGCGAGCGCCGCCAGCACGCCGTCTCCCGCATCACCTTCGGCGACGATGCGCGGCACCGCGCCGGCCGCGATCACCGTCACGCGGTCGGCGCCGCCGCTCGCGCGCACCAGTTCGGCGGCCCGGCGGCGCGCCTCGGCGATGCGGCTGGTGGTCCCTTCGCGCGCCGCCATGCTGGCCGACGTATCGATGACGATCGCGAGGTGGCGCGCCGGCACCAGGTTCCAGCCGGCGAACACCGGCTGCGCCAGCGCCAGCGCCAGCGCCCCGGCGATCAGCAGATGCAGCAGCAGGCGCCACCAGCGCGGCCAGCGCACGCGTCGGTCGCGCGGCTGTGGTGGCGCGATCCGCCGCCACAGCGCCAGGCTGGCCACCACCAGCCGGCGGCGGCGCTCGCGCAGCAGATGGATCACGATGATCAGCGGGACGCTCGCGAGCGCCAGCAATCCCAGCGGCAGCAGCAGGTTCATGGCCACCACCGGGTCAGGGGGGCTGTCGTCCTCATCCGAGCACCTGGCGCGCCCGCAGATACGGCACCACCTGCCGCTCGATCGGCCAATCGCTCATCACCCGGGCATAGGTCGCGCCGCGCGCGGCGCAGGTGGTGGTGATCTGCCGCTGCCAGCGCGCGAACGCGCGCCGGTATGCCGCCGCCGCATCATCATCGATGACCAGCGCCAGCCGTTCGCCCTGCTCGCTGTCCTCGAGCTCGACGCTGCCGAGCGCGGCCGGCTCCAGGTCATCGGGGGCCAGCAGGTGGATGACGACCACGCGCCAGGTCGGCAGCGGCAGCGCGCGCAGACCCGCCGCCAGGTCATCAGACGAGAGCAGATCCGACAGGACTACCAGCAGGCCGCCGTCGCGGTGGCGCGCCGCCAGGCGTGCGAGCGCATCGCCGAGCGACGATCGGCCGCCGGCGCTCGCCAGCGCCTCGACGCTGCGCACCATCTCGACGAGCCGCGCCTTGCCCTGCGCGGGGCCGAAGACGCTGTGCACCGACTCGTCGAACGCGCTGATGCGCAGCCGGTCATGGCGCGTGAGCGCCAGATAGCCGAGCGCCGCCGTCAGCCGCTGCGCTGCGTGATGCTTGGTCGGCTGACCGGTGCCCATCGAACGCGAGCGGTCGCAGAGCAGATGGACGTTGATGTCCTGCTCAATCTCGCCGAGCTTGACATACAGCACGTTCTGGTGCGCATAGGCATTCCAGTCAATCGAGCGGATGTCATCGCCCGGGCTGTAGCGCCGATGGTCATCGAAGATCGATGTCGGCACCAGGCGCGCGCTGGGATGCTCGCCCACGATCGAGCGGCCGCGCAGGCGGCGTGGCGCCAGCAGGCTCACGCGATCGAGCCGACGCAGCAGTGCCTCGTCGAACAGCGGCGCGGGCGCGTCGGCACGGGCCTTACGGCCGAAAATACTCTTGAACCACATCTCGTTCCTCCAGCGGTACGCGCAGCGGATCGGCGCCGGCAGCGACGAGATCGCCGACCTGGCCACCTGCGGTGATGCCGGGCGCGCTGGTCTCCGCCGCATCGCCGGGGTCAGCCGCGCCATCGGCGGGGAGTGTGCCGTCGCCGGCTTCGAGCTCGAGCGGCTTGCCTGGCACACCGAGACGTTCCGGCGGCGCGGGGCGCTGGTCGCCGGGCGTGGCCCCACCATTGCCGGCGCCAGTTCCGGGCGCGGCGCCCGCGCCGGGCGCTCCGGTGCCGTCCTGGGTGGTGCCGAGGGCATCGAGCATGTCGGCGAGCCGTTCGAGCCCCTCGGCGGCGCTCGGCCCGCCGGCCTCGATCTGGTCGGCGCTACGCCGCACCTCCTCGGCGCGCGCCGGATCGACGGGCGCGATCGCGCGGCGCGCATCGCGCAGCGCCTGCGACAGCTCCAGCCGCGAGGCATCGGACAGCTCGCCGGCCCGGTCGGCGAGATCGCGTAGCTGCTGTGCGGCGCTGGCCGGATCACCAGCATCGAGCGCCTCGGCAGCCGGGCGGGTGACACCCTGCTGGCGCAGCGCCTCGGCGAGCGCCGCCGCGACCCGGGGATCGGCCGGGGCATCGCCCGGCGCCTCGCCGCCGGCCGGGTCATCGCCGGCCGCCTCGTCGCCGAACCCTTCGGGCGGCGGCACCTGATCATCGAGCGGCTGATCGGGCGCTTCCTGGTCGAACGGGCTGGTCTCCCCGGCGGGCGTCAGCGGCGCGCCGAGCGGATCGGTGGCGCCGAGGCGCCCCGGCCCGCTGGCGAACTGCATGATCGTCAGGCCGAGCGCCAGCAGCAGCATGCCGAAGCTCGCCGCCAGCCCGGGCCATGGTGGTGGCGCGCGCCGCGCGATATCGCGCCGCACCGCCCCCGCAGTCGCCAGCGAGCGGTCGAGCAGCAGGCGGTCGAGGGCGCCGGGCCAAGGGCGGCGCCCGACCTCGAGGGCCGTGCTGAGCTGCTCCTGCAGGCCGAAGCGCTGGTCGAGGAGGCGTGCGATGCGCCCGGGCGGTGGCCGGCGCTGGATGAGCGTGGCGGCGCCGATGAGCAGGCAGCCCAGCGCGACGGCGCCGTAGATCGGATAGCTCACCGGCCACCAGGCGAAGGCGTGGCCCAGCAGGCCGACGCACCACGCCAGCGCGGCGGCGGTGACGGCGCTGAGCATGCGGCGCAGCACCAGTCGCATCCAGCGGTCGTCGGCCAGCCGCTCCAGGCGGCGGATCAGGGCCTGATCGGCATTCACCATGGTTCGCCTCCGGCGGGGCGCCGCAGGCGCCACAGCACGCTCAGCGCGACGATTCCGGCGCCACACGCCAGCAAGGCGCCGCCGCTCCAGCGAAACCGGCCATCCAGCGCATCGTGCAGCGCCAGCGCCACGCGCGCCCGCTCGCGGTCGCCCAGCGCCACGAATTCGGCCGCCGCCGCCGCCGCCTGCTCGCGCGCCGCCAGCGTGGCACGCCAGTCGCCCGACAGCGCCTCGGCCTGGGCGAGCGCCTGCCGGGCGGCGATGCCGCGCGCACTCCGCGCAGTGTACTCCTCCAGCGCGGCCCGCAACGCCGCGTCGCCCAGCGCGCCGGCGTCGGGCTGGACCTGCGCGATCAGGCGTGCGGCCTCGTCGTGCTGCTGCTGCTGCAGGGCGGCGTAGATCGCCGTCAGCGCGGTGCGCACCGCCACGCCCCGGGCGGCGCGGCGCGCCAGCGGCTCGAGCTCGGCGACCAGCGCCGCATCAGTGCCGGCGCGCGCGCGCACCAGCGCCGCCTCGGCCAGCCCGCTGGCGCGTTCATAGGCGCCCTCATCCAGCGCTGCCACGACTGCAGCGCGCTCGTCGGCCGCGACGGCCGGCGCGGTGGTGCCGCCGAGATGGCCGGGCAGCCATGCACGCCAGGCGGCCTCGAGCTCGGCGGGCGGTACGCCATAGGCCCGCTCGAGCGCCGACCGGTAGCCGCTGCTGCGCGCGCTCGCTTCGAGGAAGGTGCGGAGCGTCGGGAAGCCGGCGCGCTCGACCAGATAGCTCACTACCGAGAGCGCCTGCGGGTACGCGATGGCCGCCGCACCGTAGAACGCCGCACGGTCGTCGAAGGTGTTCCACGGCAACAGCCGGTCGCTCGCCAGCGCGCTGGCGAGCAGCGCGTTCTTGCGTTCGCGCTCGGCGCCCGGCTGCTCGGCGAATTGCGCTATGCCCTCGTGAAAGCCGGTGTTCAGCCGCCCGGCCGTCAGGTCCGACGCGATGATGTGGGTCAGCTCGTGCCGGACGGCATTCTGGAGACCATCGGGGCCCTGTGGGGCGGCCATCTCGTCGATGACGACGACCTCGTTGCGCCGGAAGTCGGCGTGCGCGATGATGCCGTCGATCGCCGCGGCCAGCGGATACTCCGCCTGGTATTCGGCCGTGGTGGCGAAGAGCCGCAGCGTCACCGGCGTGGCCGGGGTGAACGTCCAGAAGGCGACGACTTCGTCGTAGATGGCGTCGACGAAGCCGGCATACCGCTCGGCCAGCGCCGCGTCGGCGGGCGCGTGGACGATCACGAACGACGCCGTGCGGCGCTCGATCCATGTGCGCTCCTGCGCCGACGTCGGCCAGAGCCACAGGCTGGCGCACAGCAGCGCCAGCCAGGCCAGCCGCCGCGCGCCACGCCTAGATGTATCCGTAGATGCCCCAGCCACCATCGACCACCATCATTTCGCCGACGATGAACGCCGATTCGTCGGATGCCAGAAAGACTGCCGGCCCGACCAGATCGGCGACCTCGCCGACGCGCCGGGCGGGGGTGCGGGCGATGATCGGTGCGCGATCGAGCTTGCCGGCCGCGACCAGCGCGTCCTGCAGCGGCGTGCGGATCCAGCCCGGCGCGATCATGTTGACGCGCACGCCGTGCGGCGCCCACTCGACGGCCAGCGCCCGGGTGAATTGCAGCACGCCCCCTTTGCTGGCGGCGTATGCGGCGCGCTGTGGAATGCCCTGGAATGAGTGCAGGGAACCGATGGTGATGATCGATCCGCTGCCCCGCGCGATCATCGCGCGGCCGACCGCACGACAGCACAGGAACGTGCCGGTCAGGTTGATCTCGATCGCGTCGTGCCAGCGCTCCAGCGAGAGCTCGGTGGTCGCCGAGACCATCGGGATGCCGGCCGAATTGACCAGCACGTCGATCCGGCCGAACCGGGCCAGCGCTGCGGCGACGGCGGCCTCGACGGCGGCTTCGTCGCGCACGTCGGCGGTCAGCGCCAATGCCGTGCCCCCGGCTGCCTGGATCTCGTCGACGACCTGCACCAGATCGGCGGCGGTCCGACTTACGACGACCACGTCGGCGCCTTCACGGGCATAGCCCAGCGCGATCCCCCGGCCGATGCCACGCCCCGCGCCGGTCACCAGCGCGACCCGTCCCGCCAATCGCATGCGTCATCCTCCCATCTGTGCCGCGGCAGCGGCGCGAACCGGCCCGCGGTGCCGTACCATCATGCTACCATACTGTGGCGGCGTATGGCGGTTCACGGACGCACTGCCGCCGAGCTGTGATCACCGAGCCATATCGAGGAGCCCGATGCTTGAGGAGATCTACCTGATCCGCCACGCCGAACCGGATCGACGCAGCGGCATCGCCTACCATACGCCGCCCGGCCCGCCACTCACGCGCCATGGCGTCGCCGAATCGCATGCCGCCGCCGCCTGGTTGCTGGATCGACCACCGCTGCGCCTGATCTGCTCGCCGTTCGTGCGGACGCATACCACGGCCGAGATCATCGCCGGGCAGATCGACCGCCCGCTGCACCTCGATGACCGGCTGCGCGAAGGCGCGGTCGGCGAGAGCCGTGAGGCCATCCGCGCGAGGATCACCGACTGCCTGGCGGCGCTTGGCCAGGCCGGCGAGCCCTCGGTGGGGCTGGTGACCCACGGCATCTGTATTCTCACGGTGCTCGAACTGACGACCCATGGGCGCATCGATCTGCGCGGCCATGTGTACGACTCGGGCAACCATGCGCCGACTGCCGGGATCTGGCACGGAGTGCTCGATGGCGGGGAGTGGCGCTGGCAGATGGCCTTCCGGCCACCCCCCGCCGTGCCCTGATCCGATCGCTCAGGAGCCGAGGCTGGCGCGCGGCAGGAAGACGGCGTCGGGCGTGACGGCATCGGCGCAGCGTGGCCCGGTGTCGCTCCAGCCCTGGTTGGCGCGCGTCATCACGCTGCTCAGCTGCATGTCGTGGTGGCATGCGATCTGGCACGCCAGGCGATGGCTGCCCAGCAGGCCACGCTCGCTCAGCTTGGCGTGCTCGGCGGCAGTCATCGTGTCGGGCTCGCCGGACTCGAAGACCACCCGGCAGGTGGTGCAGCGGGCGTTGCCGCCACAGCGGTGGCCGATCTCGACCCCGGCATCCTCGATCGCATTCACCAGCCGCGTGCCCGCGGCGACATCACTGCTCACTCCATCGATGATGATCGTCGGCATTGTCACTCTCTCATGCTCGTCTGCGGTTGCCACAGGCGGCGCGCACGCGCCTCCGGGAGATCCTACGCGGCCGGCGGCCAACTGGACGTATGCGGCCGGTGCCGCTGCCTCAGGCGCGCCGCCGGAAATAGAGCCACGCGCTGGTCCAGCGCTGCCCGGCGACATCGGTCGTGCCGGGCACGTCGGTCTCGAGCGCGAAGGTGTCGCGGAACAGCGCGAACACCGTGGCGCGCGCGATGCCGATCGCTGCCTCATCGGCGTCCTGGTCGCGCAGGTGGGCGAACAGGACATAGCGCCCGCCTGGCGCCACCAACCGCGCGACCTCACGGGCGTAGCCGCGCAGTTCGGCGCCGGCCATGCCGTGCATGCACCCGACGTCGACGGCCAGGTCGTATGGTTCGTCGAGGAAGGCCAGTTCGGCCGCCGAGGCGCGGAACAGCCGTACCCGCGCGCCGACGCCCGCCCGTGCGACGCGCTGCTCGGCCAGCGCGATCGCCTCGGGGACGAAGTCGACGCCATCGACGCGCCAGCCGGCCCGGGCGAGATGCACGCCGGCCCGTGCGGTGCCACACCCGAGATCGATCGCCCGTCCCGGCGTCAGCGTGCGCGCCAGATCCAGGATCTCGGGCGGCGGAAGTTCATCATCCCATGGCATGTCGCCGGTCTGGTAGCGCTGCTGCAGCCGGGCGAACCGTTCGGACCCATCGTCGGACATCGTGGTACCTCGCTCATGATGCGCCTGCCGTGCTGCATTCTACGGCACCGCCGGCGCCGGCGCACTTGACCGGCACGGGCCTGGCGAGTAGACTCGGGACATGGCAGGTGGCCCGTGCCGGGGGTGTGCGTGAATCCGACGGTTGGTGTCGCGATCGTGTCGTACAACACATGTGCGCTGCTGCGTGACTGCCTCGCGTCGCTGCAGCGCTGTACCCTGGCGCTGCACACCGTCGTGGTCGACAACGCCTCGCGCGACGGCAGTGCGGCGATGGTGCGCGGCGCATTTCCCGCCGTCACCCTGATCGAACCCGGGGCGAACCTGGGGTTCGCCGGCGCGACGAACCTGGCGCTGCGGCACCTGCTCGCCGAGCCCCACGCCACGCGACCCGAGGTCCTGATCCTGCTCAACCCCGACACCATTGTGCATGCGGGCGCCTTCGAGCAGTTGGTCGCATTCCTCGCCGATCATCCCCGTGTGGCGCTGGTGGCGCCGCGCCTGCTCAACCCCGACGGCAGCCTGCAGGATGGCGCGTTCCGCTTTCCGACGCTGCTGATGACGGTGCTCGATCTCTTTCCGCCGGGCGAGGTCCTGCCGGGGCGGCTGTACCGCTCGTGGTGGCATGGGCGCTACCCGCAGGAGCGCGGCGACGCGCCGTTTGCGATCGACCACCCGCTCGGCGCGTGCATGGCGGTACGGCGCACCGTGCTCGACGAGGTCGGCCTGCTCGACGACGGGTTCTTCATGTATGCCGAGGAAGTCGAGTGGTGCTGGCGCATGCGGCGTGCCGGCTGGGCCATCTGGCAGCAGCCCGCGGCGCGGGTCACGCACATCGGTGGCGCCGCCACGCGGCAGTTCCGCGGCCGCATGCTCGTCGCGCTCTGGCACAGCCGCATGCGCTATCTGCGCCGGGCGCACCCCGCGGGGATCGTCAGGCTGCACGCGGCGGCGCTCGCGCTCGGCATGCTGCGCGCCACGCTGCTGGCCTGGCGCGCCTACCGCGCCGGCGAGATCACGCGCGACGAATTGCGGGCGCGGCTGTGGGCCTTCGGCATGGCGGGCCGCGGATGAACCTGACGGTCGCCATCATCGCCCGCGACGAGGCACGACACATCGAAGCGGCCATCGCCAGCGTCGCAGGGCTGGCCGACGAGGTGCTGGTGCTGGTCGACGAGCGCAGCCGCGACGCGACAGCCGCGCTGGCCACAGCGCGTGGCGCGCGCGTCGAGCATGCCGCCTGGCGTGGCTTCCCCGGGCAGCGCAATCTGGCGCTCGCGCGCTGCCAGACGCCGTGGGTCCTGTTCCTCGATGCCGATGAGCGCGTGACCCCCGCGCTGGCCGACGAGATCCGCCGGCTGCTGGCAGCGCCGGGCGACGTCGTCGGCGGCTGGATCCCGCGCGAGAACCTGTTCTTCGGCCGGGTGGTCCGGGGCGGGGGCTGGTACCCCGATGCCCAGTTGCGGCTGCTGCACCGCGCGTCGGCGCACTACGAGGAAGCCATCGCCGTGCATGAAGTCGCGACCCTGCAGGGCCCGAGCCGGCGGCTGAGCGGGCATCTGCGCCACATCAACATCGAACAGCCCGGCGAGCTGTGGCGCAAGCAGCGCGCCTATGCCGCCGCCGAGGCCCGCAGCATGGCGCGCGCCGGGCGGCGCGCACGCTGGCGCAACCTGATCGGCGCCCCGGTCCGCGAGTTCTGGCGGCGCTACCTGGTGCTGCAGGGATGGCGCGACGGCGTCATCGGCCTGCTGCTCTGCGCCACGCTGGCATGGTATGCGGCGGTGAGTTTCGTCGATCTCGCGCGCCTGACGCGCACCGCCGCCGGGAGCGCCGATGAACCGTGACATCGTGGTCGTGATCGTGAGCTGGAACGTCTGCGCCCTGCTGGAGCGCTGCCTCGCGAGCCTGGCGCCGCTCGACTGCCGCACCATCGTCGTCGACAACGCCTCGGCCGATGGCAGCGCGGCCATGGTCCGGCAGGCATTTCCCGCCGTCGAACTGATCGAAGCCGGCGGCAACCGCGGGTTCGCCGGCGGCAACAACCTGGCGCTCCGCCGCCTGCTCGACGAGGCTGCGCCGCCGCGTGCGGTACTGCTGCTCAACCCCGACACCGAGGTGAGCGCCGGGCAGCTTCCGGCGCTGTGGCAGGCGCTCGACGCACACCCCGAGGTCGATGTCGTCGGCCCACAGCTGCGCTACGCCGACGGCAGCCTGCAGTCATCGTGCCGCCGCCTGCCGCAGCGCCTGACATACCTGTGGGAGAGCACGCCGCTCGAGCAGCTATGGCCCGGCAACCCCTGGGCGCGCCGCTACCGCATGGCCGACGCCGACCCACAGCAGCCGCGCGCGGTCGAATGGCTGGTCGGCGCCGCGCTGCTGGTGCGGTTCAGCGCCATCGTGCGGGCCGGCCTATTCGACGAAGGGTTTGCGCTCTATTCCGAGGAGTTGGAGTGGCAGCGGCGGCTGGCGGCGGGCGGGCGGGGCATCTGGTATCTGCCGTCGGTCGTCGTCACCCATCACGAGGGCAAGAGCAGCGAGCAGGCGCCCGCCCGGCGGCGCCTGCTCTTCCGCCAGAGCCGACTACGCGACGCGGCGATGCAGTTCGGCATGCCCTTCGCACAGGTGCTCCGGCTGGCGCTGATGTCGTTCTCCGCCGCCGAGCTCGGCATCGAGGCGGCGAAGTGGCTGGCCGGTCACCGGCGCGCGCTGCGCGCCGCGCGCGTCCACGAGCACTGGGACGTGCTGTGCGGCCTGGCGCGGCATCGGCCGACGCGCTGAGCCGCCCGCCGGCGCCGGGCATTACTCATGGCGCAGCGCATCGATCGGCGCCAGCCGCGAGGCGCGCACCGCCGGATAGATGCCGAAGACCAGCCCGACCAGCACCGACGTCACCGTCGCCAGCAGCACGGCCTCGAGCTGCACCTGGGCGCGGGCGCCCGCCGCAAACGCGCTGAGCGCCAGCGTCCCGACGGCGCTCAGGGCAAACCCCAGCCCGATGCCGAGCAGACCACCACCGAGGCTCAGGACGACCGCCTCGACCAGGAACTGCACCTGGATGTCGCGGCGGCGTGCGCCGACCGCCTTGCGCAGCCCGATCTCGCGCGTGCGCTCCGTCACCGAGACCAGCATGATGTTCATGATGCCGATGCCGCCGACGAGCAGCGAGATGGCGGCGATCGCGCCGAGAAACGCCGTCAGCGCCCCGGTGATCGTGCCGAACGACGCCACGAGATCCTGCTGGGTCACCAGCGAGAAGTTGTTGTCCTGGTAGGTCAGGTTGTTGCGCTCGCGCAGCACGGCAGTGATCTGGTCGATCGCCTGGTCGATGCGGTCATCGCTGACCGCCTGCAGATACACCACCGACACATCGATGCGCACCGGCTGGTCGGGTGGCGGCGGAAACAGCCGCGTCTGCGCGGTCGTGATCGGCACAAACGCCAGCGAGTCATCGCTGGGGCCAAAGTTGCCGCCGCGCGCCGTCATCGTGCCGATGACCTCGAAGATCACGCCGTTGATGCGCACCCGCTGGCCGATCGGGTCCGTCTCGGGGAACAGCGTGCGCGCCACCGCATCGCCGAGCACCACGACGCGCGAGCGCATCGTCAGCGCGTCCTCGGCGAAGAAGCTGCCGCGCGCGACGGCGGCGTTGCGCACCTGCGGATAGTTCGCCGTCACCCCCGCCACGCGCCCATCGAAGCTCGCGCCACCCGCGACGATCAGCGCACCGCGCGTCAGCTGCGCCGTCACCGCCGCGACCGCGGGCGCGCGCAGGGGATCGGCCAGCGCCGCGACGTCGTCGTTCGTCAGGCGCGGCGGGACGCGCCGGTTCTGCTCGGGATCATTGGTTCCGGCGAACAGGAAGATCAGGTTGGAGCCGAGACCCTGGAGCTCGCCGCGCACCAGCGTCTGGATGGCGCCGCCGAGCGCCAGCAGGGTGATCACCGCGCCCACGCCGATGATGATCCCCAGCATCGTCAGGATGGAGCGCAGCTTGTTGGCGGCCAGACTGCCGAATGCCACGCGTATCGTCTCGAGCAGGCTCATCGTCGTCCTCGCATCAGCGGCGTACGCCCGGTGGTGGTCCGCCGAACAGGCTCAGCCGCTGATCGACGCCAGCGACATAGATGCAATCCTGCTCGCCGATGCCATCGATGATGGCGATCGCCTGCTCATTGCGCAGCCCGGGCGTCACGGTGCGCGATTCGCGCGCGACCCGCGCCGGAAGCTGGTCGGCGCTCGCCTGGCACAGCGCCGCATCGCTCACCACCTCGACGACGAACTGGTCGCGATCGGCGGTGACGGCACGGCGCGGCACGACCAGCGCGTCATCGACCTGTGCCACGACGATGTCGGCGCCGACCGACATGCCGCCGCGTACGCGCTGGTCTGCCTGGCTGACGGTGATGCGGACCGCATACGACGCCACCGCGGTGCCGGCCGTAGCCAGCGGCGCGATCGCCGTCACGCGCCCCGCGAGGCTCGCGCCCGGCAGGGCATCGATGCTCAGGGTGACCGGCTGGTCCAGCGCGATGCGTGGCACGTCGATCTCGTCGACCGCGACATCGACGATGAATTGCGAGAGATCGGCGAGCACGACGGCGGGCACGCCGACCGGCGGCGCCTCGCCGACGCGCAGCGCCATCGTGGCGATCACGCCGGCATGCGGCGCGCGCAGGCTGCTCTCGTCGCGGGCGAGCTGCGCCGATGCGAGCTGCGCCTCGGCGCTGCGTACCTGGGCTTCGGCCTGCGCCACATCGGCGGGATGCGGGTCGGCGGTGACCCGCGCCAGGTTGGCGCGGGCGGCCTCCAGGCCGGCCAGCGCCCCCCCGAGCGCACCATCACGCTGCTCGCCGCGCAGGCGCTCCAGCTGCGCCCGGGCAGTCTCGAGCTGCGCCCGCGCCGCCGCCACCTGATCGCCGTCGGCCGGCAGGAACAGCTGGCTGCGCTGCTCCTGCGCGACCTGGAGCTGGCCTTCTGCCAGCGTGACGCCGGTCGCCTCGGCCGTGCGCGCATTGTCGAACTGCACCTGCGCCTGGGCGACCGTCTCCTCGGCGCTCCGCAGCCCGGCTTCCGCCTGGGTCAGCGCATCGCGATACTGCCGCTGCTGGCCGGCGCTCAGACGGTTCGGCCGCGTGCCGCCGGGGCTGGTCGGGTCGGCCATGCTGGGCACCAGCGGGTCGGTACCCTTCGCCTCGACGTGCTGCCAGTTGGCGAGCGCCGTGGCGTAGCGCGCCTGCGCCTGGGTCAGCGAGCTGACGGCCTGATCAAGCTGGGTGGCGGCGGCGCTCTTGGCGGCCGACAGCTGGCTGCGCTGCTGCTCGAGGGATACCGTCGCCTCGCGGACGCGCACATCGGCCGTCGCCACGTCGCCGGTCGCCGGCGTGCCGAGGATGCGTTCGAGGCGCAGCTCGGCCTGCCGTACCTGCTCGGCGGCGGCGCGCAGATCGGCGCTGGTGACACTGCCGCGCACCTGCGTCAGGCTGGCCTCGGCCTGGGCGACCTGCGCCCGGGCGGCATCGACGTCGGCCTGGCTCGGCCCGCCGCGCAGGCGGTCGAGCCCGGCACGCGCCTGCGCCAGGCCGGCCTCGGCCTGGGCGATCCGTAGCTGCGCCTCGCGGTCGTCGAGCCGCGCCAGGATCGCTCCCGCGGCGACGGTGTCTCCCTGCCCGGCCAGCACCTCGACGACGCGACCGGCGGCGGCGAACGCGAGCGAGGTGACGCGCACGGGCTCGAGGCGCCCGGCGGCATTCACGGTGGCGGTCAGCGTGGTGCGCTGTGGCGTCACGAGCGTGTAGTCGACGGCGGCTGGCGTGGCGGTTTGGCCGGCGCGCAGCCACCAGGCGCCGCCGCCGAACAGCGCTGCGAAGATCAGCAGCGCTCCGATGATCCGGCTTCGCGCCGACATCAGATGACGTTTCATCGATCGAACCTCTGCTTGTCGCGGCGCTGACGCGCTGCGCAGCGTCGCCCCGATGCCGTCCCGGAACGTCTGGCTGCGGGCGGCCCGGCATGCCGCGATCACAGGACATCCTACCCTATGACGCACCAGCGCGGCAACTGGTGGCGGCATCCTGGGCGTGACGCCACGTGTTGCAGTGCGCAGGAGCATGCGGCGAGCGATCGCGATCTCCTCGCCGCAAGGAACGGCGGGCGGGAGGCCGTTCGACGGTGGCGACCGTGCCGCGGCCGCACGACCGGGCACAGGCGCTGTCGACACTCCCCCGACGGCGCACCGCCGCAGGGCGCGGCTCAGGGCCAGGGCCGCCGACGCGGCCTCCTACCACCGCCCACACAGGCGGGCTGCGCGGCGATGGCGCCGAGGGGTTGCCCCCGTGCGGGGGCAGGTTTCTCTGGCGAGGCAGAGGATCCGGACGTCTGATGCGATACAACGGCGTGGGGCGGCGTCCGCGGCCAAACCGCAGTGCTGACGCGACGGTGCTCGCTGCGATGCGGCATCCCCCGACGCGGGCGTCGCCAGCGCGAGCGGGCCGGCGCACCGTCAGCCCCCGTGCACCACGTGACGTCACACTCCGGCGTCCTGCCATGCGCACCTGCGCGCCGGCGGGTGCGCCTGAGGTCGCAGGCATCGCACGCCCGCGGCCGCACGCTACATACGATGCCGTCAGCGTCAACGGCCCATCGGGTATGATCTGACGGGGCGGCCCGCATCACGATCACCCACACACAGGGGCGGCCCCGGATCTCGGCGGGCGGTGGTGGTGGGAACCACGATCACCCACACGCCGGGGCGGCCCGTAGGATCGCGTCCCGCGGGGGTGCGCCTGAGGTCGCAGGCATCGCACGCCCGCGGCCGCACGCTACATACGATGCCGTCAGCGTCAACGGCCCATCGGGTATGATCTGACGGGGTGGCCCGCATCAC
Organism: Chloroflexota bacterium; assembly: GCA_018969485.1. GTDB lineage: Bacteria > Chloroflexota > Chloroflexia > Chloroflexales > Roseiflexaceae > CAIQIY01. The sequence continues at coordinate 19,338 of JAGWYG010000043.1, forward strand.
GATCACCCACACGCAGGGGCGGCCCCGGATCTCGGCGGGCGGTGGTGGGAACCACGATCACCCACACGCCGGGGCGACCCGTGGGATCGCGTCCCGCGGGGGCATGGTGGGCATCCGCGGGTGGCGCCCCGACGGGGCGGCCCGCATCGCGATCGGCAGCGGTGTTGACTGAGGGTGACGGGTACTGCATTGGGTGTAGGCATGCATTGACAGCGCGTTGAGCGCCCCGTCGGAAGGAGGTACGATTCGTTTCTCCCACAGCCCGGTACCACCCGCACCCGCGGGTTGCCGGTGGGCAGCGGCACGGTGGAGCGCGCCTGGCAGCACCGGGTGAGCGCACGGCTCACGCTCGCCGGCATGATCCGGGACATGCCAGGCGCCGAGGCGGTGGTCGTCGTCCGCGCCTGGCGGAACCGCGACCGCCGGGACGACGCGCTGCGCCCGCGCCCGCCGTCCCAGCGCCGCTACCGGCGTCAGGCGGCAGCAGCCACGGCAGCCTGACAACGCATGCCTGGCCCCCTGCATATTGTGGCACTTGCATATTCTGCCGAGCTGTGGTACAGTAGCGGCGTCGGGCGATTAGCTCAGTTGGTTAGAGCGCTACCTTGACATGGTAGAGGTCACTAGTTCGAGTCTAGTATCGCCCACCATCCCCATGGGTCGCCCGCTGCGGGCCCCGCGATTCGCACACACCACGAGGCGCTGATGCGACGTACGTTGCGCATCCTGCTGCTGAGCCTGCGGCTGACCTGCCCGGCCTGCCGTCGTGGTCGCATGTTCCGTGATCGCTTCCAGATGCATGTGCGCTGCCCGGTCTGCGGCATCGTGTTCTGCCGCGACAGCGGCGAGATCACCGGCGGCATGGCGATCAACTCGGTCGCCACGCTCGCCATCGCGGTCGGCGGGGCGACGCTGGCATTTGTGCCCGCCATCGCCACCGAAGCGCTGCTGATCGGCGTCGGCGCGGCGACGGTCGCGTTCCCGATCTGGTTCTACCGCCACTCGCGCGGCCTGTGGACCGGGATCCTGTACCTGACCGGGGCGATCTTCGAGGACTGAGCGCCGCGCTGCAGCCGCCGGGCGGCGGTGCGCCTGCGCTGGCTCTGCCGCCGCGGGCCACCGCGGCGCACCCCTACCCTGTGGCCAACGCGACGCACGCATGCCCCGCGCGGTGCGCGCGCCGGGAGCGGCGGCGTACCTGCCCGATTCGCGGCTCCCGCCATGCCGGCGCCAGGGTGCCGGCGGAGAGGCCGCCCAGCGGCGGCAGCCCGCGCGTGACGACCGACGGCCGCGATCCACGCGTGGCCGGCGGGCCGGTATCCCGACGCGGCAGCGCGCATCAGTTGCCGAGCGACTCCGCCGGCTGGGCTGGCACAACCTCGAGCAGTTCGCGGCGCGTGAAGCTCAGCAGGCCCGTCGCCGGATCGACCGTCACATCGATGGTATCGCCGTTGCGCCAGGTGCCATCGAGCAAGCCGCGCGCCAGCGGTGTCTCGATCAGGCGCTGCACCGTACGCCGCAGCGGCCGTGCGCCATACGCCGGATTGTAGCCCTCGCGCACCAGCAGCGCCCGCGCCTCGGCGCTCAGGGCCAGCCCGATACCCTGCTCGGCCAGCCGCGCCACCACATCGGCAGCCAGCACATCGATGATCTGATGGAGCTCGACCTCGGTGAGCGCGTGGAATACCACGATCTCATCGATGCGATTGAGGAACTCCGGGCGAAATGCCTGACGCATCGCCTCGAGCACCCGGTCGCGCGCCGCGCGCCGCGCATCGCCGTCGCCGCTGCGCACCAGGCCGATACTCTGCTGCCGCACATGCTCGGTCCCGATGTTCGACGTCATGATCACCACCGTGTTGCGGAAGTCGGTCGTCCGGCCCTGACCATCCGTCAGGCGGCCGTCGTCCAGCAGCTGCAGCAGCGTGTTGAAGACGTCGGGATGCGCCTTCTCGATCTCGTCGAACAGGATCACCTGATAGGGCCGGCGCCGGACGCTCTCCGTCAGCTGTCCGGCCTCATCGTAGCCGACATAGCCGGGCGGCGCGCCGATCAGCCGCGACACCGTATGGCGCTCCTGCAGCTCGCTCATGTCGACGCGCGTCAGCGCATCCTCGCTGTCGAACAGGAACGCCGCCAGCGCCTTGGCCAGCTCGGTCTTGCCGACGCCCGTCGGGCCGACGAACACGAAGCTCCCGATCGGCCGGCGGGGATCGCGCAGCCCGCTGCGGGCGCGCCGGATGGCGTCGGACACGACGGTGATCGCCTCGTGCTGGCCGATGATCCGTTCGTGGAGCCGTGCCTCCATCTCGACCAGGCGCGCGCGCTCCGTCTCGAGCATGCGCTGGACCGGGATGCCGGTCCACGACGACACGATCGCCGCCACATCGTCGGCGTCGACCACCTCATCGAGCTGGGCCTCGAGCATCCAGGCGCTGCGCGCAGCGTTGTAGGCGGTCTCGAGCGCCAGCGAGCGCGTGCGCAGCATCGCAGCCCGCTCGTACTCGCGCCGCTGCCCGGCAGCAGCCTCATCGGCGCGCAGCTGCGTCAGCTCGGCCTCCTGCTCGCGCAGCTCCGGCGGCATCGAGTAGATGTCGATGCGCAGCTTGGCCGACGCCTCGTCGATCAGATCGATCGCCTTGTCGGGCAGGAAGCGATCCTGGATGTAGCGGCTCGAGAGGCGCGCCGCCGCCTGGATGGCATCGTCGCTGATCGTCAGCGCGTGATGCTCCTCGTAGCGCCGCCGCAGGCCGCGCAGCATCGCGACCGTCGTCTCGATGTCGGGCTCTTCGACGAAGACCGGGCTGAAGCGCCGCTCGAGGGCGGCGTCCTTCTCGACGTGCTTGCGGTACTCGTCGCTGGTGGTGGCGCCGATCACCTGGATCTCGCCGCGGGCGAGCGCCGGCTTCAGCATGTTCGAGGCGTCGATCGAGCCGACCGCCGCGCCGGCGCCGACGACGGTGTGCAATTCGTCGATGAACAGGATGACGTGCCCGGCACTGGCACGTACCTCTTCCATCACTGCCTTGAGCCGCTCCTCGAACTCGCCGCGAAACTTCGAGCCAGCAACCATGCTGGCGAGGTCGAGCGACAGCAACCGCCGGTTGCGCAGCGGCTGTGGCACCTCGCCCGCCACGATCCGCTGCGCCAGGCCCTCGACCACCGCCGTCTTGCCGACGCCGGTCTCGCCGACCAGCACCGGATTGTTCTTGCTGCGGCGGCACAGGATGCGCATCATGCGCATGATCTCGACGTCGCGGCCGATGACGGGGTCGAGCTTGCCCTGGCGCGCCAGCTCGGTCAGGTCGGTGCTGTATTTGCCGAGGACCTCGTAGCGCCCCTCGGCGTTGGGATGGTCGGCGCGCTGCGGGCCACGGATCTCCATCAGCGACTGGTAGATGCGCTCCTGGTCGATGCCGAAGCCGTTGAGGATGCGCGACGACGCGCCCTCGCGCTCACCGCTGATGGCGATGAGCAGATGCTCGATGCCGACGAAGGGGTCGTTCAGCCGCGTGGCTTCGTCTTCGGCGCGCTTGACCAGCCGCTGGGTGCGCGGCGTGATGTAGACCTGGTTGCCGTAGCCATACTGGCCGTAGACCTTCGGCGACTTCTCGAGCTCGCGTTCGACGCGCTGCGCGACCAGGTCGGCATCGACGGCGAGCCGCACGATGGCCCGTGCGGTCAACCCTTCGCGCTGGCGCAGCATCGCCAGGAAGATATGCTCGACGTCCAGCTGGGTGTGATGCTGGTCGTGCATGATCTCCTGTGCTTCCTGAAACGCCTCCTGGGCTTTCTCGGTGAACCGTTCGAGTTTCATGCCTGGCCTTCCCCGCTCGCTCCGGCCGTGCCGGCACGCCGCTGCTGCGTGCAGTATAGCACAGGCGGCCCGGTCATGACGGGCGACGGCGCCAGCGTGGCGGCCGCGTGGCCAGCCACGGATCGCTGGCGCGCAGCCGCCGGCGTGCCGCCAGGCTGGTGCCATCGAGCAGCCCGGCGAGGAACTGCCGGGCGTCGCCGAATGTCGCGGCCTTGTCGGCCAGCACCAGCACCCAGGCCTCACGCGTCTGGGGCGTCGGGCCGAGCGGATACATATGGCTGGTGATCGCATGACACACCGCCGGGCTCTCGCCGCGCTCGGCGGCCCAGCGTGCGGCGATCGCCCCATGGGTGCGCAGCGTTCCCAGGCGCGAGTCGATGTCGTGCACCAGCGCCGCCCGCACGCAGACGGCACGATCGGCGCGGAGCCAGCCGGCGATGTGCCACGAGTAGCGCACCGAGCGCAGCAGGTGGTCATACTTCGGGATGCTGTGATGCATGTGGTCGGCGGTCTCGCCGACCACCGGATGGGCCAGCAGATCGGCGATGAGCGCGTTCCACGGGCCATCGGCATGCAGTGCGCGCGTCATGGCCGGCGCTGCCGCGGCGGCCGGCCGAGGCGGCCGAACAGGCTGGGTGGCTCGACGTCGAACGATGCCTCGAACTCGGCTTCGCCGGGGCGCAGGCCGGGCCGCGCGGCGAGCCAGGCCTCGCGGGCGCGGCGCGCATCGGCGAACAGCGCCAGCAGGGCGGCAGCGTCATCGCGCTCAAGCTGCTCGCGCACATCGAGCAGCCGCTCGATGGTGCGATTGATCCAGTGCACCAGCGGCTCGCGGTTGGTGACGCAGATGTCGCGATGCATCTCGGCATCGCCGCTCGCCAGGCGCGTCATGTCGCGGTAGCCGCTCGCCGCCAGCGTCGACATCTCGCGCCAGCCGGCGCCACGGCTGGTGATGTCGGCCAGCACCGTCGCGAGCAGGAAGGGCAGGTGCGAGACACCGGCGACATAGGCGTCGTGCTCGGCGGCATCGATGTGATAGACCCGCGCGCCGACGTGTCCGATCAGGCGTTCGACGAGATCCACCGCCGTGGGCCGTGCGCTGACCGGGGCGCTGAGGCACCAGATGGCGCCGCGGAAGAGATCGGGGACGGCGGCGGCCGGCCCGGAGGCTTCGCGGCCGGCCATCGGGTGGCCACCGATGAAGTCGATCCCGGCGGGCACGAGCTCGGCGGCCCAGGCCATCGCCTGGGCTTTGGTGCTGGCGACATCGGTGATCACCGCGCCGGTCGCCATCAGCGGCACGAGCTCGCGCAGCAATGGCTGCATCGCCTGTACCGGCACTGCCAGCACGACCAGTTGGGCGTCGTGCACGGCGTCGCGCAGGCTGCGCGCCTCGCGGTCGATCGCCAGCCGGCCGCGCGCCTCACTGGTGTGTCGCGGGTTCTGGTCGTAGCCTGTGACCTGCAGTGCGCTGAAACCGGCGCCGTCGACGGCGGCGGCGCGCAATGCCATGCCCAGCGAGGTGCCGAGCAGCCCCATTCCCACGATCGCGATTCGCACCATCCCGTTCTCCTGTGCCCGTCGACGCGTCGCGTCGGCTCAGCTTCCTACATCGATGAACGACAGCCAGAGCAATTCGAGCGCGGCGACCATCAGCAGGACCAGCGCCGCCGTCACGGCCGAGAGCATGTGCAGCCCGGCGAGCAGGACCAGCAGGCCGGTCCAGACGCCGATGCCGAATGCCTGGCGCCGGGCCCTGCCGATGTCGAACCGCCGCGCCCGGTGCCGGAAGAGCCGCTGCCCCGCCAGATAGGTCCACGGCAGCGCGGCCGCGCTGATGGCGAACGTGACGCTGAGCGCCAGCGCAACGTAGACCGGCGTCTCGGATGGCATGAGCAGCCAGCCGTTGGGGGCGGGCACCATCACGATGACGATGACGGTGAGGACGGTCGCGGATGCACCCTCGGCGGTGAGGCTGCGCAGCCCGAGGCGCTGCTCGAACGGCAGGAAGCTCAGCGTGGCCGCCAGCGCGACGATCATCAGGAAGACGAACCGCTCGATGCCGCTACCACTGCTGCTGCCGTCGCGGCCGACGAAGACGAGCAGCGCCGCGATGAACCAGCACAGCCCGGCGCCGATGAAGATGTAGACCGATGCCATGGCCGGACGGTCGCGCTGCGGCTCGGCATGCAGCGCGCTGGCAATGTCCAGCACGGATCGGGTGCTGCGCGGGTGATTCATCGCGTTGCATCATGCGCTGCCCGGTACGACACGGTGTCGTTCCGATCATCGTCGATCTTACACGCCCGGTGCCGTACGCGTCAAGCGTCATGGTGGTCATGCGGTGAAGCGCTGCGCGGCTGCTACGGTACCCGCAACAGGTGCCCCTACGGGGTGGCCCGCGCACCCAGGCCGACGCGGGGCAGCAGGTGCATGGCCGCGCGGTCGTGCGGGCCGGTGGGGATCGGCCTGGGCACCGGCGCGGGGCGCCCCTACGGGATGGCCCGCACGGTGGGGCGTGCGCGCATGCTCACGGGTCCTGGGCTCCCGCGCGGCGCGGGAGCGGGAGCGGAGGTGCGGCCACGCGCTGCCGCGCGGCGTTCACCAGCCTCAGCGCGGCCTCCGCAGCGCAGCCGGGCATCCAGCGGCAGCGCCGGTGCGTAGCGACCAGTGAACGCATCGTTGTGTATGCGGGAGGGCGGGGAGCCACCACCATGTCCAGCGACGACGCCCGGCTCATCGAACTCGATCGGGTCTCCAAAAGCTACACCGAGGGCGGCCGCGTGCGCACCGTGCTGCACGACGTCTCGGCAACCTTCGCCCGCGGCGAATTCATCGTCCTCGTCGGCAAGAGCGGTTCCGGCAAGAGCACGCTGCTCAACCTGGTGAGCGGCATCGATGCGCCGAGCAGCGGCGACGTACGCATCGCCGGGCGCTCGCTGGTCACGCTCGACGAGCGTGCCCGGACGCTGTTCCGCCGCCGCGCGATCGGCTTCGTATTCCAGTTCTTCAATCTCCTGCCGACGCTCACCGTCTTCGAGAATCTCTGGCTGCCGCTCGAACTGCTCGGCCGCACCAGCCCTGGCGACCGCAGCGCCGCGCTGGACCTGCTGGCGCACGTCGGGCTGGCCGACCGGCGCGACACCATGCCCGACCGGCTGTCGGGCGGCGAGCAGCAGCGGGTGGCGATCGCACGGGCGCTGGTGCACGATCCGCTGCTGGTGCTGGCCGACGAACCGACCGGCAACCTCGACGCCGAGACCGGCGCGCTGGTGCTGGAGCTCCTCGACCGGCTGACGCGGCGTGCCGGCAAGAACCTGCTGATGGTGACCCACAGCGACGAGATGGTCGGCCATGCCGACCGGGTGTTCCGCGTCCGTGAGGCACGGCTGGTGGAAGAGACGGCCGGCCGATGAGCCGCACGCTGTGGCTGCTGTCATGGCGTCACCTGCGGCGCCACCCGTGGCAGATGGCGCTGGCGGTGCTGGGCGTGGCGCTCGGCGTCGCGGTCGTCGTCGCCATCGACCTGGCCAACGCCAGCGCGAGCCGTGCATTCGCGCTCTCGGCCGAGACGATCAGCGGCCGTGCGACGCACCAGATCATCGCCGGGCCCGGCGGCGTGCCGACGGCGCTCTACACCCGGCTGCGGCTCGAGCAGGGCATTCGGGCCGCCGCGCCGCTGGTCGAGGGCGCCGCCGTCGATCTGGCCAGCGGCACGACGCTGCAGGTCCTGGGGGTCGATCCACCCGCCGAGGCGCCGTTCCGGCCGTACCTGGGCGGCGGCGCGCTGCTGCGCGACGGCGGCCTGCCCGCGGCATTCTTCACCAGCCCGGGCGCGGCGATCGTGTCGCGCGAGACGGCGACGCGGCTGGGGATCACCGCAGCCGATGGCGCGCCGCGCGCGGTGCGGATCGGTGCCACCACGGTGTCGGCCAGCATCGTCGCCATCCTCGAGCCCGACGACGCGGCGTCGCGGCAGGCGCTCGACGGCCTGATGCTGGTGGACATCGCCACCGCGCAGGAATGGTTTGGCGCGCCCGGGCGGCTCACGCGCATCGACCTGATCCTGCCCGACGCCGCCGCGCTGGAGCGGGTGCGCGCGGCGCTCCCCCCCGGCGCCGGCCTGGAGCGCCCGGCGCAGCGCAGCGCCGCCATCCAGCAGATGACCGCCGCATTCGAGCTCAACCTGAGCGCCCTCAGCCTGCTGGCGCTGGTCGTCGGCATGTTCCTGATCTTCAACACCATCAGCTTCTCGGTCGTCCAGCGCCGCGACCTGCTCGGCATGCTGCGCTGCCTCGGCGTCGGGCGCGGCCAGGTGCTCGGGCTGATGCTGGCCGAGGCGCTGCTCGTCGCGCTGGTCGGCACGACCATCGGCCTGGGGCTGGGCGTAGCGCTGGGCCAGGGCCTGGTCGCGCTGGTCGCGCAGACCATCAACGATCTGTACTTCACCGTGTCGGTACGTTCGCTCAGCATCGGCTGGGTTCCGCTGCTCAAGGGTGCTGCCCTGGGGATCGCGGCCACCGTGCTGGCGGCGGCGATCCCTGCCGCCGAGGCTGCCGGCACGCCGCCACGCACCGTCCTGCGCCGCTCCAGCTACGAGGCACGGGTGCGACAGCTCATCCCCTGGATCGCTGCCGCCGGCGCCGGCGCGATCCTCGGCGGTGCCGCGCTGGTCCCGATCGCACAGCGCGACCTCATCCTCGGCTTTGTCGCACTGTT
>JAGWYG010000156.1 GCA_018969485.1 Chloroflexota bacterium
TGAGCCCGTCCCCGTCTCCCGCTCTTCGTGCCTTCGTGTCTTCGTGTGAGCCCGTCCCCGTCTCCCGCTCTTCGTGCCTTCGTGTGAGCCCGTCACCGCGGGCAGTTGACCACGCGGGCGACCTGGCAGCCGCCCGCGTGGCCGGCATCTCACTCGTAACGCAGCGCCTCGACCGGCAGCAGCAGCGCCGCGCGGCGCGCCGGATAGCTGCCGAAGCCGATGCCGACGAACGCGGCGAACACCAGCGCGATGATGACGGCGCCCCAGGCGATCGGCGCGGCGATGCCACTCAGCGTCCCGACCAGCAGCACCAGGCCGATGGCGCCCGAGACCCCAATTGCGCCGCCGATCAGGCTCACAGCCGTCGCCTCAAGCACAAACTGGCCGAGGATGTCGCGATCCGTCGCGCCGAGCGCCTTGCGCACACCAATCTCGCGCGTCCGCTCGGTCACCGCCACCAGCATGATGTTCATGATACCGATGCCGCCGACCAGCAGGCTGATGCCGGCGACCAGCGCGACGAAGCCGGTGATCGCGCCATTGATGCCGCGCAGTACCCCCAGCGCCTCAGTCGGCAGGCTCATCTCGAAGTCGTCGATCGCCCCGGGCGGCACGCTGCGAACGGCCCGCAGCGCCGTGCGAATCTGCGCCGCAGCATCATCAGTCAGCTGTTCGCTCACCAGACCAACCAGGATGCTGCTCACCCGCAGGCCACGCCCTGGCACGTCCAGTTCGCTGTTGAGGCGCAGGCGCAGCGTACTCACCGGCACGAGCACGCGACGGTCGGCGCTGAACGGCCCACCAGCCGCGCGCAGGATGCCGACCACCTCGACCGCCTGGCCATTGATCTGCACCGTCGTGCCGAGCGCCGCCGCCTGGGCCGCCGGGTCGGCGCCATACAGATCACGGGCGATCAGACCGCCCAGCACCGCCACCGGGGCGCGCCGCGTCTCGTCGCCATCGGTGAGGAAGCGGCCATGTGCCACGCGGATGCTCTGGATGCGGGCATACTCGGGGCCAGTGCCCACCACCGCATCGCGCAAGCCCACGCCACCGGCGCGGATGTCGAGCGGCACGATCACCTCGACCGTGGTGGTGCGAAACAGGTCCGGGCGGCGCTCGACCAGATCGCGCACCACCGCGGCATCATCGAGCGAGAGCAAGCCGTACCCCGGCACATCGCGGGCGCCGCGCGCGCTCGGATCGCCGGCCGTCACCGCGATGCGCCGGGTGCCCAGATCGATGAACTGTTCGAACACCTGCCCCTGCACCGCGTTGCCCAGCGACAGCACCGCCACCAGCGTGCCGGTGCCGATGATGATGCCCAGCATCGTCAGCAGCGAGCGGAAGGTATTGGCGCGCAGGCTGTCGATCGCCATCGCCAGTTGCTCTCGCAACATCGTCATGCTCCTGTTCAGGCCGCGGCGCGAGCGCCGGCGGCCACCCCGTAATACGTCTCAAGGATCTGCGGCACCAGCCGGCCATCGCGCAAGCCGATCACCCGATCCATCTGGCGGCCGACCTCGGCATCGTGCGTGATCACCACCAGCGTCACGCCGCGCTCCTCATTCAGGCGGCGGAACAGCTCCAGGATCTCGCCGCCGGTGCGCGTGTCCAGCGCGCCGGTCGGCTCGTCGGCCAGCAGCAGGCTCGGCTCGGTCACCAGCGCGCGGGCGATCGCCACGCGCTGCTTCTGGCCACCCGACAGCTGATTGGGCAGGCTGGCCGCCTTGGCGTCGAGGCCGACGGCTGCCAGTGCCGCGCGGGCGCGCTCCTCGCGCTCGCGGGCATTCACCCGGCCATACACCAGCGGCAGCGCGACGTTCGCCAGGGCGCTCATGCGCGGCAGCAGGTTGAAGTTCTGGAACACAAAGCCGATCCTGGCGTTGCGCACCTGCGCCTGACGCGTGCGGTCCAGCTCGCTCACGTCCTCGCCGTCGAGCTGATAGCTGCCGCTGGTCGGCACATCGAGCAGGCCGATGATGTTCATCAGCGTACTCTTACCGCTGCCCGATGGCCCCATGATCGCCACCATCTCGCCGCGGGCAATATCGAACGAGACCTCATCGAGCGCCTGGAACGCCTGGCCATTGGCATCGAACACCTTGCCGACGTGCTGCAGCCGCACGACGGGCATCTCAATCCCGTGCATCATCTCGCTCCTGTTCATGGCAACAAGACCGTCTCGCCGTCGCGCAGGCCGGTGCGCACCTCGGCCACCACGCCGGTGTTGATGCCGACCGTCACCGGCCGCTCCTCGACGCTGCGCCGCCCGTCGGCGCCCGTCGTCACGACATCGACCACGGTGGCGCCGTCGGCCTGGCGGATGGCGGCGGCCGGCACCGTCACCGCACCGTCGGCGCGGCCGATCACGATGGTGGCGCTGGCGGTCATGCCCGGCTTGACGGGCTGGGCGGCCGGATCGACTTCGACAGTGACCTCGTACGAGGTGACATTACCGACCTCGGCCGAGAGCGGCGTGATGCGGACGACGCGGCCGTCGAGGGGCGCGCCGCCGAGCGCGTCGAGGGCGATGATCACCGGCTGGCCGAGGACGACCCGGGCGACGTCGATCTCGCCGACATTCAGCTTGACGACGTAGGTCGACAGGTCGAGCAGGGTGATCGGCGACTGCTGGCCGATGACTTCGCCGGGCGCGATGTCGACGCTGCCGACGACCCCGGCGAAGGGTGCGCGCAGGACGGCATCATCGAGGTCGGCGCGCGCCAGCTCAAGCTGCCCGGCAGCGCGTGCGACGGCGGCATCGGCGCGGGCCAGCGCGCTGCTCGCCGGATCGGCGGTGAGCTGGGCCAGGCGGGCTTCGGCTGCAGCGAGATTGGCACGCTGGGCGTCGAGCGCGCCGCTGCGGGCCACGCCACGCAGCCGCTCCAGATCGGCCTGGGCACCGGCAAGCTGCGCCCGCGCCGCAGCGATCGCGTCGGCATCGGCACCCGCCGCGACCCCGGCAGCATTCGCCTGGGCGACGCCGACGCGCGCCTCGGCTTCGCGTACGCCGCTCGCCTCGGCCTGACGTGCCGTGTCGAGCGCCACAACCTTCTGCTGCACCGCTACCTCGGCATCACGCAGTGCGGCCTCGGCGCGGATGAATGTCGCCTGGTACTGTTCGCGCTGGCCGGGCGTGGCCGCGTTCGGCACCCGCCGGGTGCCCTCGAGGCGCGTCGGCGTGATCGGATCGTTGCCCGTCTCCTGCACATAGTCCCAGTTGCTCTTGGCCTCGGCATACGCCGCCTGGGCGCTCGTCAGATCGGTGGTGGCGCGCTGCAACCCCAGTTCGGCGGTGGTCTTCGCCGCCGACAGTGCGTCGCGCTGGCCGATCAGCGCCGCCTCGGCCTGGGCGAGCTGCGCATCGGCCGCCTGCTGGTCGACCGCCCGGGCACCAGCCTCGAGCCGCGTGAGCAGCGCCTGCGCCTGGGCGACGCGTGCCTCGCCGGCGCGCAGATCGACGGCCGTCACGCTGCCTTCGACCTGCACCAGCGCACCGCGCGCGGCATCGATCTGTGCCTGCGCCACGGCGATCTCCTCCTCGCTGGCACCCTCGCGCAGCTGTGCCAGGTCGGCCTGGGCCCGCGCGAGGTCTGCCTCGGCGATGGCGACGGCTGCCTGCAGGCGGCGCAGCTCCAGCTGGATCAGTGCGTCGCCCTGCAGGACGGTGTCGCCCGGAGCGACCAGCACGTCGCTCACGCGGCCGCCCGGCCCGGCAAACGTCAGCGCCGCGCTGGTGCGTGGCTCGATCCGGCCATTCGCCGCGACTTCATCGATGACGTCGGCGATGCTCACCGGCACCGCCTCGCGGCCCGCCAGCGGATCGGCACCGCCGAACAGCCGCGGCCCGGCGAAGATGGTCGCGATGACCGCGACGACGAGGACACCTGCCACGATGGTCGGTATCAGCGGGAGATTGAAACGCCCCCCCGAACGCGTTCTGGTCACCGTCGCCACGTGCTGCTCTCCTTCTGCGGTCGCTCAGCGACACGCAATTCCTTCGAGGATGATGTCGATGACTTCGTCGGCCATCGCCTCGCGCGACATCCGACTGTACTTTTCGGCGTAGTGCAACGACTCGATCATGGTGAGGAAGACTCCGGCCAGCATCATCGGGGTGGTCGGCCGTGCGGCGCCACGCGCGATCGCGGCCTGGACGGCGGCATCGATCGGGACAAATAGGGCTTCGGCGCTCAGCGCCTCGAGCCGCGCGGCGCTGTGCCCGTCGATGGACGGCATGTCCGAGAGACTCATGCGCGACAGGTTCAGCGGTGGCTGTGAGAGTAACCAGCGCGCGGCGGCCCGTAACTGCGCACGCAGGTCGTCGCCACTCGCATCGATGACGTGCCGTAGATGCGCACCGTGCCGCTGGAGGCCACGCTCGGTCACCTCGATGTAGAGTTGCTCCTTCCCGCCGGGTGCGTGGTTGTACAACGATGCCTGCTTCATGCCGAGCTCCCCGGCAATGTCGCGCAAGGTCACCGATCGATACCCGCGCTCGGTGAAGAGCCGCTCCGCGGCGTGGAGCACGCGCTCGCGCGCAGGCGTGGTTGCTTCGGTGATGGTCGCTGGCTCAGTCACGCGTCGTCCTGCAAACTAATCTTTGTTCGCTTCCAATCATACCGCGATGCACAGAGTTTGTCAAGGACTTTCCGGTAGATTGCACAGGTTTTGCCATGGAGAGAGGAGAGAGGAGAGAGGAGAGAGGAGAGAGGAGAGAGGAGAGAGGAGAGAGGAGAGAGGAGAGAGGAGAGAGGAGAGAGGAGAGAGGAGAGAGGAGAGAG
>JAGWYG010000157.1 GCA_018969485.1 Chloroflexota bacterium
GATCCACGACGAGCAGTGGCGCCGCCGGACGGCCGCCAGCTTCACCGGGCTGTGCTTCAGCGACGACGGCCAGCGGCTGGCGGTGGCCGCCAGCGACGACATCGTCGTCTGGGATATCGAGACGGCGGTGGTGCAGCAGACGCTGATGGGGCATGAGCATTTCGTCGGCGGGATGCAGTTCAGCGCCGATGCGACGCGCCTGCTGTCGCATGCCGCCGACGGCACGGTGCGCGAATGGAACCTGGCCACCGGCCACGAGCAGCTGCAGATCGCCGAGCATTCCGGCCTGCTGTTCAGCATCACCCACAGCCATGACCGCGAGCGCATCTTCGCGGCGGCGAGCGGCGGGCTGATCCGCACCTGGCATGTCCCGAGCGCGAGCGAACACGCGCCGCTGGCGCGCGGCGCGGCGCATGTGGCGCGCCTCGAGCTGAGCGCCGATGGCCAGACGGTGCTGGCACAGTTCCACGATGGCGTCGACGGCTATGCCAGCGCCACCGGCCAGCGGCTGTTCTCGCAGCGCCGCCCCGGCCAGCGGCTGACCGATCTGGCGGTCGGCGCGCGCACCGGCCTGCTGGGGCTGGCGTACCACCAGGCGCCCATCGCGCTGGCGCCCTGGCAGCAGCGCGATGCGGTGCAGCACCTGGCGATCGCGCCGCGCGTCGAGAACCGCGTCGAACTGCCGGTGCAGGTCCACTGCCTGGCGATCCGCCCGGATCAGCGCTATGTGGTCGCCGGATTGCAGGACGACACGATCGGCATCTGGGATCTGCACCAGTATCGCCGACGGAACCGGCTGCTGCGCCGCCCGTCGCCGCATCAGTCGCGCGAGCTGCGCCAGCCACGCGCACGCCGCGTGATGTTCAGCCCCGATGGCCGGCTGCTGGCGAGCTGGACGCTGCGTGACGGGCTGGTGTGCCTGTGGGATATCGAGCGCAACGAGCTGGTGCGCACCATCACGGCGCATACGACGGTGACGGCGCTGGCGTTCATCACCGACGGCGCGCGCGTCATCACCGGTGCCGCCGATGGCACGCTGTCGCTCTGGGGGATCCGCGATGGCCGCGAGCGGGTGCGGCTGGCGGCCCACGGCGACGCGGTGATCGGGCTGCGCGTCGACATCGCCCGCCGCATGGTGGTCTCGGCGGGGGTCGATGGCATCATCAGGATGTGGGACCTGGGCGCCGTCCCGGGCTGATTGCGGCGCCGGCGCGTCGGGCATGCACCCCGACCGCCGCCCGCCCGTCCCCGGCCGAGGGCATTGGCCGGCGTCGCACCTGACTGACGGGCAAGGAGGCTCCACCGATGTACCTTGAGCACCACCCTGCCATCTGGGCAGCATTCCCCAGCCTGGTCGCCGGCGTGCTGCTGGTCGCCGATGTCCCGTCGCAGGCACCGACCGCCGACCAGCTCGCGCCGCTGTTCGCGCGCGCCCGCGCCCGCCTGGCGGCGACCAGCGAGGCCGAGCTGCCCGAGATCCAGGCATGGCGCCGCGCGTTCGGCCAGCTGGGGCTCAAGCCGACGCAGTATCGCTCGGCGGCCGAGGCGCTGCTGCGCCGCTTCCGCCGCGAGGACGCGCTGCCCACGCTCCATCCGCTCGTCGACGTCTGCAACGCGGTGTCGCTGGCCTTCGCGCTGCCGGTTGCGGTGATCGATCTTGATCACGTCAGCGGCTTCATCGAGATCCGCGCTGCCGCTGGCGATGAGCTGTCGCAGGCGTTCTCGGGCGAGATCGAGCATCCCGATCCCGGCGAGGTGATCGTTGTCGATGCCGACCGGCGCGTCCATGCGCGGCGCTGGACGTTCCGCCAGAGCAGACACTCGACGGTGAGCGCTGCGACGCGGCGTGCGCTGGTGATCAGCGAGGGGCTGCATGCGACGGCGGCCGCGGATGTGCCGGCGCTGTTCGATGCGCTGGTGCCGCTGCTGCAGGCGATCGGCTGCGCACCCGCGCACCGCGCGCTGCTGTCGGCCGCGCACCCGCGCTGGCGGCCGCCGGCCTGAACGCTGCGTGCCCGCCGGCCCCGGTGGCGCCCCGGGCCGATCTCGTGTAGACTGGCGGCACACGGCGCGCCCGCGGGGGCGGCGCCATCTGAGCCGATCGAGAGCATATGAGCGACCAGTCCGTGAACGCGCCCCTGGTAGTGCTGGGCATCTTCGCCCATCCCGACGATCCGGAGTTCAGCATGGGCGGCACTGCGGCGCTGTGGGCCAGCCAGGGTGCCGCAGTCTACTACTGCATCATCACCAATGGCCGGGCCGGCAGCAACGATCCCGCGCAGGACCTCGACGAGCTCGTGCGCATTCGCGAGGCCGAGCAGCGCGCAGCGGCGCAGGTGTGCGGCGTGCGCGACGTCTTCTTCCTCGGCTACGAGGATGGTACGCTGGAGCCGACCATCGCGCTGCGCCGCGAGCTGACCCGGCTCATCCGCCGGCTGCGGCCCGATCGCGTCGTGACCGGCGATCCGACGGCGTTCTTCTACGAGGGGTACATCAATCACGCCGACCACCGTGCGGCCGCCGAGGCGGCGGTCACGGCCGTGTTCCCCAGCGCGCCGACGCGGCCGATCTTCCCGGAGTTGCTCGCCGAGGGGCTGGAGCCACATCAGGTGAGGCAGCTGTATATCACACAGCTGGGCGAGGGCGCGCTGATCGTCGACATCAGCGCGACGATCGAGACCAAGATCGAAGCGCTGCGCCATCACCGCAGCCAGGTCGATCCCGGCGATGGCGGCTGGATCCGCGAGTGGGCGGCCGGCACCGGGCGCGCGGCGGGCATCGCCTATGCCGAAGGGTTTCGCGTGGTGACGCTGGTGTCCGAGCCACCTGCGCCGACCGAATCTGCCTGAGTGGCCACCAGCCTGCCGCGGCCGGCACCGCCGGGCGTGCCGGGGCTCAGCGTGTCGAAGCGGAGGAGATACCCATGGGACGTGCCATCGTACGCCAGGTCGCCGTCGTGCTGGCCATCATCGGAACGATCGCATTCAATGGTCTGGCCAATGCACTGCCGCTCAATGGTCAGCTCACCGGCGCGATCTCGGATCGTTTCGTCGTCCTGTTCGTCCCGGCGGGCTATGTCTTCTCGATCTGGGGCGTGATCTATGCTGGCCTGATCGCGTTCGGCATCTACCAGGCTGCTCCGGCACGACGCGACGATCCGCGCATGCAGGCGATCGCGCCGTGGTTTGCGCTGAGCTGCGGCGCGAATGTGGCCTGGCTGGCGCTGTGGCACTACAACATCTTCGTCGCCACCGTTCCGGTGATGCTGCTGCTGCTGGCCTGCCTGGTGGTGATCTTCCTGCGGCTGCGCCAGGATCGCGCGACGGTCGACGAGGCAGCGCGCTGGTGTGTCGATCGGCCATTCAGCGTGTATCTGGGCTGGATCACCGTCGCGACGGTGGTGAACATCACCTCGGTGGCGCGCTATCTGCAGTGGGACGGCTTCGGCATCGCCGAAGAGCTGTGGGCCGGCGTCCTGTTCGTGGCAGTCGTCGCCATCGCCGGCGCGATGAGCATCACGCGCCGGGACGTCGGATTCGCCGCTGTGCTGGTGTGGGCGCTGGCCGGGATCGCGGCAAAGCATCCCGACAACCCGGCTGTCGTGACGGGCGCGTGGCTGGCGGTGGCCGGCGTCGTCGCGGTGCTGGCGGTGGCGCTCGTGCGGTCGTGGCGCCAGGCGGGCCGCGCCGTGGCGGCCTGACCTCCCCGGGCCCGCATGTCGTCGACCGACGCGCGGCGGCGGCGGCACGCGCGCCCGGTCGCGCTGCCGCGCCGCGCGGGAGCGTGCAGCCCGTGAGCACGCGCGCTCGCCCGCCGGTGCTGCACCGGCACGGCGCCCCGCGGGCGAGCGGTGCAGCGGCCGACACGCACATGACATGCCGCCTTGGCCCGTGAGCAGCAACGTGCTGGCCGGGGCGCACGTGCCACCGACGGCGCACCGCCCGCACCTACCGGCCGATGCGCGTCGGCGTCGGTGGTTCGGGCACCACCTGGCAGCTCGACCGGTCGAGCACCATTCGGTCGCCGCGCACGCGCACACTGATCCGGTAGATCCCGGCGCGCTCCGCGCCGATGACGATCGGCACACGATAGCGGCCGTCTGCGCCGACGCTGCCACCCCCGACGATGCGATCGCCAAAGCTCACCAGGATGGCCGCGCGCGGCGGCCCCTGGCCCGCGAGCAGGATCGTGCTCCCCGGGGCGCATCGTGCTGCCGATGGAGTCGCGGTCGGCGCATCGTCACGCGGCTGCGCTACGCTGGTCGGCGGCGGCACGGTCGCAGTCGGCGGCGGCACGGTCGCAGTCGGCGGCGGCACGGTCGCAGCCGGCGGCGGCACGGTCGCAGTCGGCGGCGGCACGGTCGCAGCCGGCGGCGGCGCAGGCGGCGTCGCAGTCGGCTCCGAGGGTTCAATCGGGTATGCGGGCACCGTCGGCGTCGGGCTGCCGATCTCATAGCCCGTCTGCGCCGTGGCGACCGGTCCATCGGGTTCGGTGCGCACGATGAGCAGCAGGACGGCGAGGGTGGCGATGCTGGTGAGGGCGATCGGAAGGCGTGACTGTGCCGACATGGGCTCCTCGCAGCGCGGGGACGCGATCATCGTCAGATCATACCACAGATGGTCGTTGGTTCGGGGCGGCCGAGCCGTGTCGCCCGTCACATCGACCGGGGGGCGTGTGCGCATGCCGATGGGCGCCGCGCTCCCGCGCGGCGCGGGTGCCGGATCAGGGCGCGGGTCGTCCCGGCGCCGCGCCGTATGCTGCCACAGCGTGCCCCTGACATG
>JAGWYG010000044.1 GCA_018969485.1 Chloroflexota bacterium
GCAGTGGCAGCTCGTCGGGCTCATAACCCGAAGGTCGGTGGTTCGAATCCACCCGCCGCTACCACGAAGACCAGACACCCCCGATTGCAGCGTATGGCTGCGGTCGGGGGTGTTGGCATTGTGCGCTGCGCTGGTGCCCGCGGCGTGGCGCGCGCCCACGCAGCGGTGCCTTCGGCCGTGCGGCATTCAACGGAGGAGTGCTCATCCAGTGGAACGAGTTCGGTATGCAATCAACCCTGCGGCGGACAATGCTGCACTCAATCGGCTGTTCGCAAGCGTGTGGCCCAGGCACGAGCAGCGTGACTTCGCGCAGCAACTCACATGGAGTCTCGTGTATGTCTGCGCCTACGCTGATGAGCGCCTGGTTGGCTTTGTCAATGTCGCCAGCGACGGCGGGGTGCATGCGTTCCTGCTCGATCCGACGGTCGATCCTGGGTTCCGGCGTCAGGGGATTGGACGAGAGTTGATTCGCCGTGCTGCCGAGGCGTCGCGGAGCCGTGGCGCACAGTGGATGCATGTCGATTACGAGGCGGACCTGGAACCGTTCTACACAACTGCCGGGTTTCGACCGACCGCTGCAGGTGTGATGCAGCTTGTGACCATTGCGCAAGACTGAATCGCTCGCCATGCCCAGATCACAGCGGGATGCATGCGCTCCCGCATGACGTGGTGCGCGCGCCTGACATGTGCTCCGACATCGGTTGACTATGGGGTAGTTGTGTCTGGGTGAGTTGCGCCAATATCGCAGTTGATCTGGTCCACAAGTGATTGTGCATTGTGCCCGACCATCCCAGACAAGCGTCGTATACACCCCGAACCCGCGCGACACGCCATCGACCCCAACGCCAACCAGATCGATCATTCGGCAGCGTTGCCAGCAGAGGCCGCGACGGCGCTGGCCGCACCTGTATGCCCCGGTCTCATCGTGTGGCTACTGACAGCGAGCGCGGACGAGGCGCTGCGTCGGCGTCGGTCCCTGGAACGGGCAGCAGTGGCCAGAGTGCCTCGCTGAGGGCACCATGCCCGGCGTGTGTATCGGCTGGCGTGGCGCAGAGCCCGGCGGAACGCCTGGCGCATGCGGTGCGGCGCGTCGTGGTCGTTTCCGCCGGTGCGCTCTGCTGTGCCCCGAGTGCCAGAGCGCGCCGCAGGAGGATCCGCCACGCGCGTGAGCACGTGATTGGCGTACCGGGGCATTCACGCCGAGCGATGCCGGGTCCGCCACGCGCGTGAGCACGTGATGCACGACAACTCTGTGGTATGATTCGCGGGCACCCTCGACGATCGGCTGAGACGTGCATCGAACATGCGTTCACCCGGCAACATCCGCCTGCGCCGCCATCGCGGCCGTGCGTCTTCATCGGTGATCGTCGCGACCGCCCGCCGCATACCCGCGTGCGGCATCACGGCCATCGGCACTGGGAGACGCGCCGTCAATTGCATATGCCATGCTGCTACGCCATCCACGGGCATCCGCAGCGTCCGGCGTACGGCGATGCGGTGTGCTGGCTTGCTCGATAGTGGACAAGGACAGACATGGATGCACTCGCTCGCCTGAGTCAGCGCCTGGCTACGGTATCGCCGACCACCGATATTGTTGCGGCGGTTGGGACTGATCCCGGGCAGCGCCTGCATGTTGCACCAATCGCTGCCAATGCCCGGGCAGTCGTCACAGCGGCGCTCGCCAATGCCATCGCCGTGCCGATTGTCTATGTGGTGGCGACCAACGAGCATGCAATCGATGCTCACGACGATCTCTGCGCGTGGCTCGGTGCTACGCGTGTCATGCTGTTCCCCGCCCTGGACGCACTCCCGTACGAGGCGACATCGGCATCACCCGATCTGACGACGCGCCGGCTGACGGTGCTTCAACGACTGCTGCGCGACCATCAGGTGCCGTTGGTCATCGTCACGCCGGTCGGTGCCCTCACCCAGCCAACCCTGAGTCGTGCCGATCTCGTCACTGCGACGTCGACGCTCGATTGCGGCGCAATCTGTCCGTTGCCGGCGCTGGTGCAGCGATGGGTTGAGATGGGATACCGGCCGGCTGCAACCGTCGCTGAACCAGGTGAAATCAGCCGGCGTGGCGGTATCGTGGATATTTTTCCTCCCGGTGATGAATTGCCGCTGCGCATCGAGTTCTGGGGCGATGAGATTGATAGCATGCGACGCTACGATCCAGTAACCCAGCAAAGCGAGACGCGCGTCACCAGAGCGGTCGTGGGGCCGCCGGTTGAGTATGCACGCTGGCGGAGCGATCAGGCGCTCCGATTGATACAGGCACTTGATGTCGATAGCATGCGCACGAATGTGCGTGCTGAGTGGCATACAGCGATGAATAAGCTCGCTGAAGGATTACACGTCGAATCAATTGTGCTATTTCAGACGTTCTTTCGCGACATCACCACATCGTCGTCTGATTCAGCGACGCTCCTCGAATATATTCCAGAGAATGGCTGGATTGTCTGTGATGATGCGGCTTATCTGCAAAATCAGGTTGTTCATGCAGAAATTCAGGCAATGAAGCGAAGAGATGCAAAAATACAGGCAAGAGAGCTTCCGCATGACTATAGGCAGCCGATACTCGGCTGGGATGATATTCTTCGCGCGGTTCGGCAACGCCCTCTCATTACGCTTGATGGTAACGTAGTAGCTGCCGAAGAAGTGGTCGTGAGTGGCATTCCGGCTGCTAGAACGTTGTCGCTGCCTGGTACGCTGCTCGGCAAGGTGCCATCCTTCGGCGGACAACTACGCCAGGCAGCCGAGGCGATGATTGCTCGCGTTGATGCCGGAGACAGCATCATCGTTGTTTCGCCGCACGCTGCACGCTTGACCGAGGTGCTCAACGAACTTGCGATACACCATGGGCGTGCATCAGCCACACAACAGTACATCAGCGAACGCATCTCACTCGTGCATGGCAGCCTGAGCGTGGGCGTCTATGGCGACATGCTCCGCACGCTGGTCGTGACGGACGCCGAGATCTTTGGTTGGCGACCACGGCGCATTGCTGCCGAGCGGCGGCGGCGCCGTGATCGTGGCGCCGAGGAGCGCGCGGCCTTCCTGCGCGGTCTGCGCCCCGGCGACCACGTGGTGCACATCGAGCATGGCATCGCAGCATTCGACGGCCTGGTGCAACGCACCGTCGGTGGGATTGAGCGTGACTATCTGAGCTTGCGCTATGCCGGACAGGATCGGCTCTACGTCCCGGTCGATCAGGCCGATCGCGTCTCGCGCTATATCGGCGCCGGTGATGCTGCACCAACGCTCACACGGCTCGGGACGCGCGATTGGGAACGTGCCAAGCGGAAGGCACGCGCGGCAGCCCGCGATCTCGCCGATGAACTGATGAAGCTGTATGCCCGACGTCAGGCTAGCGCCGGATATGCCTTCTCTGCCGACACTCCCTGGCAATATGAGCTAGAGGCGACATTTCCATGGACTGAGACTCCTGACCAGTTACAGGCGATCAGCGATGTGAAGTGTGATATGGAACGCGCACAGCCCATGGATCGACTGGTATGTGGTGATGTGGGCTTTGGGAAGACGGAAGTTGCATTACGTGCAGCATTTAAGGCTGTGCAGGATGGAAAACAGGTTGCGGTGCTGGTTCCGACGACTGTACTGGCACAACAGCATTTTGAGACATTTTCACGGCGGATGCAATCGTATCCCGTCGTGATTGAGTTGCTCTCGCGACTTCGTACTCCTCAGCAGCAAAAAGAGACGATATCTCGATTATTATCTGGAGCAGTCGACATTATTATTGGTACACATCGAATACTCTCGAAAGATATCGTATTTCGCGATCTTGGATTATTGATCACCGATGAAGAGCAACGATTCGGAGTACGACATAAAGAGCGGCTGAAAGAACTTCGAACGAACGTTGATGCACTGACGCTGACAGCAACACCGATTCCACGAACATTACACATGGCCCTCGCCGGAATCCGTGATCTCAGCGTCATCGACACACCACCACCGGGCCGCCTACCGGTGCGCACCTATATCCAGCCATATGATCAGCAGCTCATTCGTGAATCGATTATGCGCGAACTGGATCGTGGTGGTCAGGTGTTTTTTGTGCATAACCACGTCTACGATATTTACGAGGTGGCTGCGAGTCTGCGAACGCTCGTCCCGGAGTGTGAAATCGTGGTTGGTCACGGGCAACTGCACGAACACCAGCTCGAGCGTGTGATGTTGACATTCTACGAGGGACGTGCTGATGTCCTGGTGAGTACGACGATCATCGAGAGCGGCCTCGATGTTCCGAATGCGAACACCATCATCATCGATGACGCTACCAGCTATGGGCTTGCGCAGCTGTATCAGCTGCGTGGCCGTGTCGGGCGCAGCCCGCGTCAGGCGTATGCCTATCTCTTCTATCGTTCGGATGAGCTACTGACCTCGGAGGCGCACGAGCGATTGCAGGCGATTCAGGAAGCCACCGAGCTCGGCGCCGGGTTTCGGATCGCGATGCGCGACCTGGAGATTCGGGGGGCTGGCAGCCTGCTCGGTGCCGAGCAGAGTGGGCACATCGCCGCCGTCGGCTTCGATCTGTACTCACGCTTACTCGAGCAGGCGGTGACAGCGATGAAGCTGCAGTTGGCAGAATCACCTGATGCTGCCAGCGAACCACACGATCCAGCCACCACTCACCGACAGCCGGCCAGCGTCGTCCCTCACGAGCAGGTCCTGGTATCACCGCTGGTGACGATCGACCTGCCGCTCAACGCCTATATCCCGGCGGAGTACATCACCGATGAGCCGGTGCGCCTCTCGATCTACCAGTCGTTGGCACAGGCTGAAACGCCGGACGATGTCCGCCGCATGCGTGCCGAGCTGATCGATCGCTTCGGCGCGCTTCCCGAGCCGGTCGAGGCATTGATCATCTGGTTGACGATCAAAGCGCTCGCTAGCCTTGCGCGCGTCGAGTCGATCGTGACCGGCGACGCCGAGTTCATCATCAAGCTCCCCGAATCCGGCGACGCAGCACGCGAACGCCTGCGGCGCAGGTATCTCCGCGAACCTGGCATCAAACTTGGCCCCCGGTCAGTGCGATTGGATCGTCGGGCATTCGAGGCGGCCGCAGCGAATCGCTGGATCGCCACCATGATGGAGATCCTTGAGCTCATCGCCCGCTGAGGCGAGCGACCGGCGACGCCTGATGGCATTCCGGGTGCGCTGGACGCGCAGATATCGCACGGCATCGCCGCAGCGCGGCGTCTGGGGCACCCGGTGCATCCGCCCAGGGCGCATCGCACGCGGGGCATCCGGGCGCTTTCGGGGGTAGCGCGGCGAGCCTGGCCAGCGGCGGCGCCTGGCGCCCGCGCCGTGGCCAGACGTGCGCTTGCCGCATCAGAAGGCCTTGCCCTATGCCTCTCTGGACACGAGCCTCCCCTCCTTCCCCCCGATATGGGGATCATCCTGGACACCCGCAAGCGGCGCTCCTACGGGATCGCCCGCACGTCGGGACGACCTGTGCGGTCGCGGGTATTATCCTGGGCAACCCGCGTTCGAGGGCGGGTTGTTGGGATAGCGCGGCGAGCCTGGCCAGCGGCGGCGCCTGGCGCCCGCGCCGCGGCCGGACGTGCCGCAGCGCCTGGACGTGCGCTTGCCGTATCAGAAGGCCTTGCCCTATGCGCCTCTGGACAAACCTATCCTCGAACGGCATCCGGGCGGTGCTCGATGACGCGTCAGCTCAACGCGTCAGCAGATACTGAAGATACGCCAGCGTCTCACCGGTGATCTCGCGCACATGTTCAGGCGTCCAGGATCGCAGCGGTGCCGGCTGCACCGGTGCCGCTTCCACGCTCAACCCGGCATCACGGGCAATCTTCAGGGCGCGCAACGCCTGGAATGGGTTCGTCACCAGCGCACAGCGCTCGATGCCAGCGCTGCGCAACGTCGCCGCGACCCGCTGCATGACGTCGGGTATGCCGCCATCGTCGTAGGCCAGCGCGATGCGCTCGGCGGGCACGCCGCGGCTCACGAGATACTGCCGATCGCGCTCGCTGTTGTCAGGCGCCCCCGCGGTCGTCAGATCGCCCGCGATGACCACCAGGCGAACGCCGCCACGCTCGTGGATCGCCGCCACCCGATCGAGGCGCGCCTGCCACGCCGTGCTGCCATCGACGGCATGTTCGGGACTGAGCGACACAATCGCGGTTACATCGCGCACCTCGTCGCGCCGTGATTGGACGACCACCATGGCTGCCGTGATCCCCAGCGTGATGATGCCGACGACCATCGGGCCGAGAACCATTGCCCGCAGGTGATGTCGCCAGACTCGTGCTGATTGTCTGGGCATGGACGCTCTCCTGGCGCACCGGTGCCGCGCTGCTCGCTCCACTCCTGCGCGACCTCTGCTTCGATCATCACCGGGCATGCACAGTGCGACCGTCTGTCGGGCTGTACGTCTGGCGCACGGCATACCGGCGCGACGACGTGCCGGTGATCGTTGCCGGGATGCTCCAGACCTGCCAACCCGCGGCAACCATCCGGAAGTGTGGCATTGTGCTACACTTCACACCGGTCACCAGCATATCACGGAGCGGTCGCTGGTGTGATGCACACCAGTGCGGCGCACGATGGAGAGGATGGCAGAGAGATGCATGTGACGCGCTGGCGCTGGATACTGTTGTTTGTGGCGCTCGTCGTCATCACTGGTGGCAGGCAGATCCCATGGCCGGCCAGCGCCGGCATGCTCGCGATACTCGGCATCGTCGCGATATACTCGGCGTGGCGCGCGCCGCGCCGCACGCCGCCAGGCCAGGCGCTCGGCGATGTCGTCTGGCGTGGCCAGCGCATCGCTCGTACGCGCACACGGCGTTCATTGACGATGGGCCAGATTGCCCACACGGCAGTGCGGCTGGCGCCGGGCATCGTGCTCATGCTCCTCGCGCTGGCCCAGTTTCTGCGCGGCATCGGCTGGTGAGCGCGCGGGGCGTTCGTGCAGACCGCCACGCACTGCACCCGGCGGTGCTCACGCACGAGCCGGCGACGTCGGTCGCTCCGGTGCCACGAGCCGTGCCTCGCCCGTTGCCCGACACCAGCGCGCGTCTGGTATCGGGGCGCGGCGGCCGACGGTGCCACGGCGACGGCATCACCATCACGCATCGGCTGGCTCACCCGCGGCGGGCGACCGCATCCGTCGGCGCCTGATTCAACTCCTCGCGAACCACATAGATCGGCTTGGACTGGGTCTCGAAGTAGGTGCGCACCATCAGTTCGCCCAGCAGACCGATGCTCAGAAACTGGATGCCCAGGATGATCAGCAGGATCGCCATCAGGAGTAACGGCCGGTCGGCGATTTCGGCACCGAGGGCAAACTTGATCCACGTGAGGTAGATCGCGATCACGCCGCCGGCGACCATCGAGAGAAAGCCGAACAGTCCGAACACCTGCATCGGCCGCGTTGCGTAGCTGAGTAAAAACCTGACGGTGAGCAGGTCGAGGAGGACGCGCAACGTACGGCTGATGCCGTACTTCGAGGTGCCAAACTGTCGGGCAGCATGGCGTACCGGCAGTTCGGCGACTGCGACGCCCTGCCAACTCGCGATCGCCGGAATGAACCGATGCAACTCGCCATATAGCTTGATGCTGCGCACCACCTCAGTGCGATAGGCTTTCAGCGAACACCCGTAGTCGTGCAGATGCACGCCTGTCGCCCACGAGATCAGCCGATTGGCAATCATCGATGGCAGGCGGCGATTGATGAATGGATCATGGCGGCGCTCGCGCCAGCCGCTGACGACATCATATCCCTCGTCGATCCTGGCCAGCAACGCGCCGATGTCTGCCGGATCATTCTGCAGATCTGCGTCGATCGTCACCACGACCTGACCACGCGCCCGATCGAAGCCTGCCGAGAAGGCGGCTGTCTGGCCAAAGTTTCGACGAAACCGCACCACCCGCAGCCGCGAGTCGCGCCCCGCCAGATCGCTGAGCAGTGCATAGCTACCGTCGCGGCTGCCATCATCGACTGCGATGATCTCGTACATCACGCCCAGCGCCGTCAGTTCGCCGGTGAGCCGCTCGTAAAGCTGGGGAATGCTCTCGACCTCATTGTAGATCGGCACGACGATCGATACGTCCGGTGCGGGAGAATCGGCCATCAGAACCGGCGCCACCTGCTTACGCTCCGTCAATCTGCTCCTCCTGACATCCTGTTCCAGCGCTCAGCGAGCAGCCGTAGCCCATGATGCGCCAGGTTGACGAGGCGCTGCACCGCACCAACCTCCGGGCGATAGTCTGGAATGGTGCGCGTCCCCGTGCGCCGATGATGCGGCCGTGTGGTCGCACGCTTCTCGAGCACCACGACGCTGTCATAGACATGCATGGCATGCAGCGAACGAGTGAATGCATCAACTGCGAAACGTCGTTGATCAGGCGAATGCCATGCATGTAACGCGTCGATCAACTGCTTCATCCGTTCAATAAATGTCCCTGGGCGGCGATAACCACCACCCCAGCTCGACCAATATGACGTGTGTACGTCTTCGCAAATATACAGGCCATCGGGGTGAATGTGGCTGAATAGCTCCTCAAATGTGGCAATTTGCTGACGCATCGTATGGCCACCATCGTCGATGATGACATCAATGCGTGGGATACGCGTGCGAAGTGTTGCGAGAAACTGTCGATCGCTCTGATCGCCGATGATAATCTCAATCTGTGGCTCAGCCAATCGGCGGCAGTGAGGGTTGATATCGATGCCATAAATCAGCGCACGCGGCCCGAAATAATGCTTCCACATCTGGAGTGAGCCGCCTTGCGAGACACCAAACTCGACAATGACGACATCGGTATCACGATATCGCGAGAGATATCGCTCATAAATTTCGAAATAGTGCCACCATTTATGAATGAGTCGACCAGGATTGTCGTTGAAGTACCGTTCCAGATCATTCATGCGGCTCGATCTCTCGTCCTGCTGGGTGGGTCGTTATCGTGGCAGCGCACGGGCGGCACCGCTGGTCAATGCCGAATGTGCCAGCACGGTCAGGGTGATGGGATCGTGACGGTATACAGCAGGCGCATCTCATACGCGCGACGTTGGCGCTGGTTCAGCGCATTTTGGGCGACGAACAGCACATTATCGCGCGCCGTCACCAGTGGAAAATCACCGACCGCCACGCTCGTCGGCGTCGAGATTTGCCAGTGATCAATACGCACATCATAGTACAGCACCGTCGGATCATCGGTACCGCCGACGACGAACACAAAGTTCGCGATCGGGCCAGCACCGAAGCGACTGCGGGCGAACGGCATCGGTGCCAGCGACGCCCAGGACTGGCGTCCCTCGGCCGCTGGCGTGTACTGCTCGTTGATCGCGAGCGGACCGCTGGCATCTTCGCCACCGAGCACATACACCCGGCTATCGACCACCACGGCATCGGCGAAGGCGCGCGGCGTCGGCATCACCGTCTGCGTCTGCCACTCGTCCGTTGCCGGATCGTACGCGAAGACCTCAGCGCGGGGCGACTGGGCATCACGGCCGCCGAAGAGATACAACCGTCCTTCGACCACGGCGAGGGCATAGCCGCTGCGCGGCGCCGGGAGCGCGGCGCCGACGACCCACTCACCGGCGAGCGGGTCAAAAATCTCGAGGCGATCCGATGGTGCGCCCGTCGCGGTGAGGCCGCCGGGGATGAAGATCCGCCCGCCCAGCACTGCGGCGCGCACATCGCGCACTGGCGTCGGCTTGTCGGCGAGCGCCGCCCACGTCCGGCTCGCCGGATCATAGCGCCACAGCGCATTGGTCACGCCAGAATCGTCAGCACCGGCGACGACGTAGATCCGGCCATCGAGCGCGACGGCCGCGCCGCCCTCATGGGCATCAGGCAGCGATGGGATCTCCGACCACGAGAGCGTCTCGCGCCCGAGCAGCACCTCGGCCGTGGGTTGCGCCGGGGGCGCGGGAGCGCGCCCCTGGCCGTTGGCGACCACCAGCAGCGCGACCACCAGCGCGCCGACACCAATCGCCGCAATCGACAGCACCAGTTGCCGACGTCGCGCGTCAGCCGGCGCGGGTGCAGGCGGGAGCGGCTGGGGCGCAGGCTGGACCGTCGGCACCGTCGGCACCCGCACCCCGCCGGCGACCTCGACGATCCCGGTGCGCACCGCATGCATGGTGGCCTCGGTGCGCGAACGTGCGCCGATCTTGGCGAAGATGTTGCGCAGATGCACCTTGACCGTGTTGATGCTGATGCCGAGCTCGACCGCAATCTGCTGGTTCGTCGCTCCGGTCGCCATCAACCGCAAGATTTCACGCTCGCGCTCGCTCAACTGCCGCTCTTCGGTCATGGTCTCCGGGCGCCCCGCATCGCTCCGCCCACGAGGCGTGACGCACCGCCATCACCCCGCGCACGCTCACACTATATCACAAGTCCCCCGTGGCACCTGCCGGCAGTTTGGCGGCGGGGCCAGCGCCCGAAAACACGACGAGCGTGGCGGCGCACCACCACGCTCGTCCGAGCGAGCCTGCCGGGCAGCGATGCCGGCTTACTGGTTGACGCCGCCGTACGTCATCAGCGTGTCGGCCGACGAGGCGACCTCGTTGATGATGGCGACCAGCTTCGAGCCCGCCGGAGCGGTGATCGTCGCCGATCCGACGTAGCGGCACGTCGCGAAGTAACCGGCGTTCTGCAGCGTGGTGAACGAGCGCCCGCCGGCGATCGAGCCCGTCGCTGCGGGCGGCGTGCCGGTGCAGGCGCCGGTGCCCGACACCGTATTCGCGCTGTAGGTGATCGTCACCGTGCGGCTCGCCGAACTGCCGTCGGCATTCATCACCTGGATGCCGGTGAAGAAGCCGCCGTTGTTGGCCATGATCAGCGGTGCCTTGATGGTGTTGGTCGCCGCGGCCGGATCGAATGCCTCGTAGGACGACGCGTAGCCGGTGTTGTTGACCTGGTTGACCACCACCACGATGTCGGTCGCCGGCGATGTCGTGATCGTCGCCGAGCCGACGTAGTGGCATCCGTTGCTGAAGCGCGAGTTCGCCGTGTTCTGAACCACGAAGGCGCCGCTATTCGCCGCGAGGTTCGATACCGTCTCGGCTGATGGCGTCGCACACTTGTTGCTCAGCGTCGACGTGTTGGCCCCATAGGTGACCGTCACGGTGGTCGCCGCCGAGCCGACATTGGTGACGCCGATGCCGGTGTAGAAGCCGTAGTTGTTGGCCACGACCAGCGGCGCCACCATCGACGTCGCTGCCGAGGTCTGATTGATGCCGTCGTAGGCCATCAGCACCGTGCCGTTCTCCTGCACCACCGAGACGGCCACTGGCTGGCTGCTGGTGACGATGGCGATGCCGACGAAGCTCGAACCGAGGTTGGTGTCGCTCGCCTGGTTGAAGTCCCTGGCGGCCCCCGCCTTGATGGTCACTGCAGATGACGTGTAGTTGGTGCCCGACTGGCCCGCACCTTTGACGTATTGCACCGTCACCGATGCGTCGGCGGAGCCGGTATTCTGCACGCTGAACCACGTGCTGTAGCCGAAGTTGTTGCGGAACACGATCGGCAGAACGACCGAGGTCGCGCCCGTCGAGATGCCATTGTACGAGCCGAGGAATGAATTGCCGCCCTGGGTGCCGACGACGTTGGTGATCGCCGCGACGGGCTGATCCGACGAGACGACCGCGGAACCGCTGAAGTTGGCCGGAACCGTCCCGCCGGTCCAGCCGCTCGGCGGCGCGCCCAGCGGATAGAGCGTCACCGACGCGCTGGCGGCGATGCTGCCGGTCTGTGTCGCTGCGGTGGTGCCGTTCGGATTGTAGAATGTCACCGTCACCGTCGCCGCCGTGGTGGTCGACAGGTTCTGGATCTGCAGGCCGGTCGTGTAATCGTAGGACTGGGCGTGGGTCAGCGTCGGGGCGAGCACCAGGCCCACCAGCAACGCCAGTACACCGAAGAACCGCTTCATCGAAACCCTCCAACATCCAGATGGCGTGCGGTGCGCCGCACGTCAATGGGAACACTGCCAGTATCGCCTGGCGCAGCGCCGCTCGCAATACATCAGACGTGCTATCCGGCGTCGTTCGAGGTGAGTAATCGTGGCCACGGAGTATCACCCGAACGGGGTAGCCCGGTGCTGGTGCCCGCTACGCCTGGCGAACGTGGTACACTTGAAGCCGTGTCGGGGGCGTTCCCCGCTGCCCTGCCTGAGGAGCGACGAGCGCGATGACGGTGGACGTCTCTGTACCGCTGGTGGCGGTGATCATCATCAACTGGCGCGCCACCGGGCAGACGCTGGCCTGCCTGCGCGAGGTGCGGCAGCAGGAGTATCCGTCGATTGTGACGATTGTGGTCGAGAATGGTTCGGGCGATGGCAGCGCCACGGCGCTGGCCG
Organism: Chloroflexota bacterium; assembly: GCA_018969485.1. Lineage (GTDB taxonomy): Bacteria > Chloroflexota > Chloroflexia > Chloroflexales > Roseiflexaceae > CAIQIY01. Next base: position 12,355 of record JAGWYG010000044.1, read on the forward strand.
GGCAGGCGACCGGCGTGACGCTCGTGGCGCTGCCGCACAACCTGGGCTTCGCCGGCGGGGTCAACCGCGGGATCGCGGTCGCCCGCGCACATGGTGCGGCGTACGTGCTGCTCCTCAACAACGATGCCTACCTGCCACCCGACAGCATCGCCCGCATGGTCGACCGTATGGAGCGCATGGCCAACATCGGCATCGCCACGCCGAAGGTGTACTATCCGGATGGGCAGCGCAAGCTCTGGGGTATCGGTGGTGCGATGCGCCGCAGCCACCTGGCGATGTATGGCATTGATACAATCGATGTCGGGCAGTACGACATTGTGCACGTTGATTTCGTCTTCGGGTGCGCGATGATCATCCGCATGGCGGTGATCGACGCGATCGGCGGCATGGACGAGCGGTATTTCATGTATTCCGAGGATTGCGACTTCTGTCTGCGGGCGGCGCGTGCAGGCTATGATTCGGTGCTGTTCGCTGATCTGGCGGTGACCCACGAGGGCAGCGCCAGCACCCGGGGTGCCAATCATCTGCGTGACTACTATCTCATCCGCAGCCGGCTGATCTTCCTGCGCACGTATCTGCGCTGGCCACAGATGGTGCTCTACGCCACGCGCGAGCTGATGTATCTGCGGCGGATCGGTCAACTGATCCTGCATCGGCAGTATCATCACATCCCGTGGTACCTGAAGGGCCTGATCCAGGGGCTGTGCTGGCCACTCGCCGATGGCACACACACGATCCCGCGCTTCGAATGACCGGATGCGCCGGAAGCCTCACGCGCGCGGCGCGGCGCCCGGATGTGCTGGATGGTCGAGAGGCCGCACCGCCACGACCGTGAGCTGTGAGCCGAGGCCGGCATGGTCGAGCACCAGGAAGCCGGCGCGCGCCAGCGCCTGAACCGGCCCGGAGCGTGCCAGATGAACGACGCGACCGCCGAGCGACACGCCGAGCGCCGCGCGCGCCACGTGGCCGAGGCTCAGCACTGCGATGTCGTAGCTGTTCGACACCGGCCGGGCCCAGACCGTCAGGCCGGCCCGCTCGAGCAGCGCCTGCAGCGTGGTATGCGAGAAGAACCACAGGTGACGTGGCAATTCCCAGCCATGCCAGTAGCTGCGGAGCAAGAGCGCCTCGGCGGCGGCGACGTGGGGTGTCTGGATGAGGCAGAGCCCGCCCGGCCGGAGCAGCCGGCGTACCGTGCGCATCATCGCCAGCGGCTCGGGCAGATGTTCGATGACATGCCATAATGTGATCACATCAAAGGACTGTGCCGGCCAGGCGTCCAGGATGGCGGCATCGCTGTGCACGACTGTGCGCCCGAGGTGGCACAGCCGATGATCAGCGGCCATGGCCGTCGGCGCATGTGGCTCGTAGCCATGCACCTCCCAGCCGGCACGATCCAGGATGGTCAGCAGATCACCGTTGCCGCATCCGATGTCGAGGATGCGCCCGCTGCGCCACGGCACCATCCGCCGGATCAGCTTCCACTGGATGCCGCCCGAGCCGCTGTATTCGACGGCGTCGGGGACACCACGGCGCCACCATGGCCGCCACGTATACAGGTCCGAGGTGTACTGCGGGTAACCGCCCTCATAGTAGGGCGCCAGATCGAGCGGCCTGGGCGACTGCCGCGCCAGGCCACAGCGCTGGCAGCGCACCACGAAGAACCGGCCAGGGTGCCCCAGCCCGCGATCGCGCCCGGTGAACCACGGCACGGCCGTCGGCGAGTCACACAGCGCGCATGGTACATGCTGCATCGCCGTCATGCCGGTGCTCCGGCGCGCGCCCTGCGGCAGAAGAACACCAGGTTGCTGGCCAGATTCACCGGAATGAATGGCCAGATCAGGGTCGGAATCAGCATGCCGCGCGGGTTCCGGGCGAAGCGCCACCAGTCGGCAGCGGTCTCCGGGGGCGGAAATTCGTATCCGATGACCCGCATCACCTCGAACCCGGTGCGTTCGAGCAACTGCTGCCACTGCACGCGCGTCGCGTAACGCTGCAGCGGCTGTCCGTCATCGATGATGTCGCCGTTGAAGCGCGCATACATGATCGTGCCGAGCATGCCGAAGGTATTGGGGACCAGCACCAGGCAGGTGCCCCGCGGATGGAGCACGCGCAACATCTCGCGGGCGCCGTGCTGCATATCCTCGAAGTGCTCGAGGCTGCCGAGGTTGATGACGTACTCGAACTGCCCGTCGGCGAATGGCAGCCGCAGCGCATCGCCTGCGACCACCGGCGCCGCGGCGCCGCGCATCGGCCCGACCGCGAAGTCGATGCCGACGGCGGCGACGCCCCGTCGCCGTGCCTCGACGGCCAGGACGGCCGAGCCACAGCACAGATCCAGCAGGCGCGTACCGGGGCGCGGCTGAAGCTGGCGCAGGATCCAGCGATAGTACGAATGATGGTGCTCGGTCGTGCGCTCGCTGTAGAACGAATCATAGGCTTGCCGCAGCGCGTCCGGCGAATCCTCGGCGTGTCGGATCTCGATCATGGCGATTCCTCGGCAGGCGGGCGCTGCCCCAGCGCCAGCGTGGCAGCGACGGCGAGCAGCGCCCAGCTCAATTCGACCACATTCACCCAGATGCGCCAGACCACCGTGATCACGACGACGATCGGTGCCGGGTAGAGTGCGGCGAACGCGATCAGCAGCGGGCCGTGGCGCAGGCCGAGATCGATCGGCAGCCAGGCCAGCAATAACGACCAGACCAGCGTGAAGGCCCAGACGTACAGCAGAGTGGCGATCGATGCGGCACCGTGACCGACGACCGAGGCCACGACGCCGAAGAGGCACAGGCCACCGATGCCGGCGACCAGCGTCTGCCCCGCGATGAGGCGCGCCAGTGCGCGCCAGCTCAGCTGGCGGAGCGTGTCGGCCAGCGCCTGCTGCCCGGGGATGCGCGCAGCCAGCATGCCGAGCAGCCGCGGATGCGTCAGCCCGATGCATGCGGCGAGGATGGCGACGAGGACCGGCCACGACACAAACGGTGCCAGCGCCGGGACGAACGGGATCAGCGCGAGGCACAGCACCGCGCCGGCGCAGCCGATCGAGACGACTTCGAGCAGGATGGCCGCGCCGGCAATCGCCGGGGTGACACCGAGCCGGCCGTAGAGCATGATGCGGCTCAGGTAGCCGAGGAAGATGCCCGGCAGCTTTGCCGCCAGATCGCTGTAGGCATAGACACTCTGGTGTTCGAGCCAGCGCAGCGGATACCCCAGCCACGCCATCACGTCGCGGCGCAGCGCGACCGCGACGGCATACCCGCTGCCGTGGACGGCCATCGCCAGGATCAGCCAGCCGGGATGGATGGTGACGGACGCGAGCGCGGCGACATCCCAGCCACGAACCGCCCACACCGCGAAGCCGGCATAGAACGCCAGCGCACCCAGGGCGATCACGATGCGCATGCCCCGGCGGCGCGGCGCGGCCGGGGCCGCGACATCGCCGGACGGCAGCGCCGAGGTGCCAAACAGTCGGGTGAACCAGCGATGCTGCAGGCGCTGCAACGCCGCCGCCTGCCGTGGGAAACGCCGTACCAGAGACTGCATACGCTCCTCGGTCGTACCGGTATCGCCGCGCATTATACTGCCATCACACGATGGCCGTGTGCCGGGCTGCCCGGCATACGACGCGGGTTGGCAGTATAATGGTCCCCATCGGTGACTGACGCCGCCCCACGGCGGCACGACGGCAGGAGTGTCCCCCATGCGGCGCAGGTTGATCATCCTCGGGCTCGCCGGCATCCTCGGCCTCATCCTCGGCGCGTGCGACCAGGAGGTCGTGCCGGCTGAGGAGTCGCGTCAGAGCGACGCGACCACGCCGATGGTGCCGGTAGACTACCCCGCGCCCACCGGCGAGGCCGGCGGTGAACCGACCCCGGTCTATCCCGCACCCTGAGTGTCGCCCGTGAGCGGGCTGCGCGATGTCGCCCGTGATGGTGGCATCTATGGTCTCGGCGACGGCGTCGCCCGCCTGATGACGCTGGCGACGGTCCCGGTCCTGACGCGCACACTCGGTGCGACGGGCTACGGCGCATGGCATGGTGTCCAGACCGCACTGAACCTGGTGCTGGCGGTGGTGGCGCTCGGCGGCGACGCGCCATTCGCACGCGAGTTCGTGGCGGCACGCGATCTGCCACAGCGGCGTCGCGTGACCTCGACGTGGCTGCTGGCGGTCGGCGTCTGGAGCGTGCTGGTCGTCGGGGCGTTGCTGTTGGCGAGCGACTGGCTCGCCACCGTGGCGCTCGCCGGCATCATCGACGGGGCAGTATTGCGCATCGCGCTGCTCGGCGTGCCGCTGGTGCTGCTGAACGGGCTGTGCGCGCAGGTGTTGCGCAACCAGCTGCGACCACGCACCTACGTGGCATGGCAGGTGGGCGCGGCGGCGCTGCTCGCCGGCGGCAGCCTCGCCGGCGCCGTCGGCGCCGGCCTGCCGGGGCTGTTCGGCGGCACGGTCGCGGCCGGCGCGGTGCTGCTGCCGCTGCGGCTGTGGTCGATCCGTGCCATGCTGGGGCGGGACGTCGACCTGGCGTTGCTGCGCTCGATGCTGCGCTTTGCCCTGCCGCTGCTGCCGTATGCGCTCGCCGCCTGGGTCTTCGCCTTCTCCGACCGGATCCTTCTCGGCCATCTGGCCCCCGAGGCGCTCGGCGACTACGCGGCGGCGGCCATCATCAGCGGGGCGTTGGCACTCACCGGCGCGCCGCTGGCGCTGGCGCTGCCGCCGCGGGCGCTCGCCTGGCATGCCGCCGGCGAGCCACGTGCCGCGCGGTGGCTCGGGCAGATCGGCAGCACCGTGCTGCCAGGCTATGGCGCGCTGGCGATCGTCTGCGGCTGCTTCGGCCGCGAGCTCATCAGCATCGTCGCCGGGCCCGGCTACGCGTCCGCCAGCATCGCCGTCGCGCCGCTGTGCCTCGCCGTCGTGGCGCACCTCACGACCCAGGTGACGGCGCTGCCATTCACCTTCACCGGCCGCAGCGGCGCGCTGCTGCCGATCGCCTGGATAGCCGCCGCGCTCAATCTCGCGCTCAACCTGATCGGTATTCCGTTCGGCGGCATCGCCGCCGCAGCCTGGGCGACGACCGCCGCCTATGGGGTGCTGACCGTCGGCTATGGCGTGGTCGGACAGCGTCTCTGGCGGATCGAGTGGCCGCTCGGGCGCATGGTGCTCCAGGCGACCCTGATCGTCGGCGGCGCCGTCGGGGGCAGCCTGCCCGACGGCCTGGCGCCGCGTGCAGCATGGTGCGCCGCCGCGCTCACCGCGCTCGCCATCAGCCATCGCCGGACGGCGCGGCAGCCATGAACGCCTCGGCGACGCCCCAGTACCAGGCGCAGCGCGCCCAGATCACGCCGGGCGCGGCGTACCACCAGCGCCGCAGCCCGGGAACGCGCCAGAAGCGCTGCAGCACGTCGGCCGCTGCGAGCAACGGCGCAGCCGCCAGCACCAGCGGCGCCCACGGCCGCAGCCATGGCCCCGTCCGCGTCTGAGCCATGTCGGGGTACTGCCGCAGGACCGCCGGCGTGTGACGGCCGTAGCGCTGCAGGTGCTGCCACACCGTCGCCGCCGAGGTGCGCGCGGGCCGGTGATGGACCCGGGCGCTCGCTTCGAACCAGATCACGTGCCCCGCACGGCGCAGGCGAAAACACAGCTCGTAATCCTCGCCGCCGATGGGCCGGTGCGGATCGAATCCGCCGACGCAGTGCCAGGCAGCACGGTCCAGCAGCATCACGAACGACGGCAGCGCAGGCACCGCGCGCGACTGATCACAGGCCAGCACGCCGTCGAACGTCGTCAGATTGTCGGCCAGCAGCCAGTACGCGCCGTGTTCGGGGAGCAATGCCGCGCCGACCACCGCGCGCGGCGCCGTCATTGCTGCGAGCATGCGCTCGAGGCAGTCGGGCGCGAGCAGGCAGTCAGCATCGACCAGCGCCACCAGCGGAGTGCTGGCGTGCGCGATGCCGCGATTGCGGGCTGCCCCGGGGTGGATCGGCACACCGGTGTCGAGCCAGGTCACGTGGGCAGGCACCCGGCCCGGCGCATCAAGGCCGACGACGATGATCTCGGCGATCTGGTGACGGATCGTCTGGCGTTCGATCGACGCGACCACCTGGTCGATGATCGGTGAATGCAGGTTGGGAATGACGACCGAGATCGAGGCGGCAGGCATCACGGATCCTTCGGTTGCGCCGGCGGCATCACGGGAGCAGGCGGCAGCGATAGCGCGTGAAGCACACCCCCGCGAGGCACACGTCGGCTTCGGCGACGAAGCCAACGCGCGCGAGCGCTCCGTTACGGGCGCGGCTCGGCGGTAGATGTATGGTCACCGACGTCAGCCGGAACACGTCGCGCGCCTGGGCGAGGATCATGCGCAGCAATGCGGCACCGTGCCCCCAGGCTGCCGGATCGAGCACCAGCGCCACATCTGCATCGCCGGCCTCGTCCTGCAATCCGCCCCAGCCGATGAACGCGTCGCCATCGAAGCACGCCCACGGGCCGCGACCGTGGCGCTGCCACTCCTGCTCTTTGGCGGCCACCCACGCACGCCAGCGTGCCTCGTCGGCGTCGCCGGTGCTGAGCGGCAGATGGCGGCGCACGCGCGGATCACCGTGCAGCGCGATGATCGCCGTGATCGGCACGTCGGCAAGCCGCCCGAACCGCAGTGTCATGCACCCATCTCCGTGATCAGCGCCAATCGGTGCTCCGGAGTATATCACGAATGCCGCGTGTGCGGCACGGCAGCGAGCGTATATCGGCGCGAGGATGCGGCATCGGGGCGTCCGGCCGGCTCGTCCGGCGCGTGGCGCCAGGGTGTGCTGCCCCTCCAACTCCGGTGCCGCATCGTCACGCCGGGAGTGGTATAATGCCGCGGGAGCACCCGGGATCGTGGGGCCGGCGCCTGATCCGCGCCTCCTGCGGCGCCGCGAGCGTGCATCGTTGCATCAATCAGCGCGGCACAGCGGACTGGGGCGGCGCTGGTGGCGGGCCGCTTCGTGGCCGGGCAGGCTCGCGTCAGCGAGGAATCGTGCATAGCACCGCAGAGCATTTCGATGAGCGGGCACGGGCGATCGCCGGCCCTGCCGATCTGGCGGGCGGCTCGGCCGGGCAGCAACTCCGGCTCGTCCGTGGCACGATGCGTGCGTTGACCGATGCCGCGCCCGATGATGTCGCCGGTGCGCTGCGCGAAATACTCGCCGCGCTGACCAGTTATGCCGGTGCGAGCACCGGCGCAGTCTTCGAGTGCGATCAGCACCAGACCACGTGGCGGGTGGCTGCGCAGCATGGCGCCGTCGATCACGCCAGCCTGCCGCCGGTCGCCACGATCGACATCGCCCGGCCGCTGCAGCCCGATCTGTCATCACCGGCTGGCGACGCGTGGTCGATCGTCATTCCATGCTGGCACCAGGGCGTGCAGTGTGCGCAGGTCGTGATCGGCGGCAGCGGCCCGGCCCACACATCCGCCAGCGATCCCCTGCTCACAGACGTCGGCCGGGCCATCGGCATGCTGCTGCACCACGCGCGGCAGATCGACGACGGGCGCATCGAGCAACGCCAACTCCGGGCGGTGGTCGATACGATGGTCGAAGGCGTGGTGTTGGCGGACCGCTGCGGCCAGATCGTGCTCGCCAACCGGGCGGCGGTCGCCGCGCTCGCCATCGGCAGCCTCGACGTCCGCCGCATCACACTCGAAGAGATGCCGCTGGTCTACGACATCCACGACATGCATGGCGTGCCGCTGCCGGCCGAGCGGCTGCCGATCGCGCGGGCGCTGCGCGGCGAATGCTTCTTCGACGAGCGGATCCAGATCGGCGACCACGCCGGCAACTTCCACGTCGTGGCATGCAGCGGCGCGCCAGTGCTGGACGATTCCGCCAGCTTCGCGGGCGCCGTCGTCGTCTTCCGCGACGTCACGCCACAGACGGCGCGCGAGCGTGCGCGCGACGATGTGCTGGCCATCGCCGCTCACGAGCTCCGCAGCCCGCTGGCGGCGATCCACGGGTTCGCCCAACTGCTGCATGACCAGCGCGATGCGCCTGCCGATGTCACCACGCGTGGCCTGGTGCTGCTGACGCAGCAGACCGGGCAGGCGCTGGCGCTCGTCGATCGTCTGCTGGGCCTGTCGCGCCTCGATGCGGCCGAGCTGATCCTGCGCAACGACCGCATCGACTGCCGCGAGCTCGTCCGGCAGGTCGTCGCGCATCACCACACGCCGCACCAGCCGCTGGCCATCCACGACGCCGCGGCCGGCTGCGTCGTCCAGGGCGATGCGCTGTGCCTGCGCGAGGTCCTTGTCAACCTGATCGACAATGCGCGGCGTCACAGCGGGCAGCGTCGTGCGAGCCTCACGCTGCGGACAGTCGATGCCGCATTCCTCACGGCGTGGGTTGAAGACGCGCGAAACCTGCCCGGACGGCACGCGGCACACCCCGCCTGCGCGCCGGCGTCGCACTACGCGGTGATCAATGTCGCCGATGCCGGTGTGGGCATCTGCGCCGAACGGCTGTGCCAGCTCTTCCGCCGGCATCCACGCGGTGCGCACGGGCTGGGGATCGGGCTGTATCTCTGCCGCGAGTTGGTCGTCCGCCACGGTGGCACGATCCTCGTCGAGAGCCACGAACATCAGGGCAGTTGCTTCTCGGTCATTCTGCCATTGGCCGAAGGAATGCCATCACGGAACATCCGGGAGGAGGGATCATGATCACGTGTCCGCAGTGTCAGACCCGTCACGAGGCTGGAACGCGCTTCTGCTCGCAATGCGGCAGCCGGTTGCCGGTGCCGCCGCCGACCGACACCGGCGACACCGTGATGTTGCCGCCCGAGGCCCTGCCACGCTCTGCCAAGACGGGCGAACTCAAGCCGCTTGATCAGGACGTGACGCAGCAGGTGCCGCCACGGCCGATGGCTGGCGCAGATCCCGACGAGACTGTCCGCGTTCCGCCGGCATCGCCGAGCTACAATCCGCCGCCGCCGAGCTACAATCCGCCGCCGCCGAGCTACAATCCGCCGCCGCCGAGCTACAATCCGCCGCCGCCGAGCTACAATCCGCCGCCGGCGACGGCGAACATCCCCGTGGTGACGGCGAAGAAAGGTCCAGGATGGTGCATGATCCTCGGCATCATCGGCGTCGTGATCCTGCTGCTGTGCGGTGGTTCGGCGTTCGCACTGTTCCTGTTCGGCCAGCAGATCGTCCGCGACGCGGGCCTCGAGGACGTGCTCCCGTCGGTCGTCGCTGGCGACCCGGGCAGCCTGCTGCCATCGGTGATTCCCGACGATCCCGGCACCATCGCGGCTCCGACGGGCGACGTCGTCGTCGAGGACACCTTCGATGATCCGGCGCAGAGCATCTTTGTGCCAGGCGACAGCGACGTCGCCAGCTATCGGCTGGAAGATGGCGGGTACTCCATCGATGTCCGCGAGACCAACTACATCTCGCTGGAACCAATCAATGAGACGCTCGACGACATGACGTTCAGCATTGATGCGACCATCACCGGTCCGGCGGATGCTGCCGCAGCGCTCATCTTCCGTCAGGCAGACGACAATAACTTCTACATCTTCAATGTCCGCAACGATGGCACCTATAGCCTCGAAATCTACGGCCAGGCCGGCGATGCAGAAGCCACCCCGCTGATCGACTGGACCGCACATCCGGCGATCACCGCCGGCATCAACCGCCTGACGGTCCAGACGGTCGGCCCGGAGATCAGCCTGGCGGTCAATGGTGTGGTGGTCGGCACGATCAGCGACGCAACCATCGAGCGCGGCGCGCTCGCGATCGCGGTGAACACCTTCGACGGAGGTGGCGCGAAGGTGCTGTTCGACAACCTGATCGTGACGCGCTGATGCCTGCCGGGCAGCATCGCCTGGCGGTGCTGCCCGCGTCTACCCGCGCTGATGGCAGAGCAACAGAGGACATCACACCATGAAGATCATCGTCGTCGGCACTGGCTTCGTCGGCCTTACGCATGCGGCGGTCTGTTCGGAGTACGGCCACGAGGTCTATGCGTACGACATCGATACTGCGCGCCTCGCGGCATATCGCTCGGGCGAGCGCGCGCGGATCGTGCACTATGTCAACGAACCCGGGTTGCCGAGCATCATCGCCGAGAACCTGAGCCGCTATCTGTTCTTCATCGATGATCTTGCGCCGATCCTCGAAGGAACTGATGCGCTGTTCCTGTGTCTGCCGACGCCGCCGAATCCCGATGGCTCGTCGGATCTGAGCTACTACTTCCGTGCCGTCGATCACATCGCCGAGCTCCTCGCCCGCCGCCAGGATCAGCGTCGCGTAGTGATGATCAACAAGAGTACGGTTCCGATCGGAACGGCACGCCTGCTCGAGCAGGCGCTGCAGCGCCATGCCGTGCCCAACGTCGGCGTCGCATCAAATCCCGAGTTCCTCCCCGAAGGCGACGCCGTCGAAAAATCGCGCCGCCCTGATCGCGTCGTCGTAGGCGCGGATACCGAGCAGGACTTTCGCATCATTCGGCGCATCTATTCCCAGTTCGTCAATCATGTGCGCATCCGCTACATCGAGACGACGCCCGAGACGGCTGAAGCGATCAAATATGTCGCGAACACGTTGCTGTTGACGTACATTTCGTTCTGGAATGGAGTCGGCGCGCGGATTGGCGAAACATTCGCCAACGTGCGCATGGAAGATCTCAAACGTGGCGTCACCGCCGATGCGCGCATCAGCACCTGGGGTTCGTATGTATCGAACGGTGCTGGCGGATCATGTTTCGGGAAAGATATCCAATCATTGATTTACCAGCTCCGCAGCCAGGGGCAATCGACTGACTTGCTTCATTCGGTGTATGCGATCAATGAGTACCAGAAGACCTACCTGATCGATCGTGCCACGCGTGAAGCCGGCGTGTCATTCAACCAGCAGAGCGTCGCGCTCCTGGGTCTGGCGTTCAAGCAGCGGACCAACGATATGCGTGATTCGTCGGCGCTGAAGGTCGTCGAGTGGCTCTTGGGTCGGGGAGTGCGCGAGATTCGTGCATATGATCCGATGGCGATGGATGAAGCCAGGAAATTCTTTGATCCGACGCTCAACCAGCTATTCGAGAAGATCAGCTACCACGCATCCCCGCACGAAGCGCTCCGCGGCAGCGACATGGTCTTCATCTCGACCGACTGGGAAGAGTTCCGCGGGCTATCGCGGACGATCGAGCAGGCGGTTGCGCCGCCGTACCTGATCATCGACGGACGGCGGATGATCCCCGATCACGATGAACTGATCGCGGCCGGTTACCGGTATCTGGCGGTAGGGTCTGCGTATCGCGCGCCGCAACGCGGCGCCAGCGCCGAGGAGGCCTGATGGACGATCGTGAGTTCGACGTATTGTGTATCGGACGTAGCTCGATCGATCTGTATGCCCACGAGATCGGGGCAGCGATCACCGACGTCCGCAGTTTCGATGCCTACGTCGGTGGCTGTCCGACGAACGTCGCCGTCGGCACGCGGCGCCTCGGGTTACGGGCCGCGCTGCTCACTGCCGTGGGCGACGATCAGGTCGGCACGTTCATCCTCGAGTTTCTGCGGCGTGAGCGCGTCGAGACGCGTTACATCCCCTGCAAGGCCGGGCGCCGCAGCAGCGCGGTGATTCTCACCATCCAGCCGCCCGACCGCTTCCCGCTGACGTTCTACCGCGAGCAGTGTGCCGATATCGCGCTGTCAATCGATGACGTGCTGGCAGCACCGCTACGCCGCAGCCGCGTGGTGTTCATCAGCGGCACCGGCGTCAGCCGTGACCCCAGCCGCAGCGCCACGTTCCTGGCCGCCGAGGAGGCGCGCGCCGCCGGTGCGCAGGTGATTCTGGACATCGATGAGCGCGCCGACCAGTGGGACGATCCCCGGGCGTTCGGCCCGACCGTGCGCGCGCTGGCGCGCCTCGCGACGCTGGCAGTCGGCACCGAGCAGGAGGTGCGGGCGGCGGGTGGCAGCGATGACCTGGACCTGGCGATCGGGCGGCTGCTCGACTGCGGCGTGGCTGCCCTGGTGCTGAAGCGGGGTGAGCGCGGTGCGACGATCATCCGGCGCGACCGGCCGCCCTGCGACATCGCCCCGTTCCCGGTGACGGTGCTCAACGTGCTCGGCGCCGGCGATGCCTTTGCCAGCGGCCTGATCACGGGCATGCTCGCTGGCTGGAGCCTCGAGCGCGCGGCGCGCATGGGATGCGCCACCGGCGCGATCGTGGTGACGCGTCACGGCTGTGCCAACTTCATGCCGACCCGCGACGAGGTCGAAGCGTTCGTCGCCGGGCACGGTGGCTGGTGAGCGCGGCCGGCACGGCACCCCGACCGGCCCGACCGGGGTGCCATGCCGGCCGGGGCGGCGTCGCAGCGCCCGGCGTCGGGCGCGTCACTCGACGAGGATCGCGAAGAGCCGGCTGAGGGTCGCCGCGGCATCGTCCGACAGCCCGATATGAACCGGCGATGGCTGCAGGATCGTGCTGCGCGGCGCGGTGAGCCAGCGAAAGCGCTCGTTCAGCGGTTCCTGGCCCAGCGGCCCGGCGTCGGCGCCACCGCGGCACAGCTGTGGAATGCGCTGCAACTGTTCCTCGACCTCGGCAGCATCCACCCCGCTGAACAGCGCCCGCGCCCGCGCCGCGTCGAGCGCCGTGCGCGCATCGAGAAACTGCTGGGCACGGCAGTAGAGGATCACGCCGACGTTGATGTACTCGCCGCGCTCGATGCGTGGCATCAGGCGGATCACCGCATATTCATACGTGGTGCGTGCGGGCATGCACGATTTCCTCGACAAACAGATGGCGCGCGGCGAGCCGCGCGAGCAAGAACTCCCGATAGGCGCGCCGAACGTCGGCCGGCGGCCGCGGATCGCGATCGCTGAGCCAGTCATCGGGCACCTGGGCCAGGATGGCATCGAGCGACGGCGCGTCGATGCGCGCTGCGAACTGGCGATCCACCGCCTCGATCTCGCTGGCCATCGCCAGCAGGACATGCTGCCGGATCGGGCTGAACCGGCTACGACTGCGCCCCGCCGGATCATCCCAGGTGAAATGCACATACAGCGCCGCGCCCTGATCGATCACCTGCAGCGTACGGTGCCACCACAGCAGATTCGTGTTGCGCGCCGTCCGGTCGACATTCAGGACGTAGGCATCGAACCACACGATCGCCGATGCCAGCCACGGCGCCACGCGCGGCGCGTCGATCGAGTCGAACGCCAGTGCCCCCGGCAGATGATCGACGCCCAGGTTCAGCCCGGCGCTGCGGGTCACCAGGTCGCGGATCTCGCTCTCGGGCTCGTTGCGGCCGAGATCGGCCGCGACGTCGATCAGCACCAGTTCGGGGATTGGCAGGCCGAGCGCCTGGCCGAGCAGGCCGCACAGCAGTTCGGCAATCAAGACCCGCGGCCCCTGGCCCGCCTGGCGGAACTTGACGACGTACATGCCATCGTCATCGGCCTCGACCAGCCCGGGCAACGAACCGCCCTCGCGCAGCGCGGCGACGTAGCGGGTGGCGACGACGTGGCGTGGCGCCGCACCAGCGGGTGCTGCTCCGGTCATCGATGACCTCCGGGCACGTTGTCGAGCGCCACCGGCTCGTGAGCGCGATCGTCGACGACCAGGCCATCACGCATCGCGATGATGCGCCGCGCGTGCCGCGCCACGTCCGGGTCATGGGTGACCAGCACGACTGTGATCTGCTGCTCGCGATTCAACCGGCGGAAGATCCCCATGATCTCCAGCCCGGTGCGGGTGTCCAGCGCGCCGGTCGGTTCGTCGGCGAGGATGATCCGCGGCGTGGTGACGAGCGCCCGCGCGATGGCGACGCGCTGCTGCTGGCCGCCGGAGAGCTCGTTCGGCCGGTGGGTCACGCGGTCGGCCATGCCGACGGCCTCGAGGGCGCGGCGCGCGAGGGCAGTGCGCTCACGCGCCGCGCTGTACAGCAATGGCAGCTCGACGTTGCGCAGCGCGCTGGTGCGCTGCAGCAGCATGTATTGCTGGAAGACGAACCCGATCTTCTGGTTGCGCACCGCCGCGAGTTGGTCGTCGTTCATGCCGGCAACATCGATGCCGTCCAGCGTGTAGCGCCCGGTGGTCGGCAGATCGAGGCAGCCGATGATGTTCATCAGCGTGCTCTTGCCGCTGCCCGATGGCCCGATGATCGCGACCATCTCGCCAGCATCGACCGAGAGCGTCACGCCATCCAGCGCCCGCACGGCGATGTCACCCATCTGGTAGATCTTGGTGATCCGCTCGAGCTCGATCAGCGCCATGCCCTGCCCTCCTTCACCACTGCCATCAGTATAGCGCATGCTGCCGGCACGGCGCGGCGCGCCGGCGTCGAGCCAGCTCCGGCTGCGGTACGGCATACGAGGAACGTCCTGCGACAGGTCTGCGGCGATGCGCACGCCGGACGCGCGATTGGTGCACGTCGGCGCAGGGTGGAGCGTTATCGCCGCTCGGCATCGCCGGCTCGGCCGGACGGCCGACGAGCGCAGGCGTTGGGTGTGTGCGATCGCAATGAGCATATCAACGTTGATCTCACTGAACCATCCATACCGTGTCAGCACGCGCATCAGGACCTCGCTGGCCGGTTGCCGTCGCGCTCGGACGTACCTGCGCCCCACCGGGTGGGCTGCGTCGCGCTGCTACGGGCCTCGCCGTATCCGCACATGCGCCTCGGTGCGACGTTCCGCACCACGCTGCAGCATTCAGAGTATCATCGTCGATGCGCCGAAAATGGTGTAATAAACACGTAGAACGACCTTCTGGTCGCAAAGTGTAAGAATTATAGTATAGTAGTCATAAATTGTTGAAAATGACGATTTGCACACAAAATGAACGAGTGAAATGCACGATCATATGACGTATTGGGTTCTGGAAATCACGATCATCCCTGGTGATCGAGATGTGTTTCCATCACCCAATGAAGCAGCATGTCGCAGCCGTATTCGCATGACATCGCACAACCTTGCCGTCATACGTTGTAGCACACCCCTGCTTCGTCGACCGCCAGTCAAGCATAGCGGTGTGCCGACGGGGTACACGTGCGCCGCATTCAATGAT
>JAGWYG010000045.1 GCA_018969485.1 Chloroflexota bacterium
GGCGCCGCGGTATGGCCCGCCGGCCGGGAGGGCGTCCGCTGTGCCGGTCGGCGCAGCGTCGGGTGGCCTGGGCTGCGCGCGGTATGCGCCAATCGCGCAGCGTCGCGCACGCTGATGCCGACCACATGAACGGTGCCGGCTGCCTGGCACGCGACGTGTCTGTCCATCGCATACGTGCTCTCCTGGCCGGGCGGCTGCCTGTGACGATGGCGCGCCAGTGATGCGTCCCGCCGCGTGCGCGCTTCCGATGCGGTGGTGCTCGTGGCCGCGAAGGAGATTCGCGTGGGCATCCTTGGCCGTACGACGGGATCAGCGTCGTCCTGACCGTCAGCGACCGGCGCTTGCCAGTCGTGCGGCGATTCGGTATGATGGTGGTGACGTGAGATAGGATCGCATCTCGGGCGGTGCTGGTGGACTGTGCGCCCGCCACGCAGGTATGGCCCTGTCGAATGAGGTGGCGCGGTGGCGGTCAGCATCAGGTTGCTCGGAGCGTGGGCCGCAGACGACTGGCCGGACGACGAGGCGTCGACGCCGGCGGGGCGGCTGTTCCTGGCGTATGCTCTGATGCATCCGGCGCGGCGCCACGCGCTGGCGCCGCTCGCCGCCTGGCTGTGGCCGACGGAGTCGCCGTGTGTGGCATCGCGGCCGGCGGTGGCGCGCTGGATCCAGCGCTGCGATGGTGTGCTGCGCATCGAGGACGGCACCCTCATCGTCGAGCGCGACGCGGCGCTCGACGTCGATGCCTGGGAGTTCGAGGCGCTGGTGGCAGCGTGCGACCAGCATCAGCATCGCGATCTGGCGCGCTGCCCGCAGTGCCTGGCGCGGATGCGCCGTGCGCTGCCGCTGATGCGCGGCGAGCCGCTCGCCGGCCTCGCGGGGATCGCAGCGCCCGCCGTGCTCGACTGGCT
Organism: Chloroflexota bacterium; assembly: GCA_018969485.1. Classification (GTDB taxonomy): domain Bacteria; phylum Chloroflexota; class Chloroflexia; order Chloroflexales; family Roseiflexaceae; genus CAIQIY01. Next base: position 909 of record JAGWYG010000045.1, read on the forward strand.
GCAGCAGTGGCGCGAGGCGACGATCGCCATCTGGCGGCGGCTGGCGCGGGCGGCGATCCAGGCGGCGTGGCATGCCGGCGACGCGGCGTGGGCCGAGGTGCTGGCGCGGCAGGTGCTGGCCCACGATCCGTTCGACTCGATCGTGCACCAGGTGCTGCTCCGGATCGTCGGCACGCGCGATCCGGCGGCGGCGCTGCGCCACGCGCGCCAGTATCATGCGATGCGGCGGCGCAGCGGCCTGCCCGCCGATCTGGTGCTCCGCGAGCTCGCCGGCCAAGTCCGTGCTGGCACGCTGGCGGTACCGGCGCGTCACATGCTGCCCCGGCCGATGCGGCGGCTCATCGGCCGCGATGCCGAGCGCGAGCGGCTCAGCGCGTGGCTGAGCGGCAGCGATGCGCGCATCGTCACCATCGTCGGCCCGGGTGGCGCCGGCAAGACCAGCCTGGCGATGGTGGCGGCGGGAGAGCTCGCCTGGAGCTTCGCCCACGGCGCGGCGTTCGTCCCGCTGCCCGACGTCGCCGACGTCGACGCGCTGGCATATGCGATCGGGCGGGCGATCGGCCATCGGTTCAGCGGCCAGACGCCGCCGCTGCAGCAGATCGGCGGCCGGCTGGCTGCTTGCGAATGGCTGCTGGTGCTCGATAATCTCGAGCCACATGCCGAACTCGCCCGGGCGATCGCCGGGCTGCTCGAGGCCGCGCCGCGGGTGCAGGTGCTCGTCACCGCCCGCCAACGGATGAACCTGCGCCAGGAGCGTGTGCTCGAGCTGGGTGGGCTGTCGCTCGAACCGCCGACTGCCGGCACCACCAGCGACGCTGTGACCTTCTTCCTCACCTGCCTGCAGGCGACCGACCCGGCGCGTGACTGGCTCGCGCGCGACGGCGCGGTGATCGGGCGGATCTGTGAGGTGGTCGGCGGGCTGCCGCTCGCCATCGAGCTGGCCGCGGCGCAGTGCCGGCGGATGCGCCCCGCAACCCTGTTGCGCCGCGTCATGACGCGCATCGATACCCTGGCGACCACCTCGCTGGCGGTGCCGGAGCGCCACCGGCGCATCGAGGCGATCTTCGCCGAGGTGTGGCAGGCACTTGGCCCGACGCAGCATCTGGTCCTGATGGCGATGAGCGCATTTCACGGCGCGTTCGATGTGCCGGCAGTCGTCGCGACGCTGGCGCAGTCCCGGCCGGCCCACGATGCCCGTGCGGTGCGCGCGACCATGGCGTCGCTCATCGATCGTGGCATGCTGCAGCCCGCCGTGGCGGGCGATCACACGCTCCACCCGCTGCTCCGCCGCTCCATCCACGAGCATCTGATGCGGGACGCCGCGCGCGCCGACGAGCTCGAACGTGGCCATTGCGCCTGGATGTGCCAGCGCGTGCAGCGCGCCGGTTTGTGGGTTGTGAATCCGGCCACCAGCGCAGCGGCGGTGCAGCTCGGCGCATCGTTCGATGACCTGGCGCATGCCTGGCGCGCGCTGCTGCGACGCGGCGCGGTCGATGAAATCACCGGCCTGATCGCTCCGCTGGCGACGGTCGGGGTCGTGCTCGGCTGGTATGCCGCCATCGAAAGCCTGCTGGGCGAAGCCCTCGCGGTCGAGCCGCCGCTGCCGGCCAATCTGCGCGCCGGGCTGCTCATCGGCCGCGGCTGGATGCAATGGTATCGTGGCGAGTTTGTCGCGCTCCACCAGTCGGCGCAGGCGGCGCTGGCTGCCGGGCTGACGGACGTGAATGGGCTCTGCATGGCCCGCGTGCTGCTCGGCGTGGCGCTGTTCGAACTGGGCGATGCGCTGCGTGCGGCGGAGGAGCTGGACGCAGCCGTCGATGACGCGGAGCGCGCGGCGGCCGCGCCGCTGATCCTCGGCGAGGCGTATCTGTGGACTGGCATCGTCGCCCAGAACATTGCGCCGCGTGACCGCGTGCATCATGCATTTGCGCGCAGCCTGGCATTGTTCCGCCAGGTGGATGACTGGCGCGGCATCGCGAATGCGCTCAACGGGCTGGCGCAGCTGCCGTGGCGCTACGATACGCCGGTCCTACCCGACGAGGCCGCCGGGTCGCTGCGGCTCTTCGAGGAGGCACTCCAGCTGGCCCGTTCGCTCGGAACGCCCCGCACGGTCGCGGTGCTGCTCAGCAATGTCAGTGTGGTGAGCATCTTCGTCGGCCGCGATGCCGATGCCGCGCTGGCGCTGATCGACGAGGGACTGGCGATCGCGCGGTCGATCGTCAATCTGGCAGTGCAGCTGGAGCTACTGCACACCCGTGCCTATGGGCTGATCCAGCTGCAGCGCTGGGACGCCGCGCGCGAGACGCTCATCACGGCATTGCGCCAGGCAGTCGGGGACTGCAATATTCCACTGCGCACGGTGCTCGAGATCATCGAGGGCCTGGGAACGCTGGATGCGCGACGGGGCGATCACGAGCGCGCCGCTGCCATGCTGTCGGTGGTGCTGGCCCATCCGCAGACATCGCCGTTTGCGCGCGCCCGCGCCAACGCGCTGCTCGTGCAACTGGGCATGACGGCCCCGGAGGTTCTGATGGACAGCGATGCGGCGCTGGGCGCATGGTGTGCCAGGCTGCTGGCCGCGCCGTGAGGCGGTCAGCGTGCGCCGTACGCTGCCACGCTCCCGCGATCCTCGTGTGCGGCGCTCCCGGCAAGCTGCCAGCCTTCGCGCCACCACCACGCGCTCAGCAGCACCAGGCCGGCGGCACGGTACGATGCGGCCACCAGCACCAGCGGATCCTCCATGGTGCCGACGATCAGGTTCTTGTATGCCCCGAAGCTCACCAGCGCCAGGCTCGCGAGCAACCACAGGCTGCTGCCGTCGACCGGCCGCCGGACAATGCGCAGGACACCCGCGAGCAGCGGCACCAGCAGCAGCGTCTGGTAGTGATCCCACGAGACCCGCGGCACCAGCAGGACGCTGCAGGCCAGCAGGCTGCTGATCAGCCAGCGTTCGCGCAGCAGGCGCGCGACGGTGAGCCGGCCGAGCCGCACGAACAGCACCGCCAGCGCCAGCAGCGCCGCGAGCGTGATGGCGTCGGCGATGCGCCGTTCGGTACCACCATCGAGCGAGAGCCCCCACGGTAGGTCGATGATGCGTCGCACCAGCAGGTACATCGACTGGTTGGCCAGCGAGATGTTCACCGCGCCGAAGCTCGGCACCGCGATCTGCCAGAAGTCGCGCTCGTTCGACCAGCCGAAGACGGCTACGGCGGCCAGCCAGATGCCGGCGGCGCAGCCGCATGCCACGGCGATCGCACGCCACTGGCGCAGCCCGATCAGCCATGCGCCGAAGGCAGCGGGGTAGAGCTTGATGAATCCCAGCGCCACCACCAGCGGCGCGGTGATCCACTGCGCGCGCGTGCCGAGCGCGACCGTGATCGCCACCACGATCACCAGCAGCATGCCGTCGACCTGGCCCAGCCGCAGCGAATGGTGGAAGGGCGTGAAGCTGGCCCAGAGCATGCCGGCGAGCAGGGCGGCGAAGGCGCGCTCGGCGCGCGGCAGTTGCCAGAGCATCAGGCCGGCGGCACAGATGGCCAGCACGACGTTGATCGCGCGCCAGACGGCGGTGGCATCCTCGAAGCTGAGCGCGGCGAAGGGCTGGGCGACGAAGAGAAATGCCAGCGGGTACTTGTATCCCGACGTGAATGGATCGCGGACGAGCTCGGCGGAATAGACCGGCTGGCCGGTGGCGAAGCGCACGGCGGCATCATAGTAGGAGCCGAAGTCCGACGGCCGCTCGGGGATGGTGAATCCGGCGTTGATCAGGCCCCACGCGATCACTGCGCTGCCGGCGATGGCGGCGACGGCGGGCGCGACGCGGCAGCGCAATGCCACGGCATACAGCAGCGGCGGGATGGCCAGCAGCCCCCAGAGCAGCGGCCCGAAGCGCGCCCAGTGTCGCCCCAGCCCGGCGCCGGCGCCGACCAGCACATACCCCCACGGCACCAGCACCAGCGCCATGGCACAGATCACCAGCCACGCCGCATGATCCGGCGTACGTCCGCGCAGGCGCGTCAGCGCCCAGCCGGCGACGGCCAGCCCGGCGAGCAGCGGCAGCCACCAGCGCGCCGCGAACAGCGCGGCCGGCGCGTCGTGGCGATACCATGCCAGCGCCAGCCACGCCCCCACCATCGCCGCAGCACCAGCGCCGCGCCAGCCGATCGACCAGGCGCGCGCCACCAGCAGCAATGCCGGCGGCACGACCAGCAGGACGGCCGCCATGCCACCCGGCAGGTTGATGGCGCCGAGCGGATATGCGCCGCTGCCGTACAGCAACACCCCCAGCGGTCGCGGGTCGCCTGGGGCGCTGATCTGGCTGACGCTGCTCTGGAGCTCGACCGACCATCCGGACCAGTCGGCGAGCGTCATGACGCGGCGCGGGACGCCGGCCGCGATGGTGAATACCACCGGCGCGGTCGCCCGGTCGCGCCGCTCGATGCGCATCACCCGGTCGTCGACGCCCGGCCGCGGGCCGGCCGAGAGCCGCTGCACCAGCACGACATCGCGCCATGGCCACAGCGGCAGGAGCGCTGTGCGCCACGCCGGTGCGCTCCAGCGGTAGCGGCCGAAGGCGTTCTCCTCGAGCCCGTGGAGCTCGCTGGCCAGCGTGGTGATCATCCGCGTCGGCTGCGGCGTGATCGTGAGCGCGATCAGTGCGACGCCGAGCAGCGGCGCGATCGCCGGCCACCGGCGGTGAATCCACGCCAGGGCGGCGCGCAACGGGAACGGTCGCGTCATGCTTCCTCGATCAGGCATGCCAACGCCATGCAATACCCCGCATTGTACCACCATGTGGCGGCGGTGCGATGGCGTATGCCGCCGGTCTGGGGCGGCATGCGGGTGCCGCGCTCATGCCGACGGCCGCTCCCACGACGGCGCTTCCCAGCCCAGTTCGATGCGGCTGTCGCGCAATGCCCGCTGCAGCGCGGCATCCCGTTCGAGCGCGGCGCCGATGCGGTCGAGGATCAGGTTGAGCACGTCGTCGCGGCGGGCCGGATCGGCGCCGAGCGCGCCGGGGACGTCGAGGATGATCCGGACGTGTTCGCGGTCGTAGGGTTCGCTCATCATGCGTCCTTTCGGTATGCCTGGCGGCGCGTCGGACACCCGGCGACTGGCGCCGCGCGGATCGCCGTCGCGGCCTCCATGATACAATGCGCCGCGCATGCCCGGGCCGACCGGGTACGCCCGTGCTACAATGGGCCAGACAGCGCCGAGGAGGGTGACGATGGAGTATGATGCGTCGTTTGTTGCGGGACATCCACCGGAACGGCATACGGTAGCCATTGACGGTGCGCCCCTGTCGTACCTGCAGTGGGGCCACGCTGGCGTGCCGCTGGTGCTGCTGCACGGCATCACCAGCGACGCCCGCGTCTGGTGGCGTGTCGCGCCGGCCTTCGCGGCGCAGGGCTTCGTGGTGCGGGCCTTTGATCTGCCGGGCCACGGGCTCAGCGCTGCCGTCGATGTGCATCGCATCGACCGGCTGGCGATGCTGCTCGACCGGGCGATCGCCGACATCGAGCCTGGCGCCATCGACCTGATCGGCCACTCGTGGGGCGGTGCCATCAGCCTGGCGCTGGCGGCGCTGGTCCGGCCGCAGCGGGTGCGCCGCGCCGCGCTGCTCGATCCGGCGGTGCGCATGGATCCGGCCCACGGCGCCAGCGTGATCGATCGCTATGCGCTCGGGATCGGCGACACCATCGCCACCAACCAGGCGCGGCTGCGCGCCGACCATCCGCTCTGGCACGATGCCGACGTCTACTGGAAGGCCCTCGCGCTGGCGCATTGCCGCCGCAGCGCGGTGGAAGGGCTGTTCACCGGCAGTGGCCAGTGGGATCTCGTCCCGTGGTTCGCCCAACTGGCCGTCCCGACGCTCCTGTTGCTCGCCGAGGCCGATCACACGGTCGTCCCGGCGGATGCGCTGGCGCAGATCCACGTCGCCGCCGCGACGCACCCGATCCGGATCCGCACCGCCGCCGGCGCTACGCACCAGATGCAGCGCGTGGCGTTCGACGCGGTGATGGCCGAGCTCGAGCCGTGGCAGCTCGCCGCAGCGCCTGACCTGCCGTGACCGGCGCCCGGCGCTCACCGGATGGGGGTGGAGCATGACGACGATGACGGTGCGGGCCCGCCGCCATGGCGCCCCGCCCGCGTGGGCGCATGCGCAGCGCGCCCTGATCGACGCGATGAACCAGGCGGCGCCGCTGTTCCAGCAGCGCTACACCCGGGCCGATGGGACGTTCGTCTGGCGCGAGCGCTGGCCGGGCTTCGATGGGAGCGACGACGGCTACGAGAGCTATCACAACTGGGCGCTGTTTCATGCCCTCGGTGGTGCCGACGACCTGTATCGGCGCAGCCGGCTGGCATGGGAGGCGGTCACGCGGCAGTTCAGCGGCTACGGCCAGATCTGGCGCGAGTTCGATGCCGGCTATGACTGGATGCATCACGGCGAGAGCTCGTTGCTGCTCTACTCGTTCGGGCTCGCCGACCCGGCCAATGCGCTCGATCGCGCACGCGCGCTGCGGTTTGCCCGCATGTACACCGGCGAGGACCCCGACGCCCCCAACTGGGACGCCGCCCGGCGCATGCTGCGCTCGCCGATCAACGGCAGCCGTGGGCCACGGTTCGTCAACGCCTGGGACGACTGGAGCACGCATCGGGCGGTGCTGGCGGCGTACCCCGCGCCGTTCGACGACATCCCCGGCGTCGTCGGGCCGGTCGCCGACTGGAACGACGATGCAGTCTATCGCGAGATCCTCGCGCTGCTCAACGCCCGTCAGATGCGTGGCGATGTTCCGCTCAACCTCACGGCGACCAGCCTGGTGACGCATGCGTATGCCTACACCGGCGATGCCGCCTATCGGCGCTGGGTGCTCGACTACGTCGAGGCCTGGGCGGAGCGGATCGCCGCCAACGGCGGTATCTGCCCCGACAACGTCGGCCCCAGCGGCCAGATCGGTGAACTGCTGGGCGGCCGCTGGTGGGGTGGCTACTATGGCTGGCGCTGGCCGCACGGCCTGATGACGATCCTGCAGCCGCTCACCATCGCGGCGATGAATGCCGTGCTGCTCACCGGCGATGCCGGCTACCTCGACATCCCGCGCCGCCAGCTTGACGCCGCGCTCGAACGCGGTCGCGTCGTCGATGATGTCTGGTATGTGCCACAGCGCCACACCGACGCCGGCTGGGTCGATTTCCGGCCGATGTCGCCCGAGATCCCGCTCCAGCTCTGGGCCCTGTCGCACGATCCGCGCGACGCCGCCCGCCTCGGGCTCTTCCCCGAGCGCCACGCCTCCTGGCACGCGGTGCACCCCGGCCGCGGCAAGGGCGACGACGTGCACATCGCGCCGTGGTACTGCTGGCTCCAGGGCGAGAATCCGGCCTACCCCGAGCAGATCCTCGCCGCACAGTGGGACGAGGTCGTGCGACGCATGCAGCTGATCCACGACGATGCCGCCGACCCCGAGACGGTCGACGTGCATCACTGGCAGGATCGCAATCCGGTCCACACCGAGGCGCTGGTGCAGCTGACCCTCGGCGGGCCGCAGCTGATCTACCATGGCGGATTGCTGCACACGCGGCTGCGGCATTTCGATGCGCTGGCCCGTCGCCCGGGCCTGCCGCCCGATGTCGCAGCGCTGGTTCACCACATCGATGCCGCCGGCGTGACGCTCACCCTGGTCAATACCAGCGTCCACGCCGAACGTCGTGTGCTCACCCAGGCCGGAGCCTTCGGCGAGCACCAGATCGGGCACGTGGCGCTCCACGACGATCCGCCGCAGGCGGTGTCCGGCCGCGGCGTCACGACGGTCTTGCCCCCTGGCGCGCAGGTGACGCTGCGCCTCACGCTGCATCGCTTCGCGCATCACCCGACATACCGCCAGCCGTTCGACGGCTGAAGCGCCAGGAGGATCGATGATCCCTGCCGAATTGATGACATGGCTGCGTCAGCATGGGCAGCGACTGACCCCGCAACGGCTGCACATCCTGAGCGCAGTGCATCATGCAGTGGACTGCCTGACCGCCGAAGAGGTGTTTGCCCTCGTGCAGCCGGCGATGCCGACCGTCGATATCGCGACGGTCTATCGGACGCTCAACTGGCTGCATCAGATCGGATTAGTGGCGCCGATCGAGGGCATCGATGGCCGGATGCGCTATGAGTATCACGGCGATGGCGCGCTGCATCACCATCTGGTCTGCCGTCAGTGTGGCACGATGCTCCGCATCGATCCCGAGGTGAGCGCCGAGTTGGCTACTGCGCTCATCCGCCAGCATGCGTTCCATCTCGATCACCACTTGGCGCTGCCCGGACGCTGCGAGTCGTGCGCCGGCCAGGACGACGCCTCCTGACGACAGCGCCCGTCGGCAGGCTCCCTCTTGGCTGCGGCGATCAGTTGCATCAGCAAGCAGTTGCAACAGGCCGATGCCGTCCGTGGTACAATGGTGATCCTGACGATCACGGGGGCAGCCATGGACGACGGGACCGAATCGGATGATATGATCGATGTGCCCGCGCTGGCGGCGGCGCTGCGTGCTGCCGGCCTCGTCGGCGCACTGGGCGGCGTGCAGCACATGCCTTTCGGCAGCGTGCGCGGTGCGATGAGCCGCGTCACGCGCTACCAGCTGATTCCGGAGGCATCGCCGACCGATCTGCCGCACCGGGTGATCGTCAAGCGTGCGCCGGCCGACGACGGCATCCGGCAGATCAGCGCCACGCTCGGGCTCAGCCGGCGCGAGTCGGCGTTCTACCGCGAGCTCGCGCCGACGCTGAGTGTCCCGACGCCGCGATGCTTCGGCATGGTGCCGCTGCGCGATGGCGGCCTGGCGCTGGTGCTCGAGGATCTCGGCGCGATGCCGCGCGGCGATCGTGTAGCAGGGTGTTCGCCGGCGGTGGCGCGGCGCGTGGTGCTGGCGCTGGCACAGCTGCACGCGGCCCACTGGGGCAGCGCAGCGCTCGGCGCGCGCGCCTGGCTGGCGCCGTTCGACACCCACGCCCTGCAGCGGTTCGCCCGTGATGCCTGGCCCGTCGCCGCCGCCGTGCTCGACCCGGTGCTCACCCCCACGCTGCGGCGGCTGGGCGCGCGGCTCGGCGACTGCCTCGCCGGCTGGTTCGACGCATACTGGCGCGCACCCTGGACGCTGCTGCATAACGATGTTCAGCTCGACAACATCTTCTTCCCGTCGGACACGGCGACGCCGCTGCTCATCGACTGGCAATCATGCGTGCGCGGCCGGGGGCCGCTCGACGTCGCCGGATTTCTCGGCGGCAATCTGTCGATCGCCACGCGGCGCGCCGTCGAATGGCCGATCCTGCGCGAGTATCACCAGGCGCTGTGTGCCGCCGGCGTCACGGGCTACTCCTTCGACGCATGCTGGAACGAGTACCGGCGCGGCATGCTCGATGGCCTGTCGCGCATGGTCATCGCGCTGGCGAGCGCGCTGGACGACGGGCAGCACCGACAGCATCGCGACGTGTTCTGGCCGCGGTATGCCGCCGCCGCCGAGGACCTGCAGCTTGAGCGCCTGGTGGATGGGTGATGCGCCGCGCGGCGGCACAGCGGGGGAATGGGTGATGCGGATCGCGATGCTCGACTCATGGACGCAGGCCAGCGCCGAGGGCAGCGGCACGGCGGTGGCGATCGGCGGGCTGCAACGCGCGCTCGTCGCGGCAGGCGTGGCGGTCGAGCGCATCGCGCCCGTTGGCTCGGCCGGCTCGGCCAGCCTGGCGACGCGCCTGTGGTACAACGCGCGCCTGGCCGACCGGCTGGCGCAGCACCGGTTTGCTGCGCTGGTCGGCTTCGACATCGATGGCTGCTGGCTGCCGCCCGCGACGCTGGCCCGCACCCCCTATGTCGTGAGCATCAAGGGCGTCCTGGCGGAAGAGGCCCGCCACGAGCGTGGCTGGCCGCGCGCGATGCTCGGCAGCATGGCGCACCTCGAGCGCCGGAATGTCCGGCGGGCCCGGCGCGTCTTCGCGACGTCGGCGTATTGTGCCGATGCGATCGCGCGACACTACGGTATCGCGCCCGAGCGCATCGCGATCATCCCCGAGGGGATCGACGTGGCGCACTGGCAGCGGCGCCTGCAGGCCTATGCCGACGCCGCGCCGCGCCCGCCGACGATCCTGTGCGTCGCGCGGCAGTACCCGCGCAAGCACGTCGCCGATCTGCTGCGCGCCATGCCGCTGGTGCGGCGCGCCATCCCGACCGCCCGCGCCGTCATCGTGGGCGGCGGCCCCGAGCATCCGATGCTGCGACAACTGGCCCGCCAGCTTGAGCTCGGCGATGCGGCACACTTCACCGGCGCGCTGGCCGATGACGAGGCCGTCGTGCGCCACTACGCCGCCGCCGATGTCTTCTGCCTGCCGAGCGTCCAGGAAGGGTTCGGCATCGTGTTCCTCGAGGCGATGGTCAGCGGGCTGCCGATCGTGGCGACACGCGCCGCCGCCATTCCCGAGGTGGTGCCCGATGGCACGGCCGGCCTGCTGGTGCCGCCGGGCGATGTGGCGGCGCTGGCCGATGCGCTGGTGGCATTGCTCGACGATCCGGCGCGCCGGGCCGCCTGCGCCGCCGCCGGGCGCCAGCGCGTGCTGCACTCTACCTGGGACGCCATCGCCACGCGGTTCGTCGCCGAACTGGCCGTGGCCGGCGTGTCGATCGACCGCTGAGCGGTCGCTGTCGGGCACGGGGCCGCGGGGTTGCGGCCGCCGCGCCGCCCCGCGGCATCCAACCGTGTGCGATGCGCCGCGCCGGCACCGCCCCGCGGGATCGGGCGGCCCAAATGCCACGCCAGCGCTCGCGTCGCGCTGCTGCCGGCTGGCCGGCGCTCAGCCCGCGAGCGCGCCGAACTGCTGCCGCGCCGCAGGTGTGGCGCCGAGCGCCAGCAGCACGGACGCCGGCGCGATCGCCCGGCGGATCGCGCGCCCAGCCCGGCGGCGACGAAGCACCATGCCACGCCAGCGCTCGCGTCGCGCAGTTGCCGGCTGGCCGGCGCTCAGCCCGCGGGCGCGCCGAACTGCTGCCACATCGCGTGTGTGGCGCCGAGTGCCAGCAGCACGAACGCCAGCGCGATCGCCCGGTAGATCACGCGCGCCCAGCCGCCCGCTGCCCGGCCGACCATCACGTGCGCCAGCCCGGCGGCGACGAATGACCATGCGAACGATGCGGTCATGAATGCCGCGAAAAACACGACATAATGTTCAGGCGTCGGATCAGCCACGCCGACCGCGCCCATCGCGCTGCCGAGCGCCGCCCAATACGCCACATTCTGCGGATTGGTGATCGAGAGCATCACGCCGCTGCGGAGCGCCGCCTGCGCGTGCGGCAGCGACGCGGGCGCCGGCCGCGCCAGCGCCGACTCGCGCCAGGCGTCCCACGCCAGCCAGAGCAGGTAGGCGATGCCCGCCAGTGCGATCGGCAGACGCAGCAGATCGATGCGCAGCACCAGGCCCACGCCAGCCAGGCCCAGCAGCGCCCACAGCGCATCGCCGCTGAGCGAGCCGAACTGCACCGCGAGCGCCGCGCGCCAGCCGCCCCGCAGGCCCTGGCGCACCGTCTCGGCGAACACCGGCCCCGGCGCGGCGTTGAACACCGTCGCCAGGGCCATCGCCGTGAAGAACAGCGTCAGCATCGCGGCTCAGTCGATCGCTGGCGTCAGCACGATGTTGCGATACTCGACGGCGGTGTGATCGCCCTGCAGCATCAGCGGCCCGGGCGTGCCCTCGTCACTGTCGAGCGCACCGCCGGTGATGCCCGGGATGGCCTGCTCGCTGATCACCGTCGTGCCATTCACCACGATCGTCACCACCCGGCCGAGCAGCGTGATGTCGAACGTCTGCCACTCGCCCGGTCCGCTCGTCACAATCTGGCTGGGCGTCAGGAAGCCATAGACGCCGCCCTGCAGGTGCGAATCCGGCTCGTCGCTCGCGCCGTCGAGCACCTGGACCTCGTAGCGGCCGCGCAGATACACGCCGCTGTTGCCATGTGCCGCGTAGCGGAACTCGAGGTGCAGCCGGAAATCGCCGAAGGCTGCGTCGGTGCGAATGTTGCCGCCGGGTTTCACGTTGCGCAGGACGCCATCCTCGACGACCCACTGGCTCTCGCCCTGGATGACGTGCCAGCCGGTGAGGTCGCTGCCGTTGAACAGCACGATCGGCTGGCCCCAGGTGACCGGCGTCCGTCGGCGCAGCGATGGCGCCCGCTGCCCGGTCCAGGCCACCGCCGTGCCGTCCGGCGTGGTGATCGTCCCGCTGATCGCTCCGTCGGCGAGGCGTCCCTCAAGGACCAGATCCCCCGCACCGCGCTCGAACTGCGGCGGGATGGCGAAGCGGAACGTATCGCCCGCGACGTCGACCCGTGCGATCGGGCGCGCGCTGCCGTGCCAACCGACGAATCGTCCGACCAGCGTCGCGAATCCCGATGTCTCGATCTCCAGCCATGCCGGCTGGTCGACGCCCGGCGTCTGGACGTTGAGATCCCAGCGCCCGACGACGGCGCGTTGCTCGGCGGTGAAGGCCATCGCGTCACACTCCTTCTGTGATCCGAACCCCGGGATGCGCCCGGGACGCCCCAGTGTACCACGTCTGGTTGCTGCGGGTGTGATGCAGTGTGGCTGCGTCGGGAGGCGCGATGCGCCCGCTGGTGCGCTGGCCTGCCGGCGACCGGATCGTGACTGCGAGCCGGCAGCGCGCACGCACCGGCATGGATGACCACTGGATCCGACGCGGGCGACAGGCTACGCCCGGCCGCTGGCCGTGGGGCGGATGCCCTGGCAGCGCATGATCGTCTGGTGGGATGGCGTTCCGCGGGGAAGTGATGCGTGGCGTGGCGGAGAAGGTGGCTGGGGAACAGGGATTCGAACCCCAACTACCTGATCCAGAGTCAGGCGTTCTACCATTAAACTATTCCCCACCATGCTGTGGTGCCGAAGGGGAGATTTGAACTCCCACGGGGTCGCCCCCACTACGCCCTGAACGTAGCGCGTCTGCCAGTTCCGCCACTTCGGCTTGTACGCCGCGTTCGCGACGACGTGGCGGATTATAGTCGATGCGGGAGCATTTGTCAAATGACTTGCATCGTGCCTCAGGGTACCGTCAACCTCACCGCCGGCGGGGCGCGGGGCCTGTTCGGGGCAGGTCGCCTGGGATACCGCGGCGAGCCTGACCGACGGCGGCGCCCGGTGCCTGAGCGCCGGCCGGACGTCCCGCAGCGCCCGGAGGCCGGTGGGCCACATCCTGTGCCGCTCCGGACAAACTCACCCGCGAATGGCGATCATCCTGGGCGCCCGCAAGGGGTGCCCCGCCAGGAACGCCCGCATGGCGCGGGCGATCCACGGGTCGCCTGCAGATGGCATCCTGGGCGCCCGCACGTAGGAGGCAACCCGCGTTCGGGGGATGACGCTCCGTGGCGGGCATGCCGTGCACCACGCCCTGGGTGCCCGGCTGCGCGTGCGCGGATCACGGGACCCGAACGGCAGCCCGGCCTGCTGGCTTTCGTCGCGCCGAGCATGCCCGCCCGACGCCCGTGCCACCGCGCCGCGCGCCACAACCATGCGCACGCCGACCGGCCTCGACCAGCCCGCGGCGCTGGGCCTCAGTCCCGCTCGTGCGCCAGAGATGGCCGCGGCTGAGGCCCCCCGCAGTTGTCGGCTCACCGGCGAGCCGAGATGCCCCGGCTGATCGGTGCCGCTGCAGAAGGCGTGTGAGCAGTCACAGGACGCTGGCCGTCTGCGCCACGTGCCGCGCGACCCCGCACGCCGCCGGATGCGCCCGCACCCGTCGCGGGATTCGGCCGGCACGGCCGCCGCAATGCGTCACGGCACGCGCATATCGAACGACACCAGCGACTCGGCGCCCGTCGCCGTGACCCGCACCCAGACCGTCCAGTCGCCCGTCATCGAGAACAGCGCCACGCTCCGGCGCACGTCTGCGCCCGAGCCCATGGCGATCTCCGGATTGAGATGCCCCATGGTCGGCATCACCGGCATCAGCGTGATCGCATCGGCAGGCAGCGGGCGCCCGTCGCGGTCGGCGACCGTCACGTGAACCTCCACCATGCCGACCGCCAGGCGGTCGACGTTGAGCGACACCCGCAGCGCGTCGGCATCGGCGGTGCCGTTGAACGCCGGCGCAGCGCACGCGGCCAGCAGCAGTACGAGGATGAGCCATGGGCTAGGGTTGCGGTGCATCAGCGCCCTCCGGCATGGCGAGCGTACCCGAGATCGTGGTGACACCGCCATCGAGCGCGAGTTGCGCGTGAAGCTGGTATTCACCCGGCCCGGGGAACTGATAGACAAAACGGACGGTGCCGTCGGCATCGGTTGATGGCATGGCGTGGACGTGCGCGTAGATCTGGCGATCGGCGCTGCGCACGACCAGGTGCCCGGCCATGCCGAGCCACGTGCGGATTGCCGCCGGCGTTCCGGCTGCGTCGCGGGCGCGCGCTGTGATGACCGTCGGCCGGCCGGGGCTGAGCGGCTCGGCCGTCAGCGCGACCCGCATGCCCGTCGGCGTCACGATGTCCAGCGGCAGCGTCGGTGGCGGCGTCCGGGGCAATGCTGGACCAGCGATGGTCAGCCGCCGGCTGAGGACGCTCGCGCCACCACCATGGCGCACGATCTCCGCGTAGATGGTATAGTCCCCCGGCGCCGGCGGCGTCCAGGCGACCTGGTACCGCCCGGGCGCCACGCGCGCCGGGTGGATATGGCTGAACGACTGCCCGGCGTCATCAAGAATCACCAGGTGGACATACGCCTCGTGGTGAACTTCGATGTCATCGGCCATCAGGCCGGTCGCGCCGTCGATGAAGGTGAAGCGCAGCTGCGTCGGCTGCCCGGCCAGCAGCGCCGCCGGCGTGGTCTGGAGCGTCATGACGGCATGGGGCCGGCCGCCGGCTGGCGGCGGCGCGGCGCTGCGCTGTGCCCACTGCTGTGCGCCGATGATCACGACCGCCGTCAGCGCGGCGACTTGCCCGCGCGCCAGCCATTCGCCCGGCGTGCGCCCGAGCGCGGCGACGACCATGCCGAGCAGCAGCGTCAGCAGCAGCGCGATGAGCGCGCCCGCCAGCTGCGCATCGCCGGGCGCCAGCTGCAGCGCCGCGATGACGAACGGGACGCGCGCCGCGGCGCTGCCGTCGTCGAGCAGCAGCTCCCAGCGGCCCGCCTGATCGACGGGCAGATCGATGGTGACCACCTCGGCCGGGCGCAGCTCGCGCTGCACCATCGGCGCTGGCGGTGCGCTCAGGCCAGATGGCACCGCGCTGGCGCGCAGCGTCCAGGGCATTGCGGCGTCGCTGCTGATGGTGAGGCGCACGGCGCCGGGGGCAAATGGCGGCAGCTCGAACCGGATGGTCACCTCGCGCGTGCCGAGCTGCTGTGTGACGGTGCTGACCGGGCCTTGCTCGCCGACATGCGCCCACGCCGGCGCGCTGCCAAGGCTGAGCAACAGGGCGATGACGATGGAGCTGCGACGAATCATGGTGACATCGCCTCCCGTGCGATCACCCGAGTCTACCATAGCCACCACAATCGCGTGCCAGCGCCGCCGCATGCCCGCCGCGCCGCAGCACGAACTCGCGGGCCGTCATCGTGCAGCGGCGGGCTCGGTCGTGTATGATGCTGCCAGCGGCGTCCCGCACGTGCGGGCATGGCAGGAGGCAGCGGTGAACCACGTCGATCTGGCGCTCATCATCATGGTAGGCGGCGCGATGATGCTGGGCTTCTATCACGGGCTTGTGCGCCAGCTGGCAGGGATCATCGGCGTGATCGTGGCGGTGATCCTCGCCGGCCGGTATGGTGGCGACGTCGGCGTCGCGCTGACGTCGGTGATCGACGACGCCGCGCTGACCTCGATCGCCGGCTATGTGATCGTGTTTCTGGCGGTGAGCAGCCTGGTGAGCCTGCTGGCCTCGGTGTTGCATCGTGTGGTCAATCTGCTGTTCTTCGGCTGGCTCGACCAGGCGGGCGGCGCGCTGATCGGCGCGCTGCAGGGCTGCCTGATCGGGGCGGCGCTGTACCACTTCGTGTATGCATTCGCCGATGCCGGCACGCGCGACCTTCTTGCCAGCTCGCGCGTGGCTGCGCTGGTGGTGGCGCCGTTCAGTGGCATCATCGAGCCGCTTGTGCCCGTGATCCTGCGCCTGCCGGCCGCGTGAGCGGGCACGGCGCCGCAGGCACCGCGCATCGCGCGCTGCGCTTGTCAGACTGCCGCGGATCTGCTAGAATCATGGCACGAAAGGGGGCTGCATCTGACCAGTGATACGTCCATCGAACCCATCACCGTCGCACGGCGCGTCGTCGAGCTCGCCGACGAGAAGCAGGCCAGCGACATCATCCTGCTCGACCTGCGGGCGCTGGCGGCGTTCACCGATTACTTCGTGATCTGCTCCGCCGATAACGAACGGCAGCTCAAGGCACTCCTTGCGGCGATCGATGAAACCATCGGCGCAGAGTTCGGCTGGGATGCCCGCGTCGAAGGACTGCCCGTGAGCGGCTGGATCGTGCTCGACTATGGCGATGTCGTCGTCCATCTCTTCTCATCGGCACTACGTGACTACTACCGCGTCGAGCGACTGTGGAGCCGTGCCGTGCCGGTTGTGGTCGTTCAGTGAGGAAAGCATGGAATCCAACAAGCACGCGCGCTATCTGGTGTTCGCGCTCGGTGCGGCTGTCGGCAGCGCGATCGGCATCGTGATCGGCGCGTTGCTGACGTTCTGGATCGGCGAGGAGACGCTGCGCACGGTGCAGCGGCTGACGCGCCGCATCGCCGGCAGTGACGAGCAGCCAAACTTCGAGATGCTGATGCAGTGATGCGCGCAGCGCACCCGTGTGGGGCGGTGCGCTGATGGGCATGGTGCCGCTCACGCCCGTGCCGCACCTGCAGGACGTCCTGCGCCCCGCCGCGCGTCACACCTGGGCGTCGCCGCGCGGCCGCGTCTGCTCATTGCCGATCCACTCGGCGGTGCCATCAGCCCAATGCTCGCGCTTCCAGATCGGCGCGATCTGCTTCACCCGATCCATGATCCACTCGGCGGCGGCGAACGCCGCGCGGCGATGAGCCGCCGCCACCACGACCAGCACCGCCGTCTCGCCGATCGCGAGGTGGCCGATGCGGTGGTGGATCGCGATGGCGCCGGTGCCGAAGCGCTCACGCGCATCGCTGGCGATGGACGCGAGCACCTGTTCGGCCATCGGCAGGTACGCCTGATACTCGAGCGACGCCGTCGCACGGCCGGCGAAGTTGTCGCGTGCCACGCCGGCGAACGTGACCGTCGCCCCCATGGCCGGCGCCGCGACCGCCGCCACCAGCGCGGCCGGATCCAGCGGCGCGTCGGAGACGTGCAGCAGCGGCGGCGGTGCGCCACCGCTCACCGGCGGGATCAGCGCAACCTCCGCGCCGTCGTGCAGCGGCGTCTCGCGTACCGCAAACTCGTGATCGACGGCGAACAGCATGCTGGCGCCGAACGGGGCCAGGCGCGGATAGCGGAGCACCAACTCCTGCCACAGATCGCCGACACACGCCGGCTGCGCGAGTTGCACCACCAGGCTGGTACTGCCCGTGATGTCGCGTTGCCCGGCGAAGAACAGGACGGTTACGTGCATCAGCGCCTCCCGATCGTCACCAGCGCACAGGGACGCCGTGCGCGTCGAGGTAGCGTTTCACCTCGGCGATGGTGTACTCGCCGAAATGGAAGATCGACGCCGCGAGCACCGCATCGGCCCCGCCGTCGCGCAGCCCGGCCAGGAGATGCGCCGGCGTTCCGGCACCGCCCGAGGCGATCACCGGCACCGGGATCGTCTCTGCCAGCGCCCGCAGCAGCGCGATGTCGTAGCCGTCGCGCGTGCCGTCGGCATCCATGCTGTTGATCACGATCTCGCCGGCGCCGCGCTCCACGCCCTCGCGCGCCCATGCGATCGCGTCGCGGCCGGTCGGCCGCGGATCCCGCCCGGTGTGGGTGAACACATCCCAGCGCGGCGGCGCGCCGGCCTCTGCCGCCGCACGGCGCGCATCGATCGACAGCACGATGCACTGGCTGCCGAACCGGCGCGCGCCTTCCTCGATCAATGCCGGGTTCAGCACCGCCGCCGTATTGACCGAGACCTTCTCGGCGCCAGCGCGCAGCATCCGGTACATGTCATCGACCGTGCGGATGCCTCCGCCGACCGTCAGCGGGATGAAGACCTGGGCGGCGGTGCGCTCGACGACTTCCACCATGATGGCGCGCTCGTCGCTGCTGGCGGTGATGTCGTAGAACACCAGCTCGTCGGCGCCGGCGGCGTCGTAGGCGGCGGCCAGCGCCACCGGATCGCCGGCATCGCGGTGCGCGAGAAATGCGATGCCCTTGACGACCCGGCCGGCCTTGACATCGAGACATGGAATGATGCGGCGTTTCAGCATAGTCGTTTCATTACTTGTCGGGCGAGATGCCGCGTTCGACCTGCTGGGCCTGAATCTCGCCCTGGAAGTCGCGCATCGCCTGGGTGAGCACCGTGATGAACCGGACATCACGCTTCTCGAGCTCGAGCAGGTGATCGGTGTGCGACTGCTCGAGGTTGGCGATCTGCACCACCGTGCGGGCGTGGCGCTGTTCGAGCTCACGGATCCAGCTGTCGAGGCGCTCGAGCCAGGCATTCACCCGGCGCAGGCTATGATCGCCGGTCTCCTCCATCTCGGTGAGCCGTCCCTCCTGCTGGCGGCGGATCTCCTCGAGACGCTCCTGGTTCATCAGGAAGCGCTCGGTCGAGAGACGCTCGTAGCGCTTGAGATCGGTCTCGAACTGTGCCATGCGAACATCGGCGCCCTTGATCTGCGTCGGCAGATCGGTGAACATCGACTCGATGTCACGGCGCACTTCCTCGGCGCGCTGGATGCGATTGGCCAGGCTGTCGAGCGCCGGCTTGACGTCGGCGACCAGTTGCTGCGCCTCGACCGCCTGACGCCGCAGGCTCTGCTTCTCGATCTGCAGATCCTCGATCACCTTGCGCAGCTCGGCGCGAATCTGCTCATCGGCGGTGGCGAGCTCGCCGAAGCGGCTCATCACATTGCGATAGCGCTCGTCGAACTCCTTGAACTGCGTCTGCCAGGCGGTGAGGCGCTGGTCGAGCTCTTCGATGCGCACCATCCAGGTGCTGGTGAGCTCGCGATCCTGACGCCGGGCGTCGGCCAACTGATGCACCTGCTGGTTCAGCTCGCGGATCGGGCGCAGGCCTTCCTCGACCTTCATCAGCACACCGACGACTTCCTTGCGCAAGCCGGCGAGGTCGCGGCGATTGCCATCGATGCTCAGGTTGACGTCCTGTGCCAGGCGCTCGAACAGGCCATTGATCTGCGAGACGCTCGACTCGGCCTTGCGCACCTGTTCCATCACCCAGTTGTACTTGTTGGTCTGTTCCTTGAGCAGGCGGCGCAGCTCATCGATCTGGCCCTGCAGGTACACCATCTGCGACTGTTCGGCGGCACGAAGGCGCTCTTCCTCGAATTTGCTGGAGACATTCGTCGGTCGGGTTGGTGTCGTCATGGTGCGCGTCCCTCCCGGGTGCTGGTCATCGGTGGCTCTCGACGGATGCGTCGACAGGTGGTTGTGCTATGTCAGGCGAGCGCGTGCAGCGCATCGGCGAACGAGAGATCGCCGGTGTAGAGCGCACGGCCGATCACCACGCCCTCGACGCCGATGGCGCGCAGCTGAAGCAGGTGATCGATGGCGCCCACGCCGCCCGAGGCCACGATCGCCGGGCCTGCGGGCACGATGAGCTCGGCGGTCGCGGCATAGTTGGGCGCCGTGAGCGTACCATCGCGGGCGATGTCGGTGTAGATCACGCGGGCCACACCCAGCGCGGCCATCTGCCCGACCAGCGCCGTGGCGCGCACCGTCGCCGCCTGCGTCCAGCCGGCGGTCGCCACCAGGCCATCGCGGGCATCGACGCCGACGATGATCGCCGCGCCGTGACGCGCGACCAGCGTCGCCACAAGGTCGGGGTTCTCGACGGCGGCCGTGCCGATGATCGCCCGCGCCACGCCGAGCCCGAGCGCCTCGGCGACGGCAGCGGCATCGCGCAGGCCACCACCGAGCTGCACCGGAATGGGAATGGCGGCGACGATGGCGCTGATCAGCGCCGTGTGGACCGGGCGACCCTGACGCGCGCCGTCGAGGTCGACGACGTGCAGCCGCGTCGCGCCGGCGGCGTACCAGCCGCGTGCCACGGCGACCGGGTCATCGCCGAAGACGGTGACGCGCGAGAAGTCACCCTGGTACAGCCGCACACACCGGCCGTCCTTGATATCGATCGCCGGAATCAGTTCCATGCTACTCCTCCGCGGCGGCGCCGACCAGTCGGCGGTCAGGCGGTCGCCCAGGCGACGAAATTGGTCAGGAGCTGCAGGCCGTGCCGGCCGCTCTTCTCGGGGTGAAATTGCACTGCCGCCAGCCGATCGCGCAGGAGCGCGCTCGGAAAGCGCACGCCGTAGTCGGTCGTGCCGGCGATCAGCGCCTGTTCGGCCAGATCGCAGTGATACGAGTGCACGAAGTAGAAGTCGGCGCCATCGGGAATGCCGGCGAACAGCGGATGCCCCTGCGCGATCGTGGCCACATCGACCTGATTCCAGCCGATCTGCGGCACCTTGAGGCCGTCGGCGAAGCGCCGCACGACGCCCGGCACGACGCCCAGGCAGGCGTGGCTGCCGAACTCCTCGCTCGAGGTGCAGAGCACCTGCATGCCGACGCAGATGCCCAGAAACGGCACGCCGCGCGCGATGGTGTCGCGGATCGCCTCGGCCAGGCCGAGGCGCTGCAGGCTGTCCATGGTGTCGCGCGTCGCACCGACCCCGGGCAGCACCACGGCGGTGGCGCCGTGCAGCGCCGCGGGATCGCTGGTGACCAGCGTCCGGCCGCCGACGTGGGTCAGCGCACGGACGACGCTGCGCAGGTTGCCGGCGCCATAATCGATGACGACGATCTCGGCGGTCATATGCCTCCGTTCAGGGCGTGGTGCCGGTGGCGAACAGCGGATGCCGCGCGGTGATGCGCGTGATGATCGGGGTGATGTCGGGTTCGCGCTGGCCGGACGGTCCGAGTGGGTCGTCGATGTCGTGGCGCCCGGCGAGGGCGTGCGTCGCTCCGACGACGCAGGCTGCCAGCGCGGCGAGATCATAGCCACCCTCGAGGACGAGCGCGATCCGGCCGCCGCAGCACTCGTCGGCGATGGCGCATAGCCGGCCGATCATCGCGGTGTAGCCGGCGACGCTGTACGTCAGGAGGCCGAGCGGGTCGCGGTGATGCCCGTCGAACCCGGCGGAGACCAGGATGAGCTCGGGCTGGAAGCGGCGGAGCGCGGGCTCGATCAGGTGCGTGAACGCCAGCGCCGCGCCGGCATCGCCGGTGCCGTGCGGCACCGGGATGTTCAGCGTGGCGCCGCTGCCCGGCCCGCTGCCGGTCTCGCGGTCATCGCCGGTGCCGGGATACAGCGGCGCGGCGTGGATCGAGCAGAACAGCACGTCGGGCTGCTGGTAGAAGATATCCTGCGTGCCGTTGCCGTGATGCACGTCGATGTCGACGATCGCGACGCGCCCCACGCCGAGCCGGGCGCGCGCGTGCTGCGCCGCGATGGCGACATTGTTGAACAGGCAGAAGCCCATCGAGCGGGTCGCCGTCGCGTGATGCCCCGGCGGCCGCACCAGCGCAAAACTGCGCTGCGGTGTGCTGCCGGCGATGCCCTCGACGGCCTGGATGGCGGCACCGGCGCCGCAGCGCGCCGCGTCGTGGGACGCCGCGGTGGTGTAGGTGTCGTGGTCGATCCAGAACCCGGCCTGGGTCGCGCTCCAGCGCACCCGGTCGAGCAGCGTGTCGGCATGCACCGCCCGGATGCTGGCGTCATCGGCCGGCTGCGCCTCGATGAACGCCAGCCCGCTGGCGTGGGGGGCGGCATGCAGCGCCTCGAGCGCCGCCGACAGCCGCGCCGCCCGCTCCACGTGACGTGGCTGGTCGTGTGCGGCGTGGCGCGAGTTGACGATGATCATGACGCTCATGCCATCAGTATAGCATAGCCGACCGTGCGGATCCGGCCGTGATGGCGCCGCAAGATGACAGGATGATGCCAGCTCTCTGATGCCGCAGGCCATGCTCAGGGCAGACGGGCGCCGGCGTCGTCGGCCACCAGCAGCCCGTCGCGGGCCAGGTCCGCTACCAGCTGTCGCAACCAGTCGGGATCGGTCGGCGCGGCGCTGGCTGCGCCGGCGAGTTGCTGCGCCAGGATGGCATAGGCGACGGGAGCGCCGGGCGGGGCGGCGCGCAGGAGCTCGAGCACGCGCCCGCGGTAGTAGCGCCGCGAGCCGGCGAACGGTGTGCTGCGGCGCTCGGCGATGCGCTGTGGTGCGCCGCCGAGGCCGATGAGCGGCGGGGCGGCGCGGCGCTGCGCATAGTCGGCGCAGCTCGCCGCGATCGGGCAGCGCTGGCAGGCTGGCGCGCGCGCCGTACACACCAGCGCGCCCAGTTCCATGATCGCCTGGTTCCACCACCAGCCCCGGCCGGGCGGCACGACGCGCTCGGCGAGCTGCTGGATCGTGGCGTCGCGCCCGGCGGCGCCTCCGCCGAGCCACTGGCGCTCCAGCACCCGGCGAATGTTGGTATCGGCAAATGCCACGTCGGCTTCGAACGCGAAGCAGGCGATCGCTCCGGCGGTGTACGCGCCCACGCCCGGCAACCGCCGCAGGCTGGCGACATCGCGCGGGAATGCGCCGCCGCACTCGGCAATCACCCACTGTGCCGCACGCTGCAGGTTCACCGCGCGCCGGTTATAGCCCAGGCCCGACCAGAACCGGATGATCTCGGCGGTCGGTGTCGCCGCGAGCGCCGCGACGTCGGGCCAGGCATCGAGGAACGCCAGATAGCGCGGCACCACGCGGTCGACCTGGGTCTGCTGCAGCATCACCTCGGCGACGAGGATGGCATAGGGATCGCGGCTGTGCCGCCACGGCAGGTCGCGCCCGTGCTGGCGGAACCAGTCGATCAGGCGGTCGGGGATGTCGGTGTCCATCGATGCTCCTCGGGTGCCGGCAGCCTACCGCTCGCATATACCATGCCCGGGCCATCCTGGCAAGGCGTCGCGGCATGGGCGCCCGCCCGCCCCGCATCGCGCTCCCGCGCCGCACGGGGGCGCAGGATGGCGTACGCACACGCTCCTCCGGCGCATGCCGCGGCCGTGCGGCACCCGGGGGGTGCGCACGGGCGTCGCGCCCGCAGCCGACGGCCCGTCTGGCCGGCAGCGCCGGCATGCCCTGGCCCATCACGCAGCGCGACCGCGAATCGCGCCCATGCCCGGGCCATCCTGGCAGGGCGCCGCGGCATGGGCACCCGCCCGCCCCGCATCGCGCTCCCGCGCCGCACGGGGGCGCAGGATGGCGTACGCACACGCTCCTCCGGCGCATGCCGCGGCCGTGCGGCACCCGGGGTGCGCGCGGGCGTCGCGCCCGCCACTCACGACGCAGCCCGTGTGCTGGCCCGCTTGCCTTGGCCCATCACGCAGCGCGACCGCGAATCGCGCCCATGGTGACGGCGCAACCATGCCGATCGGACTGATCGGGCCATCACGGGTAGCCAGCACATGCGACGCGCCCCTGGCACCACCCAGGCCGAGCCCCCGCAGCATGCCGGTTGACAGCCGAAGCCCGCGTGTGCTAGTGTTCGCATGTTCCCGCGAGTCGCTGCCCGCCCGCGACGATGCACGAGGTCAGACGTGGACCGACCCGAATCGCCGCCCGATGTGGTCGTCCGACGGCTGCCGCTCTATGCGCGGAGCCTGCGCTATCTGCTCGACGAGGGCATCGGCTCGGTATCGTCACAGGATCTCGGCGAGCGGATCAACATCACCGCAGCACAGATCCGCAAGGACCTCTCATACTTTGGCGAGTTCGGCAAACAGGGCATCGGCTACGACGTCGAGAAGCTGCTGCACCACATTGAGCGCATCCTGGGGCTGAACCGCGAGTGGCCGGTGGCGCTCGTCGGCATCGGGCACCTGGGCGAAGCGATCGCGCGCTACGAGGGGTTCCGCAGCCAGGGCATCCGGATCGTCGCGCTGTTCGACGCCGACCCGGCCAAGATCGGGCGTGAGGTCGAGGGCCTGCCGATCACGGCGATCAGCGAGATCGGCTCGGTCGTGCACACGACGCCCATCGCGCTGGCGATTCTGGCGGTGCCTGCCGCCCACGCCCAGGGCGTCACGGATCAACTGGTTGCGCACGGCGTGCGGGCCATCCTGAGCTACGCACCGACCGTGCTGCAGGTGCCCGATGGCGTCTGGGTGCGATCGATCGACCCGGTGGCAGTCCTGCACAGCCTGACCTACTATCTCGCCCGCGAGCCGTGATGCCGCATGCGCCGCAGTACGGCGTCTTCGGCTATAATTCGGCAGGGGCTATCCGCCCATCTGGGAACTTCGGCGCCATCGTGCGCCATCATCAGTCAGAGGAGTTGATCCATGGCCCGGATTGCGATCCACGGTTTCGGTCGGATCGGTCGCTCGGCACTGCGTGCCGCGCTGCGCAACAACCTGTTCACCCCGGCGTCGATCTCCGACATCCGCGACATCCCGACGTTCGCCGCGCTGTTCGAGGTCGATTCGAACTATGGTCGCTGGCACGAGCCGGTGGTCGCCGGCAGCGACGGGTTTGTGATCGGCGGGCGCGAGATTCCCTACATCAACGCGATGCAGCAGTTGCCCGACTGGGGCGCGCTGGGCGTCGATCTGGTGATCGACTGCACGGGGCGCGCGGTGACCCGCGAGGGCGCCCAGCCGCACCTCGACCGGGGCGCGCGCCGTGTGCTGGTGAGTGCGCCGAGCAAGACGGCGAAGGATGCCGATGTGGTGCTGCTGGCCGGCATCAACCTCGACAGCTTCGATCCGGCGGCGCACCGCATCGTCAGCATGGCGAGCTGTACCACCAACGCGCTCGCGCCGGTCGTCAAGGTCGTCCTCGAGAACTTTGGCATCAAGCACGGCTTGTTCTCGACGGTGCATGCCTACACCAACACCCAGGCGCTCACCGATCAGCCGATGCGCGACCGGCGCGACTCGTGGGCGGCGGGCGAGAACATCATCCCGGCGGCGTCGGGCGCAGCGCGGGCGCTGCAGTTCATCTGGAAGGACCTGAAGATCACGGGCAAGGCCTACCGCGTGCCGGTGCGCACCGGCAGCATCGCCGAGCTCAACCTGGTCACCGAGCGCGCCGTCACCGCCGCCGAGGTGAACGACGCATTCCGCAAGGCGGCCGCCGAGGCGCCGCTGGCGGGCGTGATGGGCGTGCTGGAGGACGAATGGGCCTCGTCGCGGATCGTCGGCGACAGCCGCTCATCGATCGTCGACCTGCCGCTGACCCAGGTGCAGGACGGCACGTTCGTGTCGATCGCGGCCTGGTACGACAACGAGGCCGGTTACGCGACGCGACTGGCCGAAGTTGCAGCGCGCATCGCGGCCGAGTGATCACCGCAGGCGGGCGGCGCCGGTGCGCTGCCCGCCGCCAGCCGAGGCGCGCTGATGTCTGAAGAGGCGCTCCTGCGGGGTGCGGTCGCTCTGTGGGGGGTGCTGCTGGGGTTGCGCCTGCGCGATACGTGGCGCGTGCTGCGCGAGCCGCACTTCGGCAGCGACCTGCCGCCGCCCGTGGCGACGGTTTCGGTGATCATTCCCGCGCGCGACGAAGCCGAGCGTATCGGCCCGGGCATCACGGCGCTGCTGCGGCAGCAGGTGCCCCCGCTGGAAGTCCTCGTCATCGACGATCACTCGCGCGATGCCACGGCCCAGGTCGTGCGCGCCGCGGCCGACGGCGATCCGCTGATCCAGGTGGTCGCCGGCCAGCCGCTGCCACCCGGCTGGCTGGGCAAATCGTGGGCCTGCCAGCAGGGCGCACAACTGGCGCGCGGCGAATGGCTGGTGTTCCTCGATGCCGATGTGGTGGTCGCGCCGGCATTCTGTGGCAGCATCATCGCCCACGCGCTGGCGCAGCGTGCCGATCTGCTGTCGGCCCTGCCGCTCGTCGAGGCCCGCACCGGCATCGAGCGCCTGGTGCTTCCGGCATTCACGCTGCTGCTCACCACCATCTACCCGTTCGCGTGGGTCAACGACCCGCGCCGGGACACCGCCTTCGCCATCGGCCAGTGCCTGGTGATCCGCCGCACGGCGTACGAGCGCCTCGGCGGGCACGCTGCGGTGCGGCAATCCATCCTCGAAGACATGGAACTGGCGAGTCAGTTCAAGCGTGCCGGCGCGCGGATCGTGGTCGCGGGCGCCGCCGATCTGCTGCGGGTGCGCATGTACGATTCGTGGCGCAGCATCGCCGAGGGGCTCCGCAAGCACGCGCGGGCCGGCCTGCACCATGGCGGCCGGCGTGCGGCGCTCGTCGGCGCACGCCTGCTGCTCGAGGCGCTGCTGCCCGCCGCGCTGCTCGTGGCCGGGCTGGCATACCGCAGCGACGCGCTC
>JAGWYG010000158.1 GCA_018969485.1 Chloroflexota bacterium
AGGTGGGCGTGCTCGGCCTGTTGTGGGCCGAGCATCAGCGCGAGCAGTACCGGCGGGTCGTGTCCGGCGACGCGAGCACCGTCGAGGCGTTTGTGGTCGAGCCAACATCGCCGACGCTGGAGGCCGACCCGGCTGTCCCGGTGACGGTGAAGCCGGTGGTGGATGCGACGCCATCGACGGGCGTGCCGGCCGCCGCAGGCGCATGAGCGCGCCGGCGGTCACCGCCCCGTGACGGAAACGCGGCAGCGCATGCGCCGGCTCACCTCGCTGCGCCGCTGCCATGCCGCACCGACCGCAGGAGCGCTCCGGCGATGCCGCCGTTCTGCCAGCACACGGCAGACTTGCCCGCGACCGGCGATGCCACGCTCGGGCCCAGCGCACCCGGTGATCGCAGCCGCCTCGCTGCCGCCCTGATCCCACGCGGCGATCGGGGCGATCGCGGCGGCAGCCTGGCTTCATCCGGCACGCCCCGCCGCTGCCGGCGGCCCGATCCCGCACATCGCCACGGATCAGCGTGCGCGCCGGCGTCACCATCCCGGCCAACATGTCGTATAATGGTGCAGACATGGCTGATGCTGGCCGCCGCTGGAGGCGACTCTAGAGGAACTTCCCGACTCCCCGCCCGGGCGCGATGCGTCCGGAAGGCCGCCCTGCGAAACCGCAAGCAGGGGCGCGATGACCGAGAGGCCATCGCGACGCAAGACGGCAACAGAGAGCAAACCCGCCGATGGCCGCGAGGCTCAGGTGAGGGCTGAAAGGGTGCGGTAAGAGCGCACCGGCGCCGGCAGCGATGTCGGCGGCCAGGCGACTGCGCCGGCTGATGGGGAGCAAGGTGTGTGGGGCGGGCTCATCGTGTGGCAGCGACTCCGGTCGCGTTACGACCACCGCGCTCGTTCGCATCGCAGCTGCGACGGCGAGGCGGGTAATCCCCGCGGAACCAGGAGCGGCCCGCGCAGTGCGCGGAGAGAGATGGCGGCAACCAACAGAATCGGGGGTATGCGCATCAGCCATGGCTCCAGCGCCCGCTACGCCGGCATGGCCGGCGGCGCGGCGTCATCGGCAGACACCGCGCCGGGGGCATCCCGGATCACTCCTCGACGGTCACCGTGTCGTACTGCTCGACCAGGTTGCCATCGAGATCCTCGGCCTGGATGCCGAGCACATAGTCGCCGGCCGGCGCCTGCAACTCCGTCACCGTCCAGGCCGCGTCGCCGAAGACCAGCGTATCGCCGGGTTCGGTGCGGTATTCCGGTTCGGCATCGGGGTCATCGCTCTTCATGTCGTAGAGATGGGTGAAGATCACGAACGCGTCGCCGGTCGCCGGCGTGATCGCGCGCGGCGCACCGGCGCCGATGGTGCCGCCCGTGAAGCCGACGATGCTGATCAGTTCACCATCACGGAAGTACAGGCTGGCCGCACGCGGCTTGCCATTCTTCGGCTGGTACTCGCCGCTCACCGCATAGGTTGCCGACTCGCCGGTCGCGCCATAGTCTTGCGGATCGAGCAGGGCGAAGACGACGCCGCCCTGCCCGTCGTCGATGCCATACAGCAGCGGCTCCCAATCGAACTCGATTTCGACCAGCGGCTCATCGCCCCAGTCGGGATAATTGATACCACCGAGCGTCTTCGACTGGCCGGCGTCGATGTACTCGCGATCAATCACGATCAGCGTGTCATCGTCCGCGTTGTAGAAGCCAGTGAATGCATAGATGAAGCCGATGTTCGCGCCGCTCACCTCGGCCGCCAGGGTCGTGCTCCCCGCGATGTTGATGACGCCCTCCGACAGACGCAAGGGGCTGACCGCGATGCCACCGGCACCGGGAGCGCTGATCGGCGCGTCAGGCTCCAGCGCTTCGCCCAGCGGTGTCCCAAAGTAATGGAACGCCAGGAAGTCGTCCCAGCGCGTCTGTTCCGCGAAGCGGCGTGCGACCGCCGTATAGCTCGCCGGCCCGGCCACCTCGAGGTCGTAGATGCTGGACTCGGGGAAGTAGATCGACACGCCATTGGCCGCCGGCCGGCCATCGCCGCGGCGATTGGCGATGATCATCGCACCAAACTGCTCCGCCAGGGCGTCGAACGCATCGGTGACCGCCGCATTGCCGCTCTCGTTGGCGCTCAACTCGGCGAAATGGGCCAGGTCGAGATACGGCGAGGCGCTCTCTGAGTCGAAGACATTCTCAAACTTCTGGGCGTAGCTGCGCGCCTGGGCGACCGCGCGCTGATCCGCCTCGCTGAGCGTCTCGACAAAGCGATCGAATGCGTCGAGAAATGCCGGCATCTGCGTCAGGTCGAATGCGCTGAGCGTGATATCGCCACCGAGATCGGCCGCGACCTGTGCCGCTGAAGCGTCGGGCTCGCCACCGAAGAAGCCGCCGATGAACTCGGCCCGCGCCGCATCATCGACGATGCGGATGTCCTGATCGATGTAGCTCGCGACGATCGCTTCGCCGAGCCGGCGCGCATCCATCGTCGGATCATCGCGCAGCGCGCTGAGAAAGCTGGCATACGCCCATCCCAGCGCTGGCTCGAGCTCCTGCGACGCGACCATCACCGCGGCGTGCGGGGCCACGGCGGCGGCGACTTCGAGATGGCCCATCAGACACGCGTCGAAACCGACGAGCGCAAAGCGCTCGATGCCCGTGTTGGCGCGTATCTCGCCGAGCGCCGCATCGATCTCGTCGAGCAGCAGCAGATCACCGTCCGACGTCAATTCCAGCCCATCCGGCCCGGCGACCGGCGGATCCGGGTCGTTCCAGCCGCCCGGCCAGCCCATGCCGTGATCCGACAGGATCAACGCCTGATGTTCGGCCGGAAATGTCTGGATGGCCCAGGTGGCAAAATCGACCAGCGTGGCGCCATCGGCCATGTTCACTTCGCCGAGGTCTTCGACGACCGGCGACGCGATCATGCCGAGGTCATCGTCCTGCTGCAGCACGAAGCGACGGGTGCCGGTCCAGTCGTCATCGCCGTCGAATGCGCCGTCGTAGCGGTCGAGCTGCACCACCAGTGTGATCCGCTCGTCCGAGCCGATCAACTCCATCTCATTCACGTCGGTGAAGATATCGTACTCGAGGGTTTCGTCGTCGGCATTGGCATACAGCATGATCAGCCAGCTGTCGGCGGCCGCCTCGCCGACCGGAATGTTCTGCTGGGGCGGCAGCGGGGTCGCCTCGGCCGCGACGCGCGTGGCGCGCGGCGGCGGCGCGGCTGGGGCTTCGTCGATCAGGCCGCCACAGGCGCTGATGAACCACGACGCGAGCAGGAGGAGCGGAAGCATGGGGCGGACACGATGGCCTGATTGATGAGCCATAGACACCTTCTGCGGCACCAGGCCGCACATGTGTTGGGCCGCGCCGGTGCGTGTGCGGCCCCGCAGCCGAACGGGCGAACGATTCCCGGGCGCTCCCCGGCCGGTAGCGTCACCATCCGTCGTGGAGCACAGGACTGCGGCGTACTGGCATGGCGTCGGAAGACTGGCAGCGCTGCGCATCATACACGATGACCCGACTGCGGCGCCACCTGCTCGGCCGGGGTGGTGCGGTGTGCCTGCCAGAACGCGGCGCGGCGACTGCGGCAGTGCGCCGCTCAGCGCACCACCGGCACCGGCTGGAGCCGCCCGGTCGTGGTGCCATCGCCCACCGCGCCGACGACGTTGTATCCCCAGCAGAAGACGGCGCCGGCCGTCGTCAGCGCACAGCTATGCTCCGAGCCGGCGGCCAGCGCACGGACCCCGCTGCCGAGCAGCGGCAACGCCACGGGCACGCTGCGATCCGCGCCGCTGCCGTCGCCGAGCTGGCCCGACTGATTGCGGCCCCAGCAGCGCACCGCGCCACCGCTCGTCAGGGCGCAGCTATGCCGCGCGCCGGCCGCCACGGCCGTCATGCCGCTGGTCATGCCACTCACCAGCCGACGCGTTCGCCGATCGGCCGTCGTGCCGTCGCCGAGCTGGCCGATGTGGTTGCGCCCCCAGCAGAAGACCGCGCCGTCGCGATTGACGGCACACGTATGGGCCTCGCCGGCGCTGATCGCGCTGCCGCGCGAGACCAGCGATACCGCCACGGGCACGCTGGAGGAATTGGTGCTGCCGTCGCCGAGCTGGCCAAAGGTATTGTCGCCCCAGCAGACGAACACACCCAGGCCGGTCAGGGCACATGCGTGGCTGCCTCCCACATCGATTGCCTGTACGCCGCTGTTCAGCGTCGACACCGCCACCGGCGCCCGGCGGTCAGTTGTGCTGCCGTCGCCGAGCTGGCCGAAGGCATTGGCGCCCCAGCAGCGTACGGCGCCGGATCCCAGCAGCGCGCAACTCGAGCCGTTGCTGCCCGAACCACCGGCGGCGATCGCCTGCACGCCGCTGCCCAGCGTCCGGACCGCGACCGGCGTGGTGCGTCGCTCGACGAGCGTTCCATCGCCCAGCTCGCCATTGTTGTTGCTCCCCCAGCACAGCACTGCGCCGCCAGATGTCAGGGCGCAGCTGTGGCTATCCCCCAGCGCGATCGCCCGCACGCCGCTGCCCAGGCCACTCACCGCCACCGGGGTCAGGCGGTTCGTCGTGGTGCCATCACCGATCTGGCCGTTCCAGTTCAGCCCCCAGCACCACACGCCGCCGGCACTCGTCAGCGCACAGCTGTGCGCGCCGCCGGCGGCGATCTGCACGATGCCACTGATGGGTGCCGGGAGCGGCGTGCGGGTGGGCACCCGCGTGGGCGTGCGGGTGGGCACCCGCGTGGGCGTGCGGGTGGGC
>JAGWYG010000159.1 GCA_018969485.1 Chloroflexota bacterium
CCTCACTCCTCACTCCTCACTCCTCACTCCTCACTCCTCACTCCTCACTCCTCACTCCTCACTCCTCACTCCTCACTCCTCACTCCTCACTCCTCACTCCTCTTGACGTCTGCCGGCCCCGGGCGTAGGATGGATGTGTACTAAGTCACGCGGTCAGCTTCAGAATCCGCGTATGATGAGGAGGCGACATGACAGGCTACGCACACCCCGGCGCACTGGTCGACACCGACTGGGTCGCAGTGCATCTCGACGACGCGACGGTACGGATCGTCGAGTGTGACGAAGACGTCCTGCTGTACGACCAGGGGCACATTCCCGGCGCCATCAAGCTCGACTGGGTCGGCGACCTGAACGACCCGGTCATCCGCGACTATCTGGACGGTGCGGAGTTCGCCGCGCTGTGCGGCAGTCGCGGCATCGGCAACGACACCACGGTGGTGCTGTACGGCGACCGGCACAACTGGTGGGCGACGTACGCGCTGTGGGTCTTCAAGCTGTTCGGTCACCGCGACGTGCGCATCATGAACGGCGGTCGCGCCAAGTGGATCGCCGAGCAGCGGCCACTGACGCGCGACACGCCACAGCACCCGGCAGTCGTGTATGATGTCGCCGTGCGCGACGACCAGCGCATCCGTGCCTTCCGCGACGAAGTCCGGGCGCACATCGGCCGGCAGGGCGCGGCGCTGGTCGATGTGCGCAGCCCGCAGGAGTACACCGGCGAGCGGACGCACATGCCGGAGTATCCGCAGGAGGGCACCTTGCGCGGCGGGCACATTCCGACGGCGGTCAGCGTGCCCTGGGCGCGGGCCGTCAACGACGACAGCACGTTCCGCAGCCGCGCGGAGCTCGAGCAGCTCTATGGTGGGCAGGGTGTCACCGCCGACCGCGACGTGATCACGTATTGCCGGATCGGCGAGCGCTCGAGCCACACCTGGTTCGTGCTCACGTACCTGCTCGGCTACCCGCAGGTGCGCAACTATGATGGCAGTTGGACCGAGTGGGGCAATGGGGTCGGCCTGCCGATCACGCGTGGCACCCAGCCCTGAGGCGCGCTCGGCCGTGATGGAGGACGCATGGACCGTCAGGAAGCCATCGAGTATCTGCTCGACCACGCCGGGCATCCGCGCAATCACGGCGCATTCGACGCAGCCGATGTGGTGATGCCCGGCGGCAATCCCGGGTGTGGCGACATCGTCACGCTGTACCTCGCCGTCGATGCGGCGGCCGGCACGGTGGCGCGGCTGACGTTCGAGGGGCAGGGGTGCACCATCAGCCAGGCGGCGGCCTCGATCCTGACCGAGATCGTCGCCGGCCGGACGCTCGATGAGGTCGAGGCGATGGATTTCAACGACATGATCGACCTGCTCGGCCGCGAGGTGGTCAGCACGCGGCCACGCTGCGCGACGCTGGCGCTCGGCACACTCAAGGCGGCAGTCGCGCGGTATCGGCGTCAGGGTGCGGCAGGCGGCGCATCGTGACGGCTACACCGGATCGCCGCGCCGGCGTCGTCGAGCTGGTGGGCAACACGCCGCTGGTGCGGCTGGCGCGCATCGATCCCACGCTGCCGGCGGCCGTCGAGGTCGGCGCCAAGCTCGAGTGGTACAATCCCGGCGGATCGGTGAAGGACCGCCCGGCGCTGGCGATGCTGCGCGACGGCATCGCGCGGGGCCGGCTGCGGCCGGGCATGCGCATCATCGACGCCACCAGCGGCAACACCGGCATCGCCTACGCGACGCTCGGCGCGGCGCTGGGCTACGAGGTGACGCTGGCGCTGCCGGCCAACGCCAGCCCCGAGCGGCGGCGCATCCTGCGCGCCCTGGGCGCCGATCTGATCCTCACCGATCCGCTCGCCGGCACCGACGGCGCCATCCACGCCGTGCGCGCCATCGTCGCCGCCGCGCCCGACGCCTACTTCTACCCGGATCAGTACAGCAATCCCGCCAATCCCGCGGCGCACGAGGCGACCACCGGCCCGGAGATCTGGCACCAGACCGACGGGCGCGTGACGCATTTCGTCGCCGCGCTCGGCACCAGCGGCACGTTCATGGGGGTCGGCCGCGCGCTGCGCGCCCGCGCACCCCACGTCCGGCTGATCGCCGTCCAGCCCGACGGCCCGTACCATGCGCTCGAGGGCGTCAAGCACATGGCGTCGGTCGAGCTCGTCCCGTCGATCTACGATCCCGCGCTGGCCGATGAGGTCGTCGAAGTCGCCAGCGAGGCCGCGCTCGCGATGGTCCGCCGGCTCGCCCGCCGCGAGGGCCTGATGGTCGGCATCAGCGCCGCCGCCAACGTCGTCGCCGCGCTGACCGTCGCGCGACGCCTCACCACGGGCGTCGTCGTCACCATCCTGTGCGACAGCGCCGCCAAATACCTGAGCGACCGCCTGTGGGATGAGGCCACGGTCGCCGCCGGAGGAGGAATCTGACCCATGATTGAGCTCAGCGCCGCCGTGCGTGCGGCGATCGCGCGGCACGCGCGCGACGAGTATCCCGACGAGTGCGTCGGGCTGCTGGTCGGCCAGGTGGCCGACGGCATCGTCAGCGCGGAGGACGTGATCGTGCTGGCGAACCGCTGGACGGCCGAGGTGCCGCTGAGCGATGCGGAGCACCAGCATTCGCGCCGCGACCGCTTCATGCTCGATCCGCGCGACTACCTGCGCGCCGATCGTGCGGCCCGCGCGCGCGGCCGCGACATCGTCGGCGTCTACCATTCGCACCCCGACCATCCGGCCGAGCCATCGGAGCGTGACCGGGTCGGGGCGCAGGGCGTCGGCGCGAGCGCCAGCTTCGCGTTCCTGATCCAGAGCGTCACCGCCGACGACGCCGGCGCGCTGCGCGCCTGGATGCTCGTCGATGATGGCGCGCGCTTCGCCGAGGTTGTCATCGCGCCCCGCTGACCGGCGGCGGGCGCCCCGCAGATCATCAGCACACAGACAGAAAGGGCTTCGTCATGGCGGTCACCGTCACCATTCCTACCGCGCTCCGGCAGTATGCCGCCGGCCAGGCGGCGATCAGCGTCGCCAGCGGCACGATCGGCGAGGTGCTGCATGGGCTCGTCAGCGCGCACCCGCAGCTCGGGCGCCAGCTCTACAACGAGCAGCAGCAGCTGCGCAGCTTCGTGAACGTGTATGTCGGCGACGAGGACATCCGCTACCTGCAGGGACTGGCGACGCCGGTGCCCGACGGCGAGACGGTGAGCATCATTCCGGCGATCGCCGGCGGCGTGGTGCGCGATGCCTGATGTCACGCTCACCAATGAGGAGATCCGGCGCTACTCGCGCCATCTGATCCTGCCCGAGTTCGGCATGTCCGCCCAGCGCCGGCTGAAGCAGGGCAGCGTGCTGCTCATCGGCGCGGGAGGCCTCGGCTCGCCGCTGGCGCTCTACCTGGCGGCCGCCGGCGTCGGCCACCTCGGCATCGTCGACTTCGACACCGTCGATGAGAGCAACCTGCAGCGGCAGATCGCCCACGGCACGGCCACGCTCGGCGTCAACAAGGCGGTGTCGGCCCGCCGGCGCATCGCCGATCTCAACCCCCACGTCGAGGTGACGGTCATCGATGAGCCGATCTCGTCGGACAACGCGCTGGCGCTGATGCAGCCCTATCAGGTGATCATCGACGGCACCGACAACTTCCCGACACGCTATCTCACCAACGACGCGGCGGTGCTGCTGAAGAAGCCGAACATCTACGGCTCGATCTTCCGCTTCGAAGGGCAGGCGACGGTGTTCTGGCCCGAGCGGGGCGGCCCGTGCTACCGCTGCCTCTACCCCGAGCCGCCGCCGCCCGGCCTGGTGCCGAGCTGCGCCGAAGGCGGGGTGCTCGGCGTGCTGCCGGGTGTCATCGGCACCATCCAGGCGACCGAGGCGATCAAGATTCTCACGGGCATCGGCGAGACGCTGGCCGGGCGGCTGATGCTGTACGATGCGCTGACGATGCGCTTCCGCGAGCTGCGCCTGCGACGCAACCCGGCCTGCCCGGTCTGCGGCGATCAGCCCAGCATCACCGGGCTGATCGATTACCAGCACTTCTGCGGCATCGTGCCCGAGCCGGCCGCCGCGAGCGACGAGATCACGCCGCCGGAAGTGGCCGCATGGCTGGCGCGCGACGATCGGCCGTTCCTGCTGGACGTGCGCGAAGCCAACGAGTGGGAGATCGGCCACATTGCCGGGGCGGTGCGCATCTCGGTCAACGAGCTGGTCAATCGCCTCAATGAGCTCGACAGCGCAGTCGAGATGGTGGTGTATTGCCGCAGCGGCGTCCGCAGCGGGCGCGCCGTCGATCTGCTGCGGCAGGCGGGGTTCCGCAAGGTGCAGAACATGGCCGGCGGCATCCTGCGCTGGTCGGCCGAGGTCGATCCGAGCATCCCGCAGTACTGAGCCGGCGCGCATCGGGCGCGCGCACCCGGGATGGCGATCGGGGACGCGCGTGCGGGTCGCGGTCCGGAGGCCCGCGCTCCCATGCTGCCGGGGACGCGCGCCCGCGCTGCCGGGAACGCATGGTGGATTGCGCGTGCGGGTCCGCGCTCCCATGCTGCCGGGGACGCGGGCCCGCGCTGCCGGGAACGCATGGTGGATTGCACGGCGGGTCGCGGTCCGGAGGCCCGCGCTCCCATGCTGCCGGGGACGCGGGCCCGCGCTGCCGGGAACGCATGGT
>JAGWYG010000046.1 GCA_018969485.1 Chloroflexota bacterium
CTTCGTGCCTTCGTGGCTTCGTGTGCGCCCGTCCCGATCCCTTCGTGCCTTCGTGGCTTCGTGTGCGCCCGTCCCGATCCCTTCGTGCCTTCGTGGCTTCGTGTGCGCCCGTCCCGATCCCTTCGTGCCTTCGTGGCTTCGTGTGCGCCCGCGCCCCCCGCGCCCCCCGGCCATCACCAGACACGAGCGGCTCACAGGCGGCCGAGGACGAACCCGAGGTACGCCAGCGCGACGCCGGCGCCGACGCTGACGAGCGCATAGCCCAGCGCATGCCACGGCTGGCCGCGCTCGAACAGCATCACCAGCTCGATGCTGAAGGCCGAGAAGGTCGTCAGGCTACCGAGCAGACCAGTCACCAGCAGCGGGCGCCAGGCCGCCAGCGCCGGATAGCGCGCCGCCAGCCCGGCGAAGGCACCGATCGCCAGGCTGCCCGCCAGGTTCACCAGCAGCGTGGCGAGCGGCCAGCCGCTGCGCGGCGCCAGCACCAGCGAGACGGCGAGGCGCAGCAGCGCCCCGACCACCGCCCCGAGGGCCACGGCCAGCATCGTCGGCATGGTGGCGCTCCGTCAGATCGGCGGCAGGTCGCCGAATGGCGCCGGCTGTGGCGCCAGCGTGGCCGCCCGCAGCTGCCGCTCGTGGTCGGCGGCGTCGATGCGTGCGTAGATGTGCTCGCGCTCCAGCGGATCGTCGAACCGATACGCCAGCCGCCGTACCGCCGCGCCGGCCGGCGTGTCGGTCGGCAGCCGGTACCAGCCCGGCTGCAGTGGTGCCAGCGGCTGGATGACGCCGGCGTCGGCCAGCGCGTGCAGCGCTTCGTCCAGCGCCCATGGGCTCTCGCGCAGCCAGCCGCCGAGCTGGGCTGCGTCGAGCGCCAGCCCGGGGTGCCGGCAGAAGACGAGCAGGATGCGAAACTTCAGCGGGGTGTCGATCACCCCGGCGCAGAGATAGGTGTCGTCCGGTTGCATCGCCACACCTCGTCGTGTCACGGAGCGGCCAGCTTGCCGCCCTCTCAGTGTACACAATTGTCGCGCCGCTGGCAATGCGTTCCGTCACGAACTTGTCACAACTGCCGCGGGCGGGTGCGCGCGTGACTGTCACCCGCGCCGCGATCCGGGGCCGGCCGCGCCGGCTCAGCCGGCGGCGCGCACTGCGCCCGCCGCATCGATGATGATGTGCGGCAGCCCGTCCAGCGCCTCGTCGGCGGCGGCGGGGCGCTGTGTCACGCCGAGCACCACGTACTTCGAGCCGTCATCGTTGCCGAGCTGCCACTGGTCGCCATACCAGTAGCGGAACAGCGCGTCGAGCTGCCCGGGGGTGAGGGCGCCGCTGACGCCCTGTGCCACCAGCGAGCGCCGCTGCGCATGCGTCGGATCGAACACAAAATCTTCGACGGTATCGTCCCAGAATGCCAGCGTGTCGTCGATCGTCAGGATCACCCGGTCCATGGTCGGCGCTCCTTGTGGTCAGATCATGCCGACGGCGGTACATCCGCCGCCGGTTCTCCGCTCGCGGGTGGTGGCGCGCCGGCGGCGAGCAGCGCCGCGAGCGGCGCACGCTGGCCGCGCAGCGTGGCCAGCGCCTGCTGGTACCCGAGCAGGTGCCCGTCGGCGAGCATCTGGCGGTATGCCGGCACGCCGGCGCACGCCTGGCGGATCAGGTGCAGGCACAGCGCGTGCAGCCGCAGCTCGACCAGCTGCAGCAGCGGCTCGTCGGCGGGGCTGCCGTAGGCGGCGCAGAAGCATGCGATACGCCGCGCCGCCGCGGGGAGCGCGCAGCCGACGCGCGCGGCCTCGTGCGGGTCGAGCGGGACGCAGCGATAGAGCGCATAGGCGATGTCCCACGCACGTGGCCCCGGGCCGGCGACATCGTAGTCGATCAGCGCCTGGGGCAGGCCGTCACGGCAGACGATGTTGTAGGGGGCGATGTCGTTGTGACAGATCACCTCGTGTGGTGCCGGGCCGATGACCTGCCAGGCTGCGGCGTCTGGCGCCACAAACTCGACGGTCGCATCGTGCAGTTGGCGGATCAGCCGGGCCAGCTGCTCCAGCGCGCGGTCATCGGTCAGCAGCGCATCGTCGTCGGTGGTGCCCTCGATGAAGCTGAGCAGCTCGCGGCCGGCCGCCACGCCGTGCACCCGCGGCGCACCGGCGAAGCCGCGCGCCGCCAGGTGCCGCAGCAGCGCATGCACCGCCGGGCTCCAGGGGCCAGTCGCCCGCTCGACCAGCACGCCCCGGCGCACAGCGCCGCTGAGATTGCCGCCGGGCAGCGGCTGCCCCGGCAGCCCGGCGTCCACGCCGTCCGGCCAGCCCATCGTCACCTCGCTGCGCGCCGGCGCGCCGTCATGCTTCGGGGAACCCGGCCGCACGCCGGATCTCGGCGACCTGCGCGGCGTGATGGCGCAGGTGCGCGACGATGATGCGGAATGCGTCGAGCAGGTGATAGACCACGAACGGCGCCGCGGGTGATGCGATGATGATGCGCGTCAGCTCGCGGTCGCGGCAGCGCCGCATCAGGTCGCCCAGGCGCTCGCCCTGTGCGTCGAGCCGCGCGACGACGCTGCGGTCGATGCTGCCGTCGGGCGGGCGCCACAGCTCGGGCGCCTGGATGCTCACCGACGCGCCGGGGCTGAATGCGGCGACCAGCAGCGCGCCGTAGAGCCGCGGCAGCAGCGGGACGTGCTGCCAGATGGTGCGCCGCCCGACGCCGCCGAGCGCGTTCTGGATGGGAATGACGTAGCTCTCGTTGGCGATCACCAGATGCTCGAGCACCTGGGCGACGCTCCAGGCTCCAGGGCGCGGGCGCCAGTTGAGCTGCGCATCGCTCAGCCCGGCACACTGCTGCCCGATGTCGCGGAGCGTCGCGGCCAGTTCGCTGATGCATGGATCGAGCGGCGTTTCGCGGTGGTCGACGACGGCCATATGCACCTCCTCCGGTCGCTGCTGCCAGTATAGCAGAGCCGCGCGGGCGCGCGGCGGCGGTCAGGGGCTGCCGAGCACCGCGACCAGCCCGGCGATCACGGCGACCGCGCCCTCGTCGTCGGCGGTGAGCTCGATGGACGGGAAGGCGGGGTTCAGCGGGTGCAGCGTTATCGTCACGTGACGCCACGCCGCCGGGGGCGCGGCGCCCCCCGGCACCCCCCGCCGCCTCAGCCCCACGCCCCTGCACCACCCCGCAGCCCTGCCCGGCACCGCGCCCGCCACCCCGCACCCCGTGGCCCGTCCCAGAGACCAGCGCGCGGGCGCGCCTGCGGCGCCGCCCGCCAGAGGCCAGAGGCTCAGGGCCCGGGGGAGACAACGCGAAATCCCACGTCGAAGTAGTTGCGGTCGACGCCGCCCCCGAACCGCGCGCCACACACCACATCGCCCGCATTGTTGACGAACGCGCCCCCGCGCACGATGGAGCGCCCGTCGCCGCCACTGTCCGCCTCGACCCACTCCCACACGTTGCCGGCCATGTCCAGCGCGCCGTACGGGCTGGCGCCCGCCGGATAGCTGCCCACCGGCGTCGTGTCGCCCACGTTACTCTCGAAATTCGCCCGCGTCGCGTCCGGCGCCGCCTCACCCCACGGGTACGTCCGCCCATCATCGCCCTGGCACGCCCGCGTCCACTGCGCCTCCGTCGGCAGCCGCCCGCCCGCCCATGTTGCGTACTCGCGTGCCTGCGCGCGCGTCACGCACACCACCGGATGCTCGGCATACGCCGCATTGCTGTAGTTGCAACCGGACTTCGGCACCGTACAGGCTCCAGCGGCAACACACTGCGCGTACTGCGCGTTGGTCACCTCGGTGCGTGTGACACGGTAATCTGCCACGCCGTCGCCGGCCGGCACTGAGATCCAGTCGAGCTGTGATCCCGCCAGCGCCAGCACCTGCGCCGTCGCTTGTGCTGCGACCGCAGCGGCCTGCGCCGTCGCTTGTGCTGCGACCGCAGCGGCCTGTTCTGCTTGCGCTACCAGGCTGCTCACGCCAAGCCACGAACCACCACTGATGCACGCCAGCAGCAGTACTGCTGCCAGCACGCGCTCCACGCGGATCTGCTCGGTGAACTTCCGCGGGCTGGGCAGCGGTGCATCGCTCGTGTTGCGCGCCACGCGCAGCCCGGCGCGCACCCAGTCGGATGCGATGGAGTCGTCGAGCGTGCCTCCGGCACGCGCGCGCTGTGGCGTACGCACGTGTGGCGTCGCGAGCCACTGTGCCGTCAGGCCGAGCATGTCGTGCACGCCGAACCGGCTGCGGTCATCGGCGACCGCGCCGACGTTGCGGCCGGACTGTCCGTATGGTTCGCCGGGCGGCCGATCACCCCACGGATAGGGATCGAGCGAGTCGCCACGGGCGGCGCGCAGCCACTGCGCCGCGCTGGGCAATTGCAGCCCGGCCCAGCGACAGTAGTCGCAGGCGTGCTCGTACGTCACGCCGGTCACCGGTCGCTCATCGTCGCCGGCGGGGTAGCGGCCTCCCGGCCAGTCGGCTGGCGCGGCGATCCGGCCGGCCTGTGCCTCGAGGAATGCGCTGTACTGCCGGTTGGTCACCGGCGTGACGCCGATCCAGAACTCCGGCAGCGGCTGCACCTCGACATCGATGGTGAACAGCGTTGGCAGGCGACGCTTGACCTGGCCGGCTGGCACATGCACCAGCGATGGTACGGTGCGCTGCCATCTGTGTAGCTCGGCGAGCGCGGTGTGCGCGGCGGCCGTATGCTGCGCGAGCAGCGCCGACCCGGCGATTCCGTCTGGTACCGGTGCTGGCGTGACTGCCGGCACTGTGATGGCGTAGCTCTGGAGGAACGCACGCTTTGCCGCCAGGTCGAGGCCGATCTGTTGCGGAACCGCCGTCATCCGTGCGTGTGTCTGCTCGATCTGGTCGAGTGCGCCGCGCAGCTGCTGATCGGCGGCGACACCCGCGTCATGCGATGCTGATGCTGCGGCGCGCAAGTTATTGTCATTCTGGTGAAATGCCGCGAGAATCTGCTGAACCTGATCGATTGCCATAGTCATCGTACCGTCCCATTGGCAGAGCGCCAGCTTCATGCGTTGGATCGCTACCGAGTCAGCCAGATCGTGTCACCGCCAGCATAGCATGGATGGCGTGGGTGTGCAACCAACGTGTGCACCGGAATCACTGACGTCAACCGGCATGCGCCGGCTGGTGTGCGTCCGACGGACGCATTGATCGGTGCGATCGCCTCGGTATGTCCATGTCAGCATCGATAGCGGAAGCATCTGCCCATTTGCATCCGACTGGGCGATGACCCAGTACAATGAGGCATAGTGCACCTCAACGGACGTATTCGATTCACGAAGTGCGGCATGATGCAGTACAGCGCGTCAATCACGCGCGTACGCCCGGTGGCAGTCAAGCGCGCAGCAGCCCGCATGGCAGGCGCGATCTATCGCGATGCGCGTGGGGTCGATTCATGTGGAGCGGCGAGCCGCAGCATAGCGTGGCTGCTGCAGCCGGATGCGCCGGCACCTCGTGCCATGGGCTGGCATCGATGTTCGATGTTGGTCGGCACGCCAGCCGCGTCGTGCGACCGCCGGGGACGGGCGATGCGCTGGCTGCCATGTGCGACGCAGCTGTCGCCGAGCTCTGGATGACCCGTGCCATACCCGGCGGGCGGGGCTGCGCTGCTGCGACGGCTGATGTCCGCCCGTGCCCGCGCCCCGCGGCCTGAATCGGCGTGTACGGGGGGCTAGGATACGGCGGCGAGCCTGGCCAGCTGTGGCGCCGTGCACCCGCGCCCGGGCCAGGCGTCCCGACACGCCTGGACGTGCGCCTGCCGTATCAGGATGCCCTACCTATGCTGCTATGGATCGCACTGGCTATCACCCGCAAGGGGCGCCCCTACGGGATTGCCCGCGCGGTGGGGCGACGCGCGTTCGGGGGGTGCTGGGGTACCGCGGCGAGCCTGGCCGGCTGTGGCGCCGCGCACCCGCGCCCGGGCCAGATGTCCCGACACGCCCGGACGTGCGCCTGCCACACCAGACGGCCGTATCCCATGGCTCGCCGGACAACCCTACCCCCGGGCCCGCATCGGGGGCGCGTGCGCGCATGCCCGCGGGTGCCGCGCTCCCGCGCGGCGCGGGAACGGGGCAGGCAGCGCCGGCCGTGCTACCGCCGCGCAGCACTCATCCGCGACGCAGGCCTCGCGTGCGGCAACCCCGCAGACGCATGCATGCGTGGTAGCTGTCGCCAGGGCGAGGTGCAGGGCGGGCGGCATCACCGAACCAGCGACACGCACCGCACCCCGCCACTGCAACGCGCCCCCCGCTGGTCATCCGTGCGCCAGCGGGAGCCAACGGGAGCAGCGGGCGGTCAGTCGCGCTCGGGCAGCGACTGCAGCAGGATCTCGGCGACGTCCTTGCGGGCGACGGTCGTATCCACGCCCGTGTTCTTGGCGGCGTCCTCGAACATCACCATGCAGAACGGGCATCCCACCGCGACCGTCTGCGGCTCGGCGCGGCGCAGTTGCTCGAGGCGGATGACATTCACGCCGCGCTCGCCCCAGCCCTCGAGCCAGACATTGCCGCCGCCGCCGCCGCAGCACATCGCGCGCTCGCGCTGATACTCCGGCGCCTCGACCAGCTCGAGCCCCGGGATGGCGCGCAGCAGCTCGCGCGGCGCATCGTAGACGCCATTGTAGCGGCCGATGTAGCACGGGTCGTGGTAGGCCACCCGCTCATCGACCGGCGCGCTCGGCGTGAGCCTGCCGGCCGCCACCAGTTCGGCGAGCAGCTGCGTGTGATGGATCACCTCGTAGCTCGCCGCATCGACCCCGGCGAGCTGGGGGTATTCGTTGCGGATGGTGTTGAAGCAGTGGGCGCAGGTCGTCACCACGCGACGGAACTGGTACTGCCGGAAGGTCTCGAGGTTGGCATTGGCCTGCTCGCGGAACAGCAGCTCCTCGCCCATGCGCCGCGCCGGATCGCCGGTGCAGGTCTCTTCGTCGCCGAGGATGGCGAAATCGACGCCGGCCCGGCGCATCAGCGTGACCATCGCCCGTGCCACGCGGCGCGAGCGTTCGTCGTAGCTGGGGGCGCAGCCCACCCAGTACAGCACGTCGACCGTGCCGCGCTCGGCCAGCGTGGGCACATCGAGGCCCGCCGCCCAGGCGCTGCGCTCGCGCCGGGGCAGGCGCCAGGGGTTGCCGGCGCGCTCGATGCCCTCGAGGACGCGCTTGACACCGCCGGGCACGTCGCTGGCCACCATCGTCAGGTGGCGCCGCATGTCGACGATCAGATCGACATGTTCGATCATCGCCGGGCATTCCTCGACACATGCGCCGCACGTGGTGCAGCTCCACAGCTCATTCTCGCTGTACAGCCCCGAATCCACCAGCGGGATGGTCTCGGCCTCGCCCGCCAGCGACAGCACGCCGGCGCCGTCGGCGCCGCGGCTCAGCGCCGCCAGCGGGTTAGGGTCGTGTGGCTGCGCGACGCGCGCCAGGCTGCCGTCGCGCCGCACGATCGGCTCGCCGCGCATCATATTCGCCATCTTGGTGATGAGGAACTTCGGCGAGAGCTCGGCGCCCGAGGCATAGGCCGGGCATTTCGACTGGCACCGGCCGCACGACATGCACGAATCCAGGTCGAGCCGCTGCTTCCAGTGCAGGTCGGCGAGCGTCGCGACGCCCAGCCGTGGCTCGTCCCGCTCGATCTGCTCATCGAGGTCGGCGATCGCCGGCAGCGCGCCACGGGCGCCGCGATCGCGCAGGAAGATGTTCAGCGGCGTGTAGAACATGTGCTGCAGCTTGGCGAAGGGGATCGACGCGATGAAGGCGAACGAGAGCAGCGCATGCGCGTACCACGCCACCAGATGCAGCCAGTGCGCCAGCGGGCTCATCACCCCCGCCTGCTCGCCCAGGCCGATCGCGCGAAACACCGTCGCCAGCGCATAGCCGACATACGCCCGCGGCGCCCAATCCTGGGTGTACACCACCACGCCGCCGATCGTCTGGTTCGCCAGCCGCAACCCCTCGACGAGGTAGCCGGTGAGCGTGATCACGATCAGCACCCCCAGCGCCCAGGCATCAGTCCGCCGCGAGTGCAGCCGATCGGGCCTGA
The DNA here is from genome assembly GCA_018969485.1 of Chloroflexota bacterium. Classification (GTDB taxonomy): domain Bacteria; phylum Chloroflexota; class Chloroflexia; order Chloroflexales; family Roseiflexaceae; genus CAIQIY01. Next base: position 8,060 of record JAGWYG010000046.1, read on the forward strand.
CCTGGTAGCGGCGATGGGCCATCCACAGCAGGCCGGCGAGAAACACCAGCCCCATCGTGTCGAGGACGAATTCGTACCCCTGATAGAACGAGCCGACCAGGATGCGGCCGGCATCGGGGCCGAGCAGCGGGATGGTGAAATCCTCCTCGACGGCGATGATGTCGGTGCCGATGAACAGCGCCAGGAAGCCGAAGAAGATCAATGCGTGCATCGAGCCGGGGCGACGGTCCTTCAGGACCTTGCGCTGGCCGAAGACCTGCGTGACCACCTCGACGATGCGTGCCGGCAGGTCGTCGAGGCGCGACATCGGGCGGCCGCGCCGCCAGCGCCCGATGTCGCGCAGGATGCCCCAGGTGCAGATCGCCATCGCGATCGTCCCGGCAAGGTAGACCGTGAGCGAGCCGGCGATCTCGCCGACGTTCCAGTAGATCTCGCGGACCGACTCGATCATTCGGGGCTCCTCTCGCCGTCACCGCACCACGGGCGGCCGGCACTTCATGCGGGGCGCAGCACGATCTTGGTCGCCCGCGCCCGGCCGGCGAGCAACTCCTCGAACGATGCCGCGCCGGCGCTCAGCGGGCGCTCCTCGAGCCAGTCGGCATCGGGGCGCAGGGCGCCGGCGACGAGCAGCGCAAACGCGCGGCCGAAGTCGTCGGCGGTATAGGCGAAGCTGCCGACCAACTCGACTTCCTGGCGCACGACATAGTTCACCGGCAGTTCGGTGGTTTCGTCGTGGAGCCCGAGGAACACGACGCGACCGCCGGGCACGACGGCGCGCAGGGCCTGCAGGCGGGTGGCGCCGGCGCCGACCGCATCGATGACGGCATCGAACCCGTCGGGTGCCAGGCGCGCCGCCTCGTGCAGCAGGTCGGCGCTCGAGACATCGATGGTGGCGCTGGCGCCGTAGCGGTGCGCCAGCGCGAGCCGTCGCGCGGCGATGTCGCTGATGGCGATCTCGCCGATGCCCGCCGCCCGCGCCGCCACCAGGCAGCAGATGCCGATCGGGCCGGCGCCCAGGATGAGCAGGCGCCGCGGCGCGCCGGCGAGGGCGACCGCGCGCACGCCGCACGCCAGCGGCTCGGTGAGCGAGCCGGCGACATCGCTGATGCCATCGGGCAGCAGGTGGCACTGCGCTGCCGGCACCGCCACCATGTCGGCGAAGGCGCCGGCCAGATGCGCGCCGACCAGGCGCCGCTGGCGGCAGATGCTGCTGCGCCCCGCACGGCAGCGATCGCACGTGCCGCACACCAGCAGCGGATTGAAGGCGACGCGCTGGCCGGCGACCGCCGGTGCGCCGTCTGCCAGCCGCCCGCCGCCGTCGATGATCGTGCCGGCGGCCTCGTGCCCCATCACCAGCGGTGGGACGCGGATGCTGCTCTGGCCCAGATAGCCGCTCAGCTCCGAGCCACAGATTCCCACCGCACCGACTGCCAGCAGCACCTCACCGTCGGCCGGCCGGGGCGCCGGAATCCGCTGCATCTCCAGCCGGCGCGGCGCCGTCCAGACCAGGGCCGTCATCATGGGGTTCATCAGCGCTCCTCCGGGCGGCGCCCGGCGTCAGCGGCGCCAGCGCATCGGCGATGCGGCGCCATTCAGCGATCGTGAGGGTCTCGGCGCGCCGCATGGCATCGACCTGCGCCGCCTCGAGGACGGCGAGCAGCGCCGGCCGCGCCAGCGGCAGCCCCAGGGCCGTCAGGCCGGCGGGCAGGCTGTTGCCCAACTGTTTGCGCGCATGCAGGAACCCGGCCTTGATCACCCGCAGCACGCGCGCCTGATCGGCGGCCGGCACCAGCGGCGTGGCGCGGCGCTGCAGCACCAGCACCGCCGACTCCACCGCCGGCACCGGCACGAACGCCTCGCGTGGAATGATCGCCGCCAGCCGGGGTGCGGCATGGATCTGGATGGCATGCGCCAGCACGCTCAGATCGCCCGGCGCGGCGATGATGCGCTCGGCCACCTCGCGCTGCACCAGCACGCTCAGCGACTGCGGCGGGTGCGCCGCCTCGAGGAAGTGACGCAGCACCGGCGACGTGATGGCGTATGGCAGGTTGGCGATCACCCGATAGGCCTGCGTGGCCTCCAGCCGCGCCGCGGCGAGCATGGCCGCCGGCGTCAGCCGCAGCACATCCGCCTCGATGACGGTCAGCGGCGCGCCGACGAATGCCTGCCGCAGCCAGCCCGCCAGGCGGCGGTCGAGCTCGACGGCGATCACCTGGCGGGAGCGCCGGAGCAGTTCCCACGTCAGCACGCCCAGCCCCGGCCCGACTTCGACGATCGTCTCGTCGTGGTCAGGCGCGCCGGCGGCCACGATCGCCGCCAGCGCCGCCGCATCGACCAGGAAGTTCTGGCCCATCTCGCGCGAGGGGCGCACGTCGAGCGCCCGCAGCGCCGCCCGGACGCGCGCCGGCGCGAGATGCGGGTTGTCGTCGGCGTCGCCCGTCGCCCGTCGCATCACGCGCCCTTCAGCGCATCGATCGACGAGCGCACCGCTGCGGCGCTGCGCTCGACCAGCGCCTGTTCGTGGGCATCGAGCGGCAACTCGATGATGCGCTCGATGCCGCCCGCGCCCAGCACCACCGGCACGCCGAAGTACAGGTCGTGCAGGCCATATTCGCCCTCGAGGTAGGCCGCGCACGGGAGGACGCGCTTCTTGTCGCGCACGATCGCCTCGACCATCTGCACCGTCGCCGCGCTCGGCGCGAAGTACGCGCTGCCGGTCTTCAGCAGATTGACGATCTCGCCGCCACCGCGCCGGGCACGATCGACGATCGCCTCGAGCCGCTCGGCGCTGATGAACTCGGTCACCGGGATGCCGCCGATGGTGGTGAAGCGCGGCAGCGGCACCATCTCGTCGCCGTGGCCGCCCATCAGCATCGCCTGCACATCCTCGACCGAGACGCCCGCCTCGTGGGCGATGAAGGTGCGATAGCGCGCGCTGTCGAGCACGCCCGCCTGCCCGACCACGCGATTGCGCGGGAAGCCGCTCACCTCGCGGGCCAGGTAGGCCATCGTGTCGAGCGGATTGTTCACCATCACGATCACCGCGTCGGGCGACAGCGGCGCCGCCTTGCTGATGCAGTCGCGGGTGATGTTGGCATTGACCTTGATCAGGTCCTCGCGCGACATGCCAGGCTTGCGCGGCGCGCCCGACGTCACGACGATCACATCGGAGCCCGCGGTGTCGCCGTAGTCGTTGGTGCCACGGATGTGCAGGTCGAATCCCTCGATCGGCGCCGCCTCGGCGAGATCGAGCGCCTTGCCCTGCGGAATGCCCTCGATGATGTCGAGCAGTACGACGTCGGCCAGCTCTTTGGCGGCGATCCAGTGCGCCGACGTCGAGCCGACGAACCCCGAGCCGATGATAGTCACTTTCGGACGCATGATGATCTCCTTCTGGAGCTCAGCGCTGGAGCCAGTCGGCGCCAGGCGATGGGGTGCCGCGCGAGCGCGCGAGGGCACCGGCCTGGTGCCGGGCACGCTCGAGCGCCGCCTGAAGGTCAGCGGGCAGCGGGCTGTGGCAGACGATCGCCCGCCCGTCGTCGGGATGGGCGAACCCGAGCCGCGCCGCGTGCAGGAACTGGCGGGCCAGGCCCAGCGGTGCGCGGGGGCGTCGCGCGCCGTACAGCGGGTCGCCGGCGACCGGCCGGCCGCGCCAGGCCAGATGGACGCGGATCTGGTGCGTCCGGCCCGTCTCGAGCCGAACGTCGAGCAGCGTGTAGTCGCCGAGCGCTTCGTGCACCTGCCAGTGGGTCCGCGCCTCACGGCCATCGGGCACGACCGCCATGCGCGTGCGATCGGTCGGGTGCCGCGCGATCGGCGCGTCGATCAGCCCGGCCGGCTCGGCCATCTGCCCCTCGACCAGCGCGAGGTACTGCTTGTGCATCGTGCGCTGCTGCTGCTGCTGCTGCAACTGACGCAGCGCGCGCTCGCTGCGGGCGATCACCAGCAGCCCCGAGGTATCGCGGTCAAGGCGGTGGACGATCCCCGGACGCAGGGCATCGCCGATGCGCACCTCGGGATAGCGCGCCAGCAGCGCGTTCACCAGCGTGCCCCGCGGATGCCCGGGCGCCGGATGCACCACCATGCCCGCCGGCTTGTCGATCACCGCCAGCGCGTCGTCCTCGTAGACGACCACCAGCGGGATGGCCTCGGCCAGCAGCGCGCTCGGTGCGGCGGGCGGCAGGCGCACGCTGATCACATCACCGGCGCGCACGGTGGCGCCGGCGCGCGTCGGGCGGTCGTTCAGCCGGATCGCGCCCACCTCGATCAACTGCTGGACCCGCGTCCGCGAGAGCGCATCGCAATGCGCGCTGGCCAGCCGGTCGAGGCGCTCGCCGGCCTCATGCGCCGCGACGTGAATCTGGCGTTCGAGACTGGCATCCATCACAGGCCCGCCCTCGCTGCCGGTCATTCGCGCTTGCGCGACGATCCCCCGCCGAGCAGGGTGCCGAGCAGCGCCTGGTCGCCGGCCGGCGCGTCGCGTTCACCGTCGCCGCGGATCAGCAGGAACAGCGTCAGCGCGATCACGCCGACAGTGATGCCGCTGTCGGCGACGTTGAAGATGCCGGGGAACCACGAGACGTGGACGAAGTCGATCACATAGCCGAACCGCAGCCGGTCGATGATGTTGCCGATGGCACCGCCGATGATCAGGCCGACGCACAGCTGGACGAACCATGAGCGGCTCGGCAGGTGCCGCCGGTAGAAGTAGATCGCCGCGATGCTGATGATCACCGAGGTGACGGTGAAAAAGTGCGGAATGCCCTGGAACATGCCGAAGGCGACGCCGGTGTTGTGCACCAGCGTCAGGCTGAGCCACGGCTCGATGACGGGCCGCGAGGTTCCCGCCGCAGTGCCCAGCGCGTCCAGCACCCACGCTTTTGACAGCTGGTCGGCGATGAGGACCGTCGCCGCGATGATGGTTGGTTGGATCCAGTAGCGCCGCAACTCTTCGCGCACATTCCACTCCGTTGCATCCCCAACGCGCGTGCCGCAGCGCCAGTATAGCATGCTCATGCCCGTCGGCGATCACGCGGTGTCGACTGCCCGATAGTTGCCGAGCGTGGCGGGGGCAAACGCCTCGCCCAGGGTATGCACCAGCGCCGCGACGACCAGTAGCTCTTCGCGCAGCGCGTCGCGCACCGCGTCGTTCGAGCGGACATCCCACAGATCGGACAGGTCGGTGCGGTTGGCGCCGATCAGCTGGACATACGCCGGCACCATCCGGTCGCCGCTGTGCCGGTAGCCCCGCCGCACCTCGATGGCGACATACTCCGCCGGGGGGACCGTCTCGGGGGCAACGCGCCGCAGCGCGACGCGCACCGCGCCCTGGAAGGCCCGCAGCAGCTCGTAGTCGGTGCGCTCGATCTCGCTGCGCACGTCGACCGAGTAGGTCCACTGCAGCTCGAGGACGCCCGGCGCGATGCTGTGGCCATCGGAGCGCAGCTGGTGGGCTGCCGTCCAGGTGAGCGCGACCTCGACCCACGGCGGTGTGGCGTGCTCGGGCATCGGCTCGGGGTGCTCGGGGAACAGTTCGGCGCGGTAGGTGCGCTCGAGGGCTTCGGGATTGACGCTCTCGACCACGTCGTGATCGTGCAGCCCGGCGACGAGCCAGGCATCCTCGAGAGCGGCGGCGAGATCATCATACGTGATCACGGTGTGTCCTGTGATGAACGCGAACGACGCCCTATTGTACCACCCCACTGACCCTGCAGTACGCGGAGGCTCACGGCGCCGGGCCCAGCGCTGCGCCTAGCGCTTCCCAGCGGCGGCGCAGCGCGCCCAGCCATGGCAGGGCCCGCCGGGGTGTGATGTCGGGCAGGCGCTGGCCGACGATGCCGACGGCACGCAGTTCGAGGAAACAGTCGCGGTCGCGATTCTCGCAGCCGATCCAGCCATGGACCTGCCGGCCATCGACCAGTTCGACGGTGATGCTGGCGCTGTACACGCGCAGCGTCTGGTATTCCTCGTAGCTCTGGGTGAAGCCGAGCCCGCGAAAGGCCACGCCACGCTGCTGCAGCACATGACGGACGCTCTCGTCGTGGGTGCGGAAGACGGGCTGGAGCCACCACGGCACGATCAGCGCGGCCAGCGCTGCGCTGCCGATGATTGCCACGCTCCAGCACGCCGCCCGCACGCGCATCGCCTGCCCTCCGCCGGCGGGCCGGCCGCCCGTCACGCGCCGAGAAACTCCTCACGCGGCGGCGTGAAGACATCGAACAGCACCGCCGGCGTATGCGTCACGATGCCGTGCCGGACATCCGGCGTCACGTAGTACGTCGCCCCCGGACCCAGGCGCTGCGTCGGATACCCGTCCATGATGACGTCGATCTCGCCAGCGACGACATAGCCGATCTGCTGATGCGGATGCTGGTGGATGGGTGCGGCGACGCCGGCCGGGAAGCGGAACTCGACCGCCATCATGCCGCCGCCGTAGCTCAGCACCCGTCGCTCGGCGCCTTCGGCGGTGATGCTGACCGGGACGTCGGCGGGCTGTACGACGAGTTGCATCGGGGTGGCTCCTTGTGTCAACGCACCGCCATCGGCATGATGACATGCACGTACCCATCGGCACCGACCGGGCGGAACACTGCCGGACTCTGGGCGTTCTCGAACTCGAGCGCGACCTGTGGCGTCTTCATCGCTGCGAGCGCATCGGCGAGATATTTCACATTCAGTGCGATCTGCCCGCCCGGGCCGCCGATGTTGGCGTCGAGCGCACCACGGTTGTCACCGACTTCGGCGGCATTGGCGTTCACGATCACGCGGCCCGGCCCCAGGTCGCCACCCGACTCGAGCGTCAGCCGGACGATGTTCGACGAGGACGCCGCCACGAATGAGGCCAGCCGCGCCGCCTTGGCGAACTCCTGCGTGTCGAGGACGGCACGGGTCGTGTGGCTTGTGGGGATCACCCGGTCGATGTCCGGGTAGCGGCCGTCGATCAGCCGCGAGACGACGTCGAGGCTCGGCGTGTGAAACAGCACCTGCGATTGCGTCACGATGATCTCGATGTCGTGCTCGTCGTCGATGATCCGCGAGAGCTCCAGCAGCGTCCGCGCCGGGACGATGATGTCCTGGTCGGCGGTGCCGGCGCCGGCGAGCTCGAGCGAGCGCTGCGCCAGGCGGAAGCCATCGGCGGCGGCGAACTGCACCCGGCTGCCGCGCAGGCGCAGCAGCACACCCGCCAGGACGGGGCGCGTGTCGTCGGTGGCGGCGGCGAAGGCGACCTGGGCGATGGCGTCGCGCAGGGCCTGCGGCGGGAAGGTGGCGATCGCCCGCGAGCCGGCCGATGTCGGCACGTTGGGAAACTCGTCGGCCTCGATGCCCTTGATATTGGCCTCGAATCGGCCACATGCGACGTGTAATGTCTGCGTCCGGCCGTCGAGGTTGAGATCGACCCGGTCGTTGGGCATGCCGCCGACCATGTCGGTGAAGAGCCGCGCCGGTACCGTCACCGCGCCGTCACCGTCGACCTTGGCGCCAATCCAGCAGGTGATGCCTAGTTCGAGATTGGTGGCCGCCAGCTTCAGCCGACCGCTGTCGGTGGCGAGCAGGACGTTCGCCAGGACGGGGAGCGAACTCTTGCCGGCGACGGCACGACTCACCGTCGCCAGGCCGCGTCGCAGATTCTCCTGGAGGCATGACAGTTTCATCGCGGGTGATCCTCGCTCCGCGGATGCCCCGCCGCATGCGGTCGCCTCCGCTTTCAACCCTCGCAGCCGGACCCCGGTGGACCAGGACGACCGCAGCCATGATTATACCATAGTGGGGTGGTGCATGCCGCGTTGCGGTGGCGCGCCCGTGCCTGACCAGCCCGGCGTGATCGGCCGCCACGGCGCGCCGCGCGCCTCAGTAGTCCTGCCGATGCTCGGCGATGAAGCGGTCGAGCGGCTGGCGCACCCCGCTCGCCGCACGCAGCGCGAAGGCGAAGGTCTCGGGCGGATCGTAGGGATGGCGATCCGCCACGGCGAAGCGCCCCGGATATGTCGACACAAGATAGTCGCAACTGGCGTCGCCCGTGCCGTAGGCATCGATGGCTCCAGCCAGGAGCGCGTCGAGCGCCGACTGCTGATCCTCGCAGATCACGACCGTTGCAGTGGCCGGTGCGCGGCGCCGGGCGTCGGTCTCGGCCGTCGAGCCGCGCGTCACGGCGATCGTCCGGCCGGCCATGTCGGCGATGGTATGGAGGCGCGGCTGGTCGGCGGCGCGGATGAGCAATGCGCGCTGCACCTGGAAGTACGGCGCGCTCCACACCACGCCGGGGCTGGCGCGCTCGGGCAGGGGCGCGATGCCCGCCGCCGCCACATCGCACCAGTCGCGCCCCGGCAATGCCCAGAGCTGCTCGAATGGCGCAAAACGCACCACCAACTCCAACTGCTGCTGCGCGGCGAACGCCCGCAGGAACGCGATGTCGCGCCCCGCCGGGACGCCATCGTCCGACCAGGTGATCGGGCGGAAGCCGTGGTATGCGGCGACGGTGAGACGCCCGGCGACCAGGGGCATCAGGTGATCGATGGTCATCGTGATCCTCCGCGGACGTCAGGTACGATCAGGGCGAGGGTGCGGCGAATGCCTCGAGCAGCGCCGCCTCGACCGCCGCGAGCGTCTGGTCGATGTGGGCGGTGCTGTGCGCCGCGGAGAGATACCAGATGCCGCGTTCGATGACGCGCACGCCGCGCCGCAGCAGCGCCACGGTGAACCGGCGATAGCGCTCGCGATCGCAGCCGGTCGCGTACTCGCGGTAGTCGCGAATGGCGGGCGCATCGGTGAACGCGACATGGAATACGGCGGGAAAGCCCTGCACCAGCACGGGCAGGCCGTGGTGTGCAGCCAGCGCGCGAATGCCGGTCATCAGCGCGGTGCCACGCGCATCGATCACGCGATAGACGGCGCCATCGTCGCGTTCGAGCTCGCGCAGGGCTGCGGCGCTCGCGGCCATCGCCAGCACGTTCGCATTGAATGTCCCCGAGTGATTGACATCCTGGGCGAAGCGCTGCATCAGGGCGCGTCGGCCCACGACGGCGGCGTTGGGCAGGCCGCCCGCCATCGCCTTGCCGAAGGTGGCGACGTCGGCGGTGACGCCCAGCGTGCCCTGCGCGCCGTGCAACCCCAGCCGAAAGCCAGTGATGACTTCGTCGAGGATCAGCACGGCGCCGTGGGCGTCGCAGATGCGCCGTAGCCCGGCGAGATAGCCCGGCGCGGGCGGGATGACGCCCGTGTTGCACATCACCGGCTCGCTGATCACCGCGGCGATCTCGTCGCCGCGCGCCGCGAACAGCGCCTCGACCAGCGCCAGATCGTTCCATGGCAGCACCAGGCTCTCAGCCACCGCCGCCGGCGACTGCCCGACGGTGCCGGCGACGGCGTGCGGCGCGCTGCGCGGACCGGCGCGGTCGAGCGGCGGCGCCACGCTGACCAGCATGTTGTCGAGCCAGCCGTGGTAGTGCCCTTCGAACCGGACGATCAGGGTGCGCCCGGTGACGGCGCGCGCGAGGCGGAGCGCGGCCTGCACCGCCTCGGTGCCGCTCAGGTTGAAGCGGCAGAGCTCGGCGCACGGAACCAGACGCACGAGGTGTTGCGCGACCGTGATCTCGAGCTCGTGCTGGCCGGCAAACAGCTGCCCGTCGGCCATCGCCGCCGTCACCGCCTCGAGGATGGCCGGGTGGGAATGGCCGAGGATCATCGGCCCCTGACCCAGCGCGTAGTCGATGTAGGTGTGACCGTCGACGTCGTGGAGCAGCGCGCCGGCGGCACGCGTGAAGAAGAGCGGCGTCGGCGGGCTGGCGAGGCGAACATTGCTGTTCACGCCGCCGGCGAGACTCTGCCGGGCCAATGCCAGCAGTTCACGGGATCGATGCCATTGATCCATCGCACGGTACCACGACGCGCATCGCGCGATGCGGCGTCATGGCTGCTCCTTTCCGGTTCTGCATGGCGACAGCACCGAGCCGTCGCATGGCGTCGCGTCAGGGATCATCGGCGGGCATACACCGCAGGCGCGACCACGTCCAGAGCGCCAGCACCACCGTCTCGGCGGTCGATGTCAGCACGAAGGCCAGCGGGATGGCGCTGGCGCCGAGCGACCCGAGCCACCAGGCGATCAGCGCGGCGCGCGCCGCCGTCTGCGCCAGGTTGGTCACGAGCGGCGTGACGGTGTCGCGCAGTGCGCCGAGCGCCCGGCCGAGCAGCTCGGTGGCCACGTACGACGGCAGGCCACAGGCGAGATACGCCAGCAGCAGCGCCGTCAGCGCGCCGCTCTCGGCGTCGAACCGTCCGCGTTCGAACAGGATCCGCACCAGGTCGCGGCCGGCAGTGGCCAGCACCAGGGCGGCCGGCAGCACCAGCGCCATGCTCGCGGCCAGCGTGGTGAGCAGCAGGCGTCGCAGCGCGGCGCCGTCGCCGCGCTCGGCATAGCTCGCCAGCCGCGGGTATGCGGCCTGGGCCAGCGCGATCCCACCGAGACGCAGCGGGAGCCCCACCAGCAGAGTGGCGTTGTGGAGCGCGCTGATCGCCGCCGGTTCGCGCGCCAGCGAGGCGAAGGCGGTGTCGATGATGCCGCCGGCGTAGTTCACCGCCGATGACAGCCCGCCGGGCACCAGCAGCCGCAGGACGGCCGTGACGTGCCGGTCGGCGACGTCGCGCCGCGGCTGCAGCCGCACGTGGTTGCGGCGCAATCCGCCGAGCAGCAGCAGGACGTGCAGCAGTGAATCGGCGACGTGTCCTGTGGCCGGGCCAATGATGCCCACCGCCGGCACGGCGCGCGCCACCAGAATGCCGGCGATCACCGTCAGGTTGCCGGTGACCACCACCAGCGCCGTGAGGCCGAACTGGTTGCGCCGGTTCAGCAGGGCGATCAGGACGGTGGTGAGGACGCCGAAGACGAGTTGCAGCAGCAGGATGCGCGTCACCGTGCTGCACAGCGCCACGGCCTCGTCGCTGAAGCCGGGCGCCAGCACGCTACGCACGAACCACGGCGTCGCCGCGATGCAGACCGCGACGATCACGAGCACCACCGCGCTGATCAGGGTGGCGACGCGGCTGGCGAGCAGCGCCTCGGCGGCGACGCCCTCGCGCTGCGCGACGCCGACCAGCACCGGCATCATGGCGCCCGCCAGCACCCCGCCGGTGATCAGTCGGTCGATGGTCTCGGGCAGGCGGAATGCGGCGACGAATGCGTTGGCGTCGTCGCCGGTGCCGAACTGCTCGTTGAACAGCGCCTGCCGGACGATGCCGAGCACCGCCGACGCCAGAAATGCGCCGATGAACAGCACCGTGCCCTGGGCGACGGTGTACTCGCCGAACAGCAGCCGCCCGAGCACGCGCCTCATCGGCCGCCCGCCCGCCGCGCCCGGCGCCCGGCTTGCCAAACCCTGCCGGCTCCGGTACAATCGGTGCGATATGAATGCCCGCGACTGCCGAGTGATCGATGAAACTGATCGTCCAGATTCCGGTGCTCAACGAAGCCGAATCGATCGGCGCAGTCGTGCGTGAGATCCCCCGCGACATCCCCGGCATCACGCGCGTCGAGGTGCTGGTCATCGACGATGGCTGCACCGACGATACCGTCGCGGTCGCCCGCGCCAGCGGCGCCGACCACGTCGTCAGCCATGCCGGGCGCAAGGGGCTGGCGGCGGCCTACCAGACGGGCATCGACGCGGCACTGTCGCTGGGTGCCGACATCATCGTCAACACCGACGGCGACAACCAGTATCCCGGATCGGCGATCCCGGCGCTGGTCGCACCATTGCTCGCCGGCCACGCCGACGTCGTCATCGGCGACCGGCAGACGCAACTGGTCGGGCATTTCTCGCCCTGGAAGAAGCTGCTGCAGCGCGTCGGCAGCCATGTGGTGCGCCGCGCCAGCGGCACCCGCGTCGCCGATACGGTCAGCGGGTTTCGCGCGCTGTCGCGCGAGTACGCGTTGCGCACGTTCGTCACCAGCGATTTCTCGTATACCATCGAGAACCTGATCCAGGCCGGCAAGCGCCGCATGATCATTGCGACCGTGCCGATCAGCGTCAACCGTGTCGAGCGGGCCTCGCGGCTGCATCAGGGGAACTGGAACTTCATCAAGCGGCAGGCGGCGACGATCGCCCGCGCGTATGCGGCGTATGAGCCGCTCAAGACGTTCTCGTACCTGGCGCTGCCGTTCCTGGTGGTGGGCATCGCGCTGCTGGCGCGCGCGCTGTACATCTACGTGGCACGCAACTTTGGCGTCGTCGCCAGCAACGACCAGGCGCTGATCGCCGGTGGGGTGGCGCTGATCATCGGCTTCGTGATCTTCATGTTCGGCATCCTCGCCGACCGCATCGGCGAGGTGCGGCGCCTGCATGAGGAGACGCTGTATCGGGTGCGGCGGCAGCAGGCGGCGGCCGAACAGCAGCAGCAGCACGCCATCGCCCACCTGACGCGCATCGAAGCGCTGCTGCGCCAGCGTGCGGCCATTCATGAGCGCGGCTCTCCCGATCCCGACATGTGAACCGGCTGGCCATCGTGCGGCATGGCATGCCGCCGCACCCATGCCTCGACCTCGGCGCGCCCGAGGCTCGCATCGACGGTGCGTCGCACCAGCGCGAGGACCGCCGCGTCGTCGACGGCCGCCGCCAGGCGCAGCCCATTGAGCTCGAGGGCGCGGCATAGCGCCAGGACGGCGGTGAGCTCGTTGCCCCAGTGGAATGGCCGGTTCTTGATGAGCAGAAATGCCAGGACCGCCGCTTTGGCGATGACATCGGGGTAGAGCTCGGCGCCGAACAGCACCTGGCGCGGCGCCTCGGCGGTCGCCGTCAGACGGTCGGCGCTGGCGACGCCCGCCTGCCCGCCGAACTGCTCCAGCGCCAGTGCGTGCAGATCCAGTAGATCATCGATGCTCAGGTAGTGCATCAGCGCAGCGTCAGAGGCCCGCGAGCTCGCGGAACGCACGATCGTAGCGATCGGTGACGCCGCGGGCCCACGCGCGCAGCTGTGGGCTCGCCGGCCGACGCAGCACGACCTCGCGTTCGGTGAAGATGAGCTCGATCAGCTCTTCGTCGCCGAGCGCCACCGCGCGCAGCCAGCCCTGTACGACTGCCGGCAGGTTCTCACGTTCGATGGTGAATGAGCGCGGCATGGTGCCCTCACCTCTGGTCTCTCAGTCGCGCCGCCGCAGGTGCGGGAAGAAGATGACCTCGCGGATGCTGGCCTGCCCCGCGAACAGCATCGCGACCCGATCGATGCCGATGCCGAGGCCGCCGGTCGGCGGCATACCGTACATCAGCGCGTTGAGGAAGTCGGTGTCCATCGGTTGCGCCTCGCCGTCGCCAGCCTCGTACGCCCGCCCCTGCTCGAGAAAGCGCTGCTCCTGGTCGAGCGGATCGTTCAGTTCGGTGAAGGCATTGCCGACTTCCATCCCGGCGATCACCGGCTCGAAGCGCTCGACGAGCGCCGGCTGATCGGTGCGGCGCTTCGCCAGCGGCGAGAGCTCGACGGGGTGATCGATCACAAACGTCGGCTGGACGAGGTTCGGCTGCACCAGCGTGCTGAACAGTTCGTCGACCTGGCGTGCCCAACTGGGCTGTGGCTCGACGCGTAGCTGCGCCTGCTCGATCGCGGCGCGCAGCGCGCCCAGCGTGCGATGCTGCAGGATATCGATGCCGCAGACATCGCGCAACGCCCCGACGATCGAGACGCGCGCCCAGGGTGGGCCGAAGTCGATGGTGTGCCCGGCGTACGTGATCGTGGTGCCACCGGCGATGTGGTGGGCCAGTTCGCGAAACAATGCCTCGACCAGCGCCATCATGTCGTGATAATCGGCATATGCCTGATAACACTCCATCATGGTGAACTCGGGGTTGTGCGTGCGATCGACGCCTTCGTTACGAAAATTACGGCCGATTTCGTAGACGCGCTCGAAGCCGCCGACGATCAGCCGCTTGAGATACAGCTCGACCGCCACGCGCAGGTAGAGGTCCTGATCAAGCTGGTTGTGATGCGTGATGAACGGCCGTGCCGACGCGCCACCATACATTGGCTGCAGGATCGGCGTCTCGACCTCGATGAAGCCCCGCGCCTCGAGCACGCGGCGCATGATGCTGATCACCTGTGACCGGGTGCGAAAGGCGCTGCGGGTGCTGTCGTTGACGATCAGGTCGAGGTAGCGCTCGCGCAGCCGCGCTTCGGTGTCGGTCAGCCCGTGATACTTGTCGGGGGGCGAGTTGAGCGCTTTGGCCAGCACGGCGAGCCGGGTGACGAACAATGACGGCTCGCCGGTCTTCGTGCGGCGCAACACGCCATGTGCCTCGACGATGTCGAACGTGTCGAGATCATCGCGAAACCGGTCGAACCAGGCGTCGCCGAGGTCGCCGCGGCTCAGCCAGAGCTGGATCTGGCCCTGCTCGTCGGCGATGTGGGCGAACGCCAGCCGGCCCATCACGCGGCGCGCGCCGACGATCCGGCCGACCAGCGTGATCTCGCCGGCGGCGGCGCTCAGCGCATCGAACTGCTCCAGCGCCGCGCCGATGGTGTGGCTGCGATGCGCACGTGGCGGGTAGGGATCGATTCCTGCGGCGCGCAGACGCTCCAGTTTGGCCAGACGCTGCGCCTGCAGGTCAGACAGTTCCATCAGGTCCTCCGCACGACGCATCACGAGGGGTGGTGGGGGCGGTGATCAGGCCGATGCGCGCGATCCTCAGGCTGCAGCGCGCCCGCGTCGGGCCAGGCGCGGGTCATGGTCGGGCGTCGGCTGCGCTCACTGGATATTCATGATCGTCAGCTGCATCTCCCCCGATGGCGTGTGGACAGTCACCCGCTGGCGGAGCCGCTTGCCCAGCAATGCCGCGCCGAGCGGCGATTCGTTCGAGATCCGGCCCTCCTGTGGCCGCGCCTCGGTGCTGCCGACGATCGTCCAGGTCTCGTCGTCATCTTCGCCCTGGATGCGCACCGTCACGCGCGAGCCGACGCGCACCTCGTTGACCGACGTGGCATCCTCGTCGATGATCTGCGCACGCGAGAGGATGTGCTTGATCTCGCGGATGCGCCCCTCGAGCAGTGACTGCTGCCGCTTGGCATCCTCGTACTCGCCGCTCTCGGAGATGTCGCCGAGCTCTTTTGCGGCGTTGATGCGATTGGCGATGTCGACGCGGCCGCTCGTGGTCAACTCCTCGAGCTCCGCTTCGAGCCGCACGCGACCTTCACGGGTGAGATAGGCCGGTTTGTTGTCACTCATCGAAACGTACCTTGGTGAAACGATACGGGTCGGAAGACCGGGCGCCCGGTGGCGCCGTCATGTCAGGCAAGTATACACGAGGCGCTGGTGGTTGGCAAGCCGGTGCGCCGGCAGGGCCGGCAGAGGGAGAGGGGAGATAGCGGAGAGAACATAGGAGGGAGGGGAGAGAAATGATCCCCGCTCCTTCGTGGCTTCGTGGCTTCGTGTGGGCCCGCCTCCCGTCTCCCGGCCCGCCCCGGCCCCGTCCTTCGTGGCTTCGTGGCTTCGTGTGAGCCCGTCTCCCGGCCCGGCCCGCCCCGTCCTTCGTGGCTTCGTGGCTTCGTGTGAGCCCGTCTTCTGGTGCCACGCATCGGCACAGCAATCCCACCCGGTACGCAGCACCAGAACCCGCACATGCAGCCGTGCTATACTCTGGGCGTCCGCCAAGCCGCACGGGGCACACATGTCAAATCACGTCGACCAGCCGGCGCCCGGCGCCGGGAGCGCCTCCCCGCGTCGCCGCGTCCTGCGCCTCGCCATGCCGATCATCGGCGAGAATCTGCTCCAGACGCTGCTCGGCGTCGTCGACACCATCCTGGTCGCCGGCCTGGGTGCGGCGGCGCTCGCCGGCGTCGGCACGGCCCTGTTCGTCATTCCCGTGATCATTGCCGTGCTGACGCCGCTGTCGGGCGGAGCGGCGGTGCTGGTCGCGCAGGCATACGGTGCGCGCGACGCACACCGTGTCGCGGTGCTGGCGCGCCAGGCGCTGCTGTGGTCCATCCTCGTCAGCGCACCCCTCGCCGTCCTGGGCATCGCCGGCAGCGGGCCGGTCATCTCGTGGTTCGGGCTCGGCAACGATGCCAACCGCATGGCGGTCGAGTACAGCCAGATCACGCTCGGCACCGTCACGACGCTGGCGATGATGACGCTGCTCGGCGGCGTACTGCGCGGCGTCGGCGACAGCCGCACGCCGATGCTGGTCACCGGCCTGGTGAATCTGCTCAACATCGGCCTGTCATGGGTGCTGATCTATGGTGCGCCCGGCATCCCGGCGCTGGGCGCCAGCGGCAGCGCGTGGGGCTCGTGCATCAGCCGCCTGATCGGCGCGCTCATTCTGCTGGGGCTGCTGTGGCGCGGCTGGAGTTCGGTGCGGCTGGGCGGTGCGGCAGGCTCATGGCGGCCATCCTGGCCGATCGGCCGGCGCATCATCGGGCTGGGGCTGCCGGCCGCCGGCGAAGAGATCCTGATCCTCACGGCGATCGCCGCGCTCACGCCGCTGGTGGCGCCGCTCGGCGACGGTGCGCTCGCGGCGCATCGCATCGTCATGAACGTGCTCTCGGTCTCGTACCTGCCCGGCATCGGCTTCGCGATCGCGACCACCGCCCTGGTGGCGCAGGCGGTCGGCGCGGGGCTGCCGCACGATTCGCGTGCCCTGACGAATGCCGCCGCCCTGTGGTCGGCGCTCTGGATGGGCGGGCTGGGGATGGTCTTCTTCATCATCCCCGAACCGGTGATCCGGCTCTACCAGGACGATCCGCAGCTTATCGCGCTGGGCGCCCCGATCATCCGCCTGGTGGCTGCGGCTCAGGTCTGCTGGGCGCTGACCTTCGTCTACGGCGGGGCGCTGCGCGGCGTCGGCGACACCCGCACGCCGATGGTGATCTCGAGCCTCATCCACTGGCTGGTGGTCGCATGCGCGCTGTTGCTCGACCGCATGCTGTCGCTCGATCTGCTGACGATCTGGCTGCTGTTCGTCGTCGTCGCCCCGATCGAGGCCGGGCTTCTCTGGCGCGCCTGGCGTCGCATCAGGCTGCAGCAGGTCGTGCCGCTGGCGTGATGCCTGATGCCCGCCCGCGGCGGCGCGCATCACCCGACGAAGCGCTCCCCGGCGGGCACGCGCAGCGGCAGGATGTTCTGCGGCGGCGGCAGCGGGCAGGTCGCATGCGCGGTGAAGGCGCACGGCGGGTTCACAGCCTGGTTGAAGTCGAGCCACGTCACCCCATCGACCGGCGCATCGGCCTGCAGGAACCGGGCGGCTCCGTAGGTCTCGACGCCGGCGGTGCGATCGCGAAACACGAGGAACAGCCCATCGCCACCGGCGAGCGCATCGAGCGTCAGGGGGGTGCCATTCAGCGTGAACCGGAGCTCGCCACGGCACTCGTGCTGGCTGATGTCGCCCAGGACGTTGGTGATCGCGATCTGCCGCGGCACGTCGGTCGCGACGAGCGTGGCCGGCACGCGCCATGCGGGATCAACCGCAAACCAGATCCGGCCGGTGAACGTGCGCCGCGCCAGGCTTTCGCGGTCGCGGACGCGCACGCCGATGCGCTCGCCACGCTCGATGACGGTGAGCGCACAGCTACCGATGCTGATGACATCTGGCGCGCCGGCGGCATCCGAGCGCAGTGGCATCGTCGTCGCGGGGATCCCGTTGACCAGCGCGCCGCTCGCCGGCGCCGGCTCGAACCACACCGTGCGGTCACGGCGCACCAGCCGCCCGACGCTGCCGGGGACACCGCCTGGCAGCACGACGTCGCTGCCGCGATCGCTGCCCACGCGATGCGCACCCGCCGACAGCCAGCTCAGGCCGCAGACCGTCAACCATCCGTCGTCGGCGCGCAGGGCCTCTTCGGCGCGTGCGCGCCATGCGGTCGTCGCAGCGATGTAGCGCTCGAGTGACTCCGGTTGGTGGCTCATGTGATCCCCATCATTGATGCCTGGCCTTCGCCAGCAGTGTATCACATGATGGCGCACGGGAGCGATGCTGCCACGCCATTGTGCCGCTCGTCGTCCACCACCACATTGTCATGCCAGCTGCGCGGCCAGCGCGTGCTCGTCGACATAGCCGAGGTTGATCTGGCGTACCACGCCGCTGCCGTCGACGACGACGGTGGCCGGCACGGTCAGGATTCCCAGCCGGTCGACGAGATCGTCGTGGCTGGTGGCGTCGAGGACCACGATGTCGATCGCGTCGGCGAGCCGCAGCCGCAGCCGCTCGAGCGCCGGCTTCTGGCGGGTGCGGCACTCGTGACAGCGGGGCGTGGTGAAC
>JAGWYG010000160.1 GCA_018969485.1 Chloroflexota bacterium
CGCTTCGGCGTCATCGCCATTTCCGCCCGCTCGATCCCGCGGCACCTTCGCTACATGCGGGAGATGGGGCTCGATGCGCGCTTGGCCGGCGAGCGCCCTCTGGAGATGAGCGTGGCCGACGCGGCCTCCGGGCCCGCCACGCTCGATCGCATGGTCAGCGTCGGCCGCGACCTCGTGACGCGCGATGGCGCCGACGTCGTGATCATGGGCTGCGCCGGCATGGCGCGCCATCGCGCCGCCCTGCAGGCCGCCCTCGGCGTGCCGGTCATCGACCCCACCCAGGCCGCCGTCACTATGGCCATCGGCACCGTGGCCTTCGACGCGTGACGAGCCCTGCCCGCCTCAGCGGGCGAGGCCGTGGCGGATCAGATGCTCGGCGCCGGCCATGACATGGGCGCGGTCGCGCAGCTCGATGATGAGGCGCGGCATGGCCGGCAGCAGTTCGAGCGCGCGGAACACCTCTGCCCACGGGATGTTGCCCTCGCCCGGCGCCCAATGGCGGTCGGCATAGCCGTCGGTATCCTGCAGGTGAACGTGCTCCAGCATGATGCCGGCCGCGTGCACGTAGTAGTCGACCGGCGGGCCGCCCGTCGCATGGTGGGCGTAGTTGGCGTGGCCCGTGTCGAGCGACACGCGCACCGACGGGCTCGCGAACGAGCGGGCGAGTTCCACCCGCAGGTGCGGGTCGACATCCTCGATGTTCTCGATCACCAGGGTGACGCCGATGTCGCTGGCGCGGCGCACCACCGGCTCCAGCGCCTGGTGCACGCGCTCGATCGACTTGCCCCGCGCGCCCGGCGTGTAGTCGAGATTGTTGTGGTCCCAGGTCGTGTAGGGCGAGTGCACGACCATCTGCGTCGCCTTCAGTGCCTCGCACACGTCGAGGCCCTGCAGCAGCCGCTTGGTCACCACCGTGCGGACGGCCGGATCCTGCGTCGCGATATTGAAGCCCCAGAACGGCCCATGCACGCCGATGCGGCCCTTGTGCCCGTCGAGTTCGCGGCGCACCTCGGCGGCGAGCGGCCGCCAGTCGCCGTCGAGCACCGTGGCATCGAAGAAGTCCTGCACCTCCACGTCGCGATCGGCCGAGCGCAGCCAGTCGCGGTACGTGCGCAGCCACGGCAGCGTGAGAGCGGCGCCGAGAACGGGGAGGTTCGGGGAGGGCATGTGCGGAACTCCGGATGGGATGGGACCCTCCTTGCGCGTTTCGGTTTACGGTTCGATGACAGGGGCGCGCTGTCCAAGCCATTGATTGGCGGCGCGGCCAACCCACATCATGACGAGGCCGGCTGCTCGAGCCGGCCGGTTGGATTGCGGCCCATGGCCAGGGATACCAAGACGCGGACCACCACGCCGGCCGCGACGCCCGATCCGGGTTCGGCGGAGCGCCCGGTCGCGCCTGCCAGCGGGGCGGGAGCTCCCGCGGTCTCGTCCTCGGACGCCGACGTCGCCGCCTTTGTCGCCCGCGCGCGTGCGACGGCACCGGCGCCCGGCACCCGCGGGCGGCTGATCTTCGCCATGGATGCGACCATGAGCCGGCAGCCGACCTGGGACATGGCGCTGCAACTCCAGTCGGAGATGTTCGAGGCGGTGCGCACGGTGGGCGGCCTCGACGTGCAGCTCATCTATTTCCGCGGGACCGACGAGTGTCGCGCCTCGCGCTGGGTGACCGAGCCCGCGGCCCTCGCCCGGCTCATGACGCAGGTCACGTGCGCGGGCGGCTACACGCAGATCCGCAAGGTGCTCTCGCATGCCCGCCGCGAGGCGGAGGCGCGCCGGGTCAACGCGCTGGTGCACGTCGGCGATGCGATGGAGGAGAACGTCGACGAACTTTGCCACCGCGCCGGCGAGCTGGCCGTGCTCGGCATTCCCGTCTTCCTGTTCCAGGAGGGTCATGATCCGGCGGCCGAGCGCGCGTTCCGCGAGGTCGCGCGCATCACGAATGGCGCCTGGTGCCGCTTCGATCCGGGCTCGGCGCGCCAGCTCCGCGACCTCCTGTCGGCAGTGGCTGTCTATGCTGCGGGTGGGTCGGCCGCGCTGCGTCAGCTCGCATCGCAGGGCGTGCCCGGGGCCCGCGCCCTGATCGGGCAGATGAGATAGGCTGGCTCCCATGCAGTTCTTCTTGCTGGGCATCATCGCGCTGCTGTTGGTCCTGTGGGCGTTGAACCGCTTTGCGGTCGCCAATCCCGCCCAGCTCGCCTGGCATCTGCGCATCACCGGTGGCCTCGCCGCGCTGGCGGCCGGTGGCGTGCTGGCACTGCGGGGCCTTGTCGGCTACGCGATCTGGCTCATCGGCGCCGGCGTCTGGATGCTGATGGGCAACGTGCGGCCGGCATGGCTCGGCCAGGGCGCGGGCCAGCGCGCCTCGCAGACCTCGCGCGTCACGACCGACCATCTCGATGCCGAGCTCGATCATGCGAGCGGCGCTCTCCACGCCGAGATCCGCAAGGGGCCACACGCCGGCCGGCGGCTCGATGAGCTGCGCCCGGCCGAGGTCGCCGCGCTGTGGCAGGAGTGGCAGTTCACCGATCCGCCGTCGGCGCAAATACTGGAGACTTGGCTCGACCGCGCCCATCCCACCTGGCGCGACGATGCGGCCCGGCGCGGCGGCACCAGCAACGGCGGTGGATCGCGCGCCGGCAGCGGCACCGGCATGTCGCGGGAAACCGCGCTCGAGATCCTGGGCCTCGGCCCCGGCGCCAGCGAGGACGACATCCGCCGCGCCCACCGCGAGCTGATGATGAAGGTGCATCCCGACCGCGGCGGCTCGCACGCGCTCGCGGCCCAGATCAACAGCGCGAAAGAGACGCTGCTCGACGGTCGTTGAGCCGGTTCACCCGCGCGCGAAGCGGCGGGTGGCCTGGATCAGCTCATGCACGATGCCGGGCTCGGTCAGCGCATGCCCGGCGTCGGGCACGATCGCCAGCTCGGCCTCTTTCCACTGCGCCTTGAGATCGAGCGCGCTGCGCACCGGCGTCACCACGTCGTAGCGGCCGTGCACGATGATGCCGGGGATCCGCCGCAGCCGGTTGGCATTGGCGAGCAATTGGCCGTCCTGCTCCATGAAGCCGCGGTTGTAGAAGTAGTGGCACTCGATGCGGGCGAACGCGATCGCGTAGTTGTCGGTCGAGAACAGCCGCAGCCGCTCGGGGTCCTGCAGCAGCGACATGGTCGATCCCTCGTAGACCGACCAGGCGCGCGCAGCCTCGATCTGCACCCGCCGGTCGGCATGCACGAGGCGGCGATGATAGGCTTCGATCATGTTGCCGCGCTCGGCGGGCGGGATCGGCTTGACGAATTCGGCATAGGCGTCAGGGAACAGCCAATTGCAGCCGTCCTGGTAGAACCAGTCGAGCTCGGCCTGCCGCAGCAGGAAGATGCCGCGCAGGACGAGTTCGCTCACCCGCTCGGGGAACGTCTGTGCGTAGGCCAGCGCCAGCGTGCTGCCCCAGGAGCCGCCGAACAGCTGCCAGCGCTCGATGCCGAGGTGGCGCCGCAGCCGCTCCATGTCGGCGACGAGATCCCAGGTCGTGTTGTTGTCGATGCAGGCATGCGGGCGCGAACGGCCGCAGCCGCGCTGGTCGAACAGCACGATCCGGTGCAGCCGCGGATCATGGAAGCGGCGCATCGTGGGGTTCGATGCGCCGCCGGGGCCTCCGTGCACGATCAGCACGGGCTTGCCGCCAGGCGCGCCGCACTCCTCGTAATAGATCTCGTGGCCGCCGGTGACGTCGAGCCAGCCATGCGCATAGGGCTCGATCGTCGCGTAGGGCTTCAGCAGGTCGCGTTCCAATCCCATGTCCGTTCCGGCATCCTCGGCGCGTCGGGCGCGCACTATCCCTAGAGCATCAAGCGCGCCGCCGCTCAAGGCCGCCGTGATCGCATCTGTCTGCGGCAGAATCCTGGAACGCGGTTACGCGGGCTTTTCGTTCCACCGCCGCCGATGTTGGTAAACCGCCGCCTTACCAGTCATTCAACATCCCGATTGCCGCCGTTTCATGAACGCGCGGGGGGGGGGCGGCCTGGCGTCACTCGTCGGCGATCCGCCGCAAACGTTCCAGACGCGCGCGCCGGTCGAGAATCGTCTCGCCGCCCGGCACGCGCATGTCGCGAAGGAACTCGTGCGCCGTGCGGCTCGCAGCGGGCGTCATCGGCGTCACCACTGCGCCGGCAGTGAATGCCGCGATCATGCCGAGCACGCCTGCGAGCGGCAGCGACAGCACCGTGACGCCGGCCGCCGCCAGGATGAGACAGCTCGTCGCGATGCCGAAGCCGGCAATCATGGCTGCCGCGGCCCCCAGAGGCGTCAGGCGCTTCCAGAACACAGCCAGCACCAGGACCGGAAATCCGGCTGCTGACGAGATCGACAGTGCCGACAGTGCGATCTGCAGCGGGTCGCCACTGAAGGTCGCCATCACGGCGACGGCGATGGCGGCAGCCACGATGCCAAGCCGGGCGGTGACGACGCGCACGGCATCGGGCGGTGCATCGCCGATCAGACCCGTCACCACGTCTTCCGACAGGATCGAGCCGGCGGCGACGAGCGCCGCGCAGGCGGCGGCAAGGCACGC